>JACVCL010000218.1 GCA_016742075.1 Phycisphaerales bacterium
GGATGGGGGCGTCTGGCCGTACGGCCCGTGCCCGTCGACCGTCACGGGCGACCCGTGTTGGGGGCCACCGGTCCGCGGCGGGGGTGGTCGGCGTGAGGCGGTGGATTCGGCCGGAATTGCTTGAAGCGGGGTGGGTCGGCACCCGATAACTGGTGCTAGGACGCGGCGGGCGCCGCGGTCGGAGATTCTGCGCCTGTGAGCACACCGTCGGACCATCGGACGAGCGGGAGCGGGGCGGGTGGCGGGTCTGGGAAGGCCCACGGGGGCGGTCTGCGCGGGTGGCGGGACCTGTGGCAGGTGCCGGTGGTTCTGCTGGCGGCGGGGCTGCTGGTGGCGGCGCTGGTGACCTGGCGGAGCCGGACGCCGGGGCCGGATTTTGACGGGCTTATGGCGTCGGTGGACGGACTGATCGAGAAGCAGGACTACCAGCCGGCGATCGACATCCTGGACCGGCCTGGGGTGGCGACGTACCTGGAGAAGAGCGCCTCGGCGGACCAGCGGGTGCGTTTCTTTCTGACGCGTGGCGACGCGGTGTACCTGGCGCAGAAGGCGCAGGGTATCGACGTGGCGAAGTTCCACGGGCAGGTGCTGGACGACTACACGCGGGTGCGTCAGCAGTTCGAGCGGCCGCTGGACGCGGTGCGGCAGGCACGGTTCGCCGACACACTGCTGAGCCTTGGGCGGGTGGACGAGGCGATCGGCGAGGTGAGGCGGATCGGTGACGAGGCTGGGGCGCAGCGTCGGGAGCTGCAGCGGACGATCGTGGAGCGTGCGACGGTGACGCGGACGATCCGGGTGGACGGCGAGCGGGTGATGGGGCTGCTGGATTCGGTGCGGAGCGACCCGGGGTCGACGCGTGCGGAACGGATCTGGGCGGTGGCGAGGCAGTCGAAGATCCGGCTGGAGCGGGCGAGGCCGGTGGGGGACCGGGGTCGGAACGGTGAGGACCAGGCGCTGGCCGACCGGGCGATCCGGCAGTTGCTGATGGAGATCCAGATGCTGGACTCTCCGGCGAACCCGGACGCCGGGCCGCTGTTCGTGATCCTGGGCGATGCGTACTACGAGCTTGGGTACCTGAAGGAGGCGCGGGAGCAGCTTTCGCACGCGGCGAGGGTGATCCCGGAGTCGGATGAGTGGGCGGGGCGTGCGAACCTGCTGCTGGGTCGGCTGGGCCTGGCGACGGCGCGGGCGTCGGAGGCCGGGGCGAACGTGGCGCTGGACGAGGCGCGGGACCGCTTTGCGCAGGTGGCGGCGCGGTTCCCCAAGTCGGCGCTGGAGCTGGCGGCGAACCTGGGGATCGGCGAGGCGGAGGCGGCGCGGGGGGACTTCGCGGCGTCGCTCGCGGCGTTCGAGCGGGTGGCGTCGGCGATCCACCGGCCGGGGATGGCGGGCGACGTGACGGTGGAGGACGTGAAGAAGAGCCTCATGCAGTGGCAGGAGGAGCGTCAGCAGCGGGGGGACCTGGACACGGCGCTGAATTACGCGCGGCTGATCGAGCCGCTGTACCCGCGGGGCGACATGCCGGCCGATGCGCTGGCGGTGATGGCGTCGACGCTGCGGAAGATCGGCGAGCGGTCGCTGGGGCAGGCCAAGGTGCTGGCCGACGGCGGGCTGGACTTCTCGTCGCTGACGGCGGGGCAGATGGAGGAGGCGCGGGCGAGCTTCGCCAACGCGGCGAAGTTCTACCGGCGGCACGCCAAGGCGGTGCTGGTGCAGAACCCCGACGGCTGGGCGGAGAGCACCTGGCAGGCGGGCGACTGCTTCGACCGGGCGGGTGAGCCGGCGGAGGCGATCCGGGACTTCAAGGACTTCGCCGAGACGCGTCGGGGCGATCCGAGGTCGCTGCAGGCGATTTTCCGGATGGCTCGGGCGTCGCAGAGCCTGGGGGACCACAAGTCGGCGGCGGAGCTGTTCGCGGCGCTGATCGACCAGAGCCCGACGTCGGCCGAGGCGATGAACAGCTACGTGCCGCTGGCGCAGAGCCTGCTGCTGGCGAGCGACGACAAGGAGGCCGGTCAGGCCGAGGCGCGGCTGCTGGAGGTGCTGGGGGGCGGCGAGCGGTTCTCGCCCGAGGCGCCGCAGTTCCGGGCGGCGCTGATCGAGCTGGGGCGGCTGTACCGGCGGATCGGCCGGTACGCCGACGCGGTGGAGCGGATCGAGGAGGCGTTCTCGCGGTTCCCTGAGCTGGGCGACGACGTGGTGCTGCGGTTCCATCTGGCCGACGCCAAGCGGCTGTCGGCGGGCGAGATCTCGCGTCAGCTGGGGCAGGCGATGGCGCAGGACGAGCGGCGGAGGCTGGAGTCGCTGCGCCTGGAGCGGCTGGGCGGGGCGCTGGAGGACTACGAGAAGATCCGCGTGGCACTGGAGGCGGTGGACGCCAAGAAGATGACCGACCTGCAGCGCACGATGCTGCGGAACGCGGTGTTCTACCGCGGCGACTGCGCGTTCGACCTGGGCGAGGCGCTGGCGGTTTCGGACGCGGCGCGGTCGGGGGAGTCCTTCGAGCAGGCGATCCGGTTCTACGACGCGGCGGCGCAGCGGTATGCGCAGTCGCCCAGTTCGCTGGTGGCGATGGTGCAGATCGTCAACTGCTACGCCGCCCTGGGGAAGTGGCGGGAGGCCCAGACCGCGCACCAGCGGGCGCGGGCGCGCCTCGACGAACTGCCGGGCGACATCTGGAACAACCCGGATGTGCCGATGAGCCGCCAGCACTGGGAGCGGTGGCTGAAGACCAGTGTCGAGCTCGAGAGCCGGCTGGCGACGGTGCCGCCGTCGCCCTGAGGGGCTGGCGGCGCGGTGGTGGTGGGTGCGTTGGCGCGGGGCGGGGCGGGTTGGGGTGTGGGGGGGGGGGTG
>JACVCL010000219.1 GCA_016742075.1 Phycisphaerales bacterium
TGGCCTCGCCGTGGTGCCAGGTGATGAGGCCGGGGATGAGTGTGCCGACGAGGCGTTCCTCGCGCGGGACGACGCGGACGGTGAAGCCTCGGCGGCCGGAGCGGTCGGCCTCGAACTGGCCCTGGAAGGCCTGTCGGCCGTCGCGTTCGGCGGCGTCGTCGCGGCTGGGGCGCATGTCGGAGGGGACGGCGTGGACCATGTCGCCGAGGCTGGTGACCTCGCCGTGGTAGAGCTGGACGCGGACCTCTTCGGGTCGGAGGCCGCCGAGGTCCATCTCGACGCGGACGGCGACGGGTGTGCGGACGGGGACGGCGGCGCCGACGTCGCAGGAGACCTTGCGGATCTGGACGCGTGGCCAGTGTTCGCGGAGGCGGCGGACCTGGGAGGCGAGGCCGCGGGCCTGGGCGAGGGAGGCGCTCTGGAGGGTGCGTGAGAGGCCGTAGGCGATGAGGTAGTACTGCTCGGTGTAGTCGGCCACCATGCGGTTGGTGGAGAAGGATGGGGTGAGGGTTTTGATGCACTCCTTGACGCGGGCGAGCCACTTGCGCGGGAGGCCGGAGGGGTCGCGGTCGTAGAACTCGGGGAGGATCTGGCGTTCGAGGAGGTCGTAGATGGCGCGGCTCTCGATGGCGTCCATGGCCTTGGGGTCGTCGTAGGTTTCGCCCTTGCCGATGGCGAAGCCGAGGTTGCTCTCGTAGGCCTCGTCCCACCATCCGTCGAGGATGGAGATGTTGACGACGCCGTTCATGGCGGCCTTCATGCCGCTGGTGCCGGAGGCCTCCATGCCGCGCTTGGGGGTGTTGAGCCAGGCGTCGCAGCCCTGGACGAGGCGTCGGCCGATGTCGATGTCGTAGTCTTCGAGGAAGACGACGCGGGCGAGGCCGTCGGTGTTGCTGGAGAGCTTGACGACCTCGCGGATGAGTTCTTTGCCGCCGCCGTCGGCGGGGTGGGCCTTGCCGGCGATGAGGAGCTGGAAGGGGCGGTCCTTGTTGTTCATGAGGGCGCGGAGGCGCTCGACATCGCGCATGAGGAGGGTGCCGCGCTTGTAGGTGGCGAAGCGGCGTGCGAAGCCGATGGTGAAGATGTTGGGGTCGAGGGCGCTGGCGGCGCGTTCGATCTCGTCGTGGGCTGCGCCGCGGGCCTTGAGCTGGCGGCGGATCTTTTTGCGGCACCAGGCGACGAGTTTCTCGCGGCGGCGCTGGCGGAGGGTCCAGAGTTCCTCGTCGGGGATGTCGTCGACGGCGTTCCAGAGGTGGTAGTCGGCGGGGTCGAGCTGCCAGTCGGGGCCGAGGTAGCGGTCGTAGAGGGTCATGAGGGGCGGGGTGATCCACGAGCGGGGGTGGACGCCGTTGGTGACGTGTCCGATGGGGACCTCGGGCTCGGGGACGCCGGGGAAGATGTTGTGCCACATCTTGCGGCTGACGCGGCCGTGGAGGCGCGAGACGCCGTTGCAGAACTGGCTGGCGCGGATGGCCAGGACGGCCATGGAGAAGAACTCGGCCTTGTCGAAGGGGTTGGAGCGGCCGAGGGCGAGGAGGCCGTCGAGGTCGATGCCCAGGCGGGCGAGCTTGTGGCTGAAGTAGCGCTCGATGAGGTCGGGGGCGAACTGGTCGATGCCGGCGGGGACGGGTGTGTGGGTGGTGAAGATCTGTCCGGCGGCGGCGGCCTGGAGGGCCTCGTCGAAGCCGACGCCGTGGCGGTCGCGGAACTGGGCGGTGCGTTCGAGGGCGAGGAAGGCGGCGTGTCCCTCGTTGATGTGGAAGACGTTGGCCTTCTCGCCGACCTTGGCGAGGGCGCGGACGCCGCCGATGCCGAGGACGATCTCCTGCTTGATGCGGGTCTCGATGTCGCCGCCGTAGAGGGTGCGGGTGATGTCGCGGTCTTCGCGGCTGTTCTCGGGGAGGTTGGTGTCGAGGAGGTAGAGGGGTACGCGTCCGACGTTCATCTGCCAGACGCCGATGGTGACGATGCGTCCGGGGAGCTCGACGGTGACGCGGTACTGCTCGCCGGTCTCGGGGTCGAGGAGGCGGCGGATGGGCTGGTTGGGGAAGTCCTGGTCGGGGTAGGTTTCCTGCTGCCAGCCGTCGGCGTTGAGGTACTGGTGGAAGTATCCGCAGCGGTAGAGGAGGCCGACGGCGCAGAGGGGCAGGCCGAGCTCGCTGGCGGACTTGAGGTGGTCGCCGGCGAGGCAGCCGAGGCCGCCGGAGTAGATCTGGATGCACTCGGTGATGCCGAACTCGGCGGAGAAGTAGGCGACGCGCATGGGCTCGCCGTCGGGGCCCTGGTTGTCGACGGTGTGGGGGTATTGGCGTTCGAACCAGGAGGCGCGTTCGACGTGGTACTTGAAGCGGGCGTAGACCGCGTTGAGGGCGTGGAGGTAGCTCTGGTCGCGGGCACAGCGGTCGAGGAGTTCCTGGCGGACGGTGCCGAGGAGCTTCACGGGGTTGTGGCCGGTTTCTTCCCAGAGGTCGCGGTCGAGGCGCTTGAAGAGCCGGCAGGCCTCGGGATGCCAGGACCACCAGAGGTTGTGGGCCAGCTCGAGCAGGGGGCGGAGGGGCTCGGGCAGGTCGGGGACGACGCGGAAGGAGCGGATGCTGGCTTGACCTGCGGGCAACATGCGGGATCCTCGGCCTTTCTGCCCCACCACCCCTTGAGCCCCTGTCGATGCCCCGGCGCGGGCGCACGAAAGCCCCGGCGGGAAGAGACTTATCGACCGGCGGGCCGGACGCGGCCAGCGGGACGACGCTGCGGAGCAGACTTTATCGTCCCCGGATCGAGGAAGGTCCGGTAAATCGCTTTTCTGAGGGGGAGCGGGG
>JACVCL010000220.1 GCA_016742075.1 Phycisphaerales bacterium
GTGTGGGGTGGGGGGGTCAGCGGGCGGGGGCGTCGTCTTCCTTTTTCATGATGAAGAGGTAGTTGAAGCCGCGCAGGAAGAAGTTGCCCTCTTCGGCGGCTTTGTGCCAGTTGCCGCGCTCGAGCTTCTTGTTGCCGCGGACGACGCAGACGATGTCGACGGGCTTGAACTTCTCGCGCAGCATCGAGAAGAGCTCGAAGCCGATGGGCATGAAGCGGCCCTTGTCGCCCTTGCCCTTCTTGAACGAGTCGCTGACGTAGAGGCCCAGGTAGCGGCGGTTGCGGAGAACGCGGTGGGCCTCGGCGATGACGGCCTGCATGGCCTGGTAGTACGCGCGGCCCTGATCGTCGCCGCCGGCGTCGAGTTTGCCGATGCACCGCGGGTCGTCGGAGTAATCGACGTGGGTGGAGTAGGGCGGGTCGACGAAGAAGAAATCGGCCACGCCGTCCTCGAGGGGGAGGGTGCGGGCATCGGCCCGGAAGATGTCTGGGCGCGTGGGGGCGAGGTCGTAGCCCAGGGCCCGCCGGCCGAGGTTTCGGGCGACGTCGAGCGTGGTGCCGCCGCCGCACATGGGGTCGACGACGAGGTCTTTCTCGCGTGTGTAGCGGGTGAGCAACTGCCAGATGACCCAGCTCGGCGTGGCGCCGACGTAGGCCTTGTCGCCCTGCTCGCCGCCCACCGCGCCGTAGTGCTGGCTGGGGTACTCCCAGAGGGTGGTGGTGAAGATGCGGAGCGGGGGCTTCTCGGCCTGCGGGCCGGGGCCTCCGCGGGGCTTGCGCGGGGCGCTGGGCGTTCCTTTCCCGGGACGTGGGCGGGGGCCGGGGCGAGGATGGGGTGAGGGGCGATCGTCCATGGCGCGGGCCCTTATGCGCGGAGCGCGCCGAGGACGCGCTCGAGGGCTTCGGACATCGGGGCCTTGAGCTTCATGCCCGCGGCGTGCACGTGGCCGCCGCCGCCCATCGACTTGGCGACCGCGTTCACGTCGACCCACGGGTCGCCGGCCTTGCTGCGGAGGCTGACCTTGGTGACGGGATGCCCCTCGGCCGACGGCTCGAGCTCGGTGAAGAAGGCGACGACCTTCACGCTGGCGAGGGCCTGGGGGAGGTCGGTGAAGCCGCCGGAGTCGTCCTGGTTGGCGCCGCACTCGGCGAAGTCGCGGAGAGAGAGCGTCATCGAGGCGATGCTGTCGCGGCCGAGGGGGCCCTCGTGAAGCTTCACACTGTTGAGGGCGCGGCCCATGAGCCGGAGGCGGCCGGCGGTGTCGTTCTGTTCGACGATTCGGTAGAGCCGGTTGGCGTCGACGCCGGCCCGCATGAGTTCGGCGGCGAGGGACATCGTGCGGTCGGTGGTGTTCGAGAAGCGGAACCAGCCGGTGTCGGTGGCCAGGCCCAGGTAGACCGCCTCGGCGACGTCGCCCGGCAGATCGGCGGCTGAGGGCAGCCGGAGCAGGCGGATGCATACATGGGCCGAGAGCTCGGCGGCGGCCGCGGCCTCGGGGACGATCCATCGCAGGGCGGCCATGTCGGCGTCGCCGTGGCGATGGTGGTCGATGACGATGGTGCGGTCGGGGCGCTTCTCGAGCCAGGGCCGGGCGTCGGCCACCTGGCCCCACGAGCCGGTGTCGATGACGACGGCGGTGTCGATCGAGTCGAGCGGCGGGGCGTCGAAGCAGCCGTGGCTCTCGTGGATCACCGGAGTGGGGCCGACCACCTCGTCGAACCTGCGCGGCCACGGCGCGAGGTACACCGGCCAGGCCTGCTTGCCCGCGTGCCGGAGGGCCCGGGCCAGAGAGAGCGTGGAGCCCACGGCGTCGCCGTCGGGCTTGCTGTGCGTGAGCAGGGCGATGCGCGAGGCCGCGCGGAGCCGGTCGGCGATCTCGTCGGGGGTGGTATTGCTGGTCCAGAGCTCGGTCATGCGCTCACCCCCGCGGGCTCGGGCGTGCGGGCCGGGCACAGGGCGCGGGCGCGCTCGACGTCGCGGTTCATCTGCTCGACGAGCGGCGCGACGCCCTCGAACTTGGCGAGCTCGCGCAGCCAGTGGCGGACCTCGAGCCGGAGGCCCCATCCGTACTCGGGCCGCCCCTCGGCGACGGGGCCGGGCCAGTCGAGGATGAACGCCTCGACGGTGCGCTCCATCGCGTCGAAGGTGGCGCGAGGGCCGACGTGGATGGCGGCGGAGAAGCGGCGGCCGTCGTCGAGGGCCGCGTGACCGGCGTAGACGCCGTCGGCGGGGAGCATCTGATCGGTGCGGAGGTTGGCGGTGGGGAAGCCGATCTGCCGCCCGCGACGGTCGCCGCGGACGACCTGGCCGATGAGCTCGTAGGGGCGGCCGAGGACCCGGGCGGCGTCGGCCATGCGGCCGTGGCCTACAAGCCAGCGGGCGATGGTGCTGGAGGCCTTGACCAGTGTCTGGTCGGAGAGTTCCACGGCCCGGTCGGGCACGACGCGGAGGGCGAAGCCGAGGTGTTGGCCCATCGCCGCGAGGGTGCCGTTGTCGCCGGCGCGGCCTTTGCCGAAACGAAAATCTTCCCCCTCGACCCAGGCGGTTGGATGGTGCGTCTCGGCGACCCGGCGGACGAACGCTTCGGGGGGCTGGGCCAGCAGCTCGGGCGTGGGCTCGAGACGGACGACCCGGTCGGCCCCGAGCCGGGTGAGCAGGTGCTCGCGACGGGCGAAGGGCATGAGCGTGCCGGGGGCCGCGGCGGGGCGCAGCACCGCGAGGGGGTTGGGGTCGAACACGAGGGCCACCACGGTGCCGGCGGGCCCGGCCATCTCGCGGGCCGAGCGGATGAGGTCGGCGTGCCCGAGGTGGACAC
>JACVCL010000029.1 GCA_016742075.1 Phycisphaerales bacterium
AGATGTGTATAAGGGGCAGTCTTGCTCATGCGCTCCTGCTTTCCGTTGGTCTTGGCGGCTTCGGTGGCGTCGGCGTTGACCATATCCCGGGGCTCCCTTCTGGGTCAAAGTGTTCGGTCTTGGATAGCCTAATGGATATCTATCGGATGTCAAGGCTGAGTTCGGTGGAGTTTTGGTTTTTCGGGTTTGGAGGCGATTGGAGCGTGTTGGGCGGCCCTGTTGTCTGCCAAAAATGGGGATTCGTCGATCATGTGCGCAAGATGTGCCCGAGACGCTCCGTGTTCGTGTGGAGGGTGCCGCGAGGCTTGGGGGTTGGGGGCGTCAGCGGGCGAGGGCTTGGCGGGCGGCGTCGGTGAAGGCGCGGCCGCGGTCCTCGAAGTTGGTGAACTGGTCCCAGCTGGCGCAGCCGGGGCTGAGCAGGAGGGCGTCGCCGGGGTTCATGGCCTGGGCGGCGTCGCGGACGGCGTGCTCGATGGTTTGGCAGAAGCGTGCGCGGCCGCCGGCGGAGGCGATTCGGTCGGCCAGCGCGGGGCCGGTGGCGCCGACGGTGTAGACGCCGGCGCAGCGGGCGGCGGGGGCGATCATGGGTGCGAGATCGATCTTCTTGTCGTATCCGCCGGCGATGAGGTGGGTGCGTGGGGCGCCGAGGCCCGGCTCGTCGTCCATGGCGGCGATGGCGAGCGCGGCGGACTCGGGGGTGGTGCTCTTGGAATCGTTGAAGACGCGGAAGCGTGCGCCGGGGATGTCGACCGATTCGAGGCGGTGGGCGAGGCCGCGGAAGCCGTCGAGGGCCTCGCGGCCGGAGGACTCGCGGACGCCCGCGCAGCGGGCGATGGCGAGGGCCATGGCGGCGTTGCCGCGGTTGTGGCGGCCGGGGACCTGGAGGGCCCCGACGGTCTGGGCGTCGGTGTCTCGGACGATGATGGTGCTGCGGGCGTGGGTGGGCCAGTCGGCGATGGACTCGTGGAGGATGGCCCAGTGGCGCGAGCCGCCGCCGAAGGGGTCGAAGATGCGCTGCTTGCTGGCGCGGTAGTGGGGTAGTTCGCCGTGCCAGTCGAGGTGGTTGGGGGAGAGGTTGGTGCAGGCGGCGATGGCGGGGGACCATGGCTGGGCGTCGGGGTCGCCGACGGCGGGGCCGAGCCAGTGGAGCATGGCGGAGGAGAGCTCGAGAACGACCCAGTCTTCGGGGCCGATGCGGTCGAGGACGGAGAGGAGCGAGCCGCCGAGGTTTCCGCCGACGTGGGTGCGGTGGCCCGAGGCGCTGGCGAGGATCTCGGCGGTCATGGCGGTGGTGGTGGACTTTCCGGCCGAGCCGGTGATGCCGACGGTGCGCTCGCGGTTGGGGAGGCGCTCGGCGAGGAGGCGGATCTCGGTGGTGATGGGGACGCGGGCGGCGGAGGCGGCGCGGAGGTAGCGGTTGTCCCAGGGCTTGGGGACGGCGGGGTTGGCGACGACGAGGTCGGTGTTGGTGAAATCGGAGACGTTGTGCTCGCCGAGGCGGAGCCTGACGCGGCCTGAGGAGGTGAGATCGTGGAGGGCGTGGACGGAGTCCGCGAGTTTTTCGGCGGGGGTGAGGTCGGTGACGAGGACGTCTGCGCCCTGACGGGCCAGCCAGCGGGTGACGCCGGCGCCGCCGCCGAAGTTGCCGAGTCCCATGACGGTGACGCGCTGGCCGGCGAGGTCGGTGGGGAAGGGCATGGCGGGCGCAGTGTACGGCCGGCGCTGGAGACGGCCGTCGCGACGGGAAGGGGGGTCAGGCGATGCGCTGGATGACGCGGAGGCTCTGCATGGCGAGGCACTCGCGCCACTTTCCGCCGGCGTTCTGGGCGAGCTCCTGGTAGAAGCGGGTGACGCCTTCCCACGGGCCGACGTCGTGGAAGGCGATGAGGCCGTTGGGGACGATGTGGGGCGACCAGACCTCGAAGTCCTTCTTGGAGGCCTCGTAGCTGTGGTCGCCGTCGATGAAGAGGAGCCGGATGGGCTTCTTCCAGTCGGCGGCGGCGCGCTCGGAGCCTGCGACGATGGGCTGGACCCAGCCGTGGACGCCGACGCCGCGGAGGTTGTTGAGGAAGGCCTGGTAGGTGGAGCCCTCGCGGACGATGGCCTCGATCTCGTGGGTGCCGCCCTTCTGGTGCTCGGGGGAGCCCTTGAAGTGGTCGATGGCGGTGATCTTCTCGCGGCCGGCGGAGCGCGAGCCGGCGGCGAGCCAGCAGGTGGAGAGGCCCATGAAGCTGCCGATCTCGACGACCTCGCCGACGCCGTCGCCTTCGGCGGCGAGGAGGAAGAGGGCGAAGCCCTCGAGGGGGTTCAGGAAGCCCTGGACGGGCTGCACCCGCTGGAAGGTGTCGGCGAACATCGAGGCGGCGCGGATCTGGTTGTAGAGCTGGAATTCGTTCATGGCGGGCTCGCGGTCGGGCGTGGCGTGGGGAGAGGGAGAGAGCATATCGCCACGGGGCCGCGGGCCCGCGGCGGGCGCGAGACCGGGACGCGGAAGGGGGCGCGGCGTGTTGCGGGCCCTCCGTTGCGGGGAGATCGCGTTGGGCGGAGGGTTCAGCGCCGGCGTCGGGCGGCGAAGAACAGAGCCGCCGCGAGGGTCGCACCTGCCCCCGGCGCGGGGACGAGCACGGCGGCGACGTAGGCCTCGGCGTCCTCGTGCTCGGCCTCGGGGCGCCCGGCGTTGAGGACGAACCAGAAGGGGAGAGAGGTTGATCCGGGCGTGGCCGAGCCTCCGGGCGAATCGGCCTGCCAGAGTTCGAGTTCGAGGAGGTAGATGCCGGGGCGAGCGGGGCCGTTGATGAGGAGTTCGAGGTGGTCGTCGAATCCGGCGAGGCCGTCGGGGGGAAGGTTCGGGGTGGCGGCGATGAAGTCGTAGCCGGCGACGAACCCCGCGGCGGAGGTGCGGACGCCGACCGGCGGTACGAAGCTCCGGGCGAGGGAGATGGTTTCTTCGGAGCCGGGGTCGAGGGGGTTGAAGGCCGAGCCCGTCCAGAGGCGGAGGGCGGCGCGGATGTTGAAGCCGATGCGGGTGCCGATGGTCAGGCGGTTGGAGAAGAAGCCGGGCTCGTCGGCGAACCAGAGGCCGGACTCGGGGGTCATGTCGGCCTTGAAGACGCGGGCGGGCTCGGGGGAGAACTGGCCGGTGGTGTGATCGGCGGCGTAGGTGACGACGCGGCCGTTCTCGATCGCGACGCCGACATCCGGGGCCGGGCCGGCGAGGGCGGTGGCGGCGGGGAGGGCGAGCAGGACGAGGTGCGGGGTGAGATGGCGCATGGCTGCGGGGCTCCGGAAGCGATGAGAACTGGGTCTGAACGACTAACGGGCGTATCGCGGGTCGAAGCGGTTGTTCAGGGGGTCGGTGTAGACGGCGCGGAAGCGGAGCGTCTGGGCGTGTCCGTCGAGGAAGGAGTAGCCGGAGGCGGCGTCCCAGGCGGCGGGAGGTCCGGCGTGGGCGGCGATCTGGGACTGCGTGGCGGCGATCTGGGGCGGGTAGTCGGGGGCGAAGGGCCCGAGGTACCAGTTGAAGGTGTGGAGGTGGTCGGAGCCGGCGTACTCGCCCTCGTAGGCCATGAGCATGAACTGGACGGTGGAGGCCGGGCGGGGCATCCGGAAGAGGTTGTCGAACCGGCGTGCGGTGCCGTCGGTGGGGTCGAGAGGCGGGGAGGGTGTGACGTGCTCGTTGATGCCGTAGCTGGTGATTCGGAATCGCCTGCCGCCGGAGTTGGGCACGGGGAAGGCGCCGGTGGGGGCGCCGGTGGGGGCGCCGCCCGGTCCGGCGGAGGTGCCGGTGGCCCAGTGGCGGCTGGTGTCGAGGGGCGATCGCATGACGAGCGGGGCGTCGGAGCTGAGCTGGAGGTCGTTGATCCACGAGGCCTTTTCGTTGAGGAGGGAAGGGCCGTGGGAGAGGCCGAAGGCGACGAGTTGGCCGCGTCGGTCGTTGGCGTAGATGAGCTGGGCGATCTGGAGCTGGCGGAGGTTGGCGAGGCAGCCCGTGGCCCGGGCGGCGCGGCGTGCGGATCCGACGGCGGGGAGGAGCAGGCCGATGAGCAGCGCGATGATCGCGACGACCACCAGGAGTTCGATGAGCGTGAAGGCGCGGCGGTGGGGGAGGGTCATGAGGTCAGCGCCCCGAGAGGGAGGAGGCGGGCTCGGCGGATCGGGTGGCGTTTCGGACGGCGAGGCGGTCGAGATCGTCGACGGTGCAGTCGCCGTTGACGTCGGGGGCGAGCGAGGCGCCGCGGAGGCTCTCCCAGAGGTAGAGGTTCTCGGGGGAGCGCGTGCCGTCGCGGAGGAGGTCAGCGGGGCCGAAGGGGTTGTTCCAGACGTACTGCGCGTGCTGGAGGGCGCGGGTGTGGTTCTCGCCGGTGTCGTTCTGGTTGAACACGATGAAGAAGGGCTCGGAGGGGCCGACGCCCGGGGTGGGGCTGGTGAGGCGGAGGGTGAGGAGATAGATGCCCGGTGAGGCGGGGTTGTTCAGGAAGTAGTTGTTGTGAACGTGCAGACCGCCGGAGGGGTCGGAGGTGGCGAAGTTGAAGCCGGTGACGGGCGTGCCGGGTGCGGCGGGGGTGGTCCGGAAGGCCAGTCCGCGGCTGATGATGAGGGTCTCGGGCGGGACGGTGGTGAAGGTGCATCCGTCCCATTTGCGGAGCGCGTCGAGGATGTCGAATCCGATGACCACCGCGGGGGGGAAGGGCGAGCCGGAGGTGTCGAAGCCGGGGTCGTCGGTGAAGTTCGGCGCCTTGCCGAAGGCGGCGCGGAAGGCCCGGAGGGTGGGATCGAACGCCGGGGCGCCCGAGCCGTTGTCGGAGATGCCGCCGACGGAGAGGCGGCCGTTCGCGATGCGGGGCTGGATGTCGCCGAGATGCTGGGCGGCAGCGGGGGCGGCGAGAAAGGCCAGGACGACGGAGATGGTGGTTCTGAACATGTCCGGGGCCCGGAGAGGGTGTTGATGCAACGGCCTGCACATGCCACACAGTGGCGCCTGCATGCGGCGGAGGGTAGGTTTGATGCAACTGAGTGTCAAGAGCGGCCGGGAGCGGCGGGATGAGCGTCCGGGCTGGAGCCGATGTGGATCGGGGGCTGGGGGCGGTGGGTCGGCCTGAGACCGGGGGTGCTGGTATCACTCGCGATCGTCATGGCGTGGCTCTGGACGGCGTTCGTGGGCGGTTTGCTGGCGCTGATCGCGCTGGATGTGTTCGTGTTTCAGAGGCGGCCGCGGGCGGTGTCGGGGCCTGAGGCGTGGGTGAGCTTTGCGCGGTGGGTGCTGCTGTCGGCGTTCGTGGGGGTGGGGGTGTACTGGGCGTACGACACGCACTGGCTGGGGCTTGGGGACGCGACGAAGCTGGACGGGGTGGGTGCGGCGACGCGTTTCGCGGCGGCGTACCTGGTGGAGGTGGCGCTGGGGATCGACAACCTTCTGGTGATCGCGGTGATCCTGGCGGCGCTGAACATTCCGCGTGAGCTTCATCACCGGGTGCTGTTCATGGGGATCGTTCTGGCGCTGCTGCTGCGCGGGGTGCTGCTGGGGGCGGGGATCGCGGTGTTCGCGCTGGCGCCGTGGGTGACGTACGTGGTGGGTGTGCTGCTGGTGTACTCGGCGGTGAAGATGCTGCTGCTGCGCGAGGGGCAGTCGGACCCGAAGCGGAACCTGGTGATCCGGCTGATCAACCGGCGGTACCCGACGGCGCCGGCGGTGAGCGGTCCGGCGCTGCTGGGGCGGGTGGAGGGGAAGCTGGCGGTGACGCCGGTGCTGGTGGCGTTGCTGCTGATCGAATCGGCGGACGTGGCGTTCGCGGTGGATTCGATCCCTGCGGTGCTGACGGTGGTGCGGGACGTGGGGATCGACCCGTTCATCGTGGTGGCGAGCAACATGTTCGCGGTGCTGACGCTGCGGGCGCTGTTCTTCGCGATCGCGGACGTGCTGAAGCACCTGGCGTGGTTGAAGGTGGCGCTTTCGGTGATGCTGCTGTACCTGGCGGCGATGGCGTTCCTTGGTCCGCGGCTGGACGCGCACACGTTCGTGACGCTGGGGGTGATCGGCTGCCTGGTGGTGGCGGGGGCGGGGGCGTCGCTGCTGTCGTACCTGCGGAAGCGGCGGCGTGGGGAGATCGCGGTGAGCCTGGGCTCGCCGCTAGGCGAGGACGCCGAGCGGCTGGCGAGGCTGGCGACGCGTCAGCTGCGGCGGCTGATCGTGCTGGTGGTGGGGGTGGGGATGTTCCTGTTCGGTCTGATCGTGGGGGTGCTGCCGGGGGTGCCGGGGATCCCGATCATGATCGTGGCGTGCATGCTGATGGCGACGGAGTTTCTGTGGGCCCGGGCACTGCTGAAGAAGCTGCAGGAAAAGGCGGCGCAGCTGGCGGCGGCGGCCAAGCGGATGGCGGGGGGCAAGGGCTGAGGAGGGCGGCGCGGGTGTGATAGCCTGCGAACGGCGGCTGAGTTTGGTTGTGGTCAGCGGGAGCCCGGGCCGATGGGTGATCTACCGACGCAGGCGACTAGTGGGGGCGGCCCGCGGCCGGGCTCGGACTTGTACGTGAGCGAAAGCCCGGGCGAGTGGGTGGGTCCGTACAAGCTGCTGGAGGTGATCGGCGAGGGCGGGTTCGGGGTGGTGTGGCTGGCCGAGCGTCGCGAGCCGATGGTGCAGCGGGTGGCGCTGAAGATCATGCGGCCGGGGATGGACTCCCGGGCGGTGATCGCGCGGTTCGAGCAGGAGCGTCAGGCGCTGGCGGTGATGGATCACCCGAACGTGGCGCGGGTGTTCGACGGCGGGGTGACGCCGGCGGGGCGGCCGTTCTTCGTGATGGAGCACGTGAAGGGCGAGCCGATAACGTCGCTGTGCGACCGGCAGCGTCTGACGCTGCGGCAGCGGCTGGAGCTGTTCATCGCGGTGTGCGAGGCGGTGCAGCACGCGCACATGAAGGGGATCATCCACCGGGATCTGAAGCCGAGCAACATCCTGGTGACCTCGGCCGGTGACGGCGTGGACGGCGCGGCGCGCGGGGTTGGCGGGGCGGAGCGGGCCGAGCCGGGGCAGGGGCTGGTGGTGAAGGTGATCGACTTCGGGGTCGCGAAGGCCGTCACGCGGACGCTGACCGACAAGACGATCTTCACCGAGACGGGGCACCTGATCGGCACGCCGGAATACATGAGCCCCGAGCAGGCGGAGGTGGGCTCGGCGGACATCGACACCCGCAGCGACGTGTACTCGCTGGGCGTGGTGCTGTACGAGTTGCTGACGGGGGCGCTGCCGTTCGATCCCTCGGTGCTGCGTTCGGCGGGGTACGGCGAGGTGCAGCGGATCATCCGCGAGATTGAACCGCCGCGGCCGAGCACGCGGGTGAGCGCGATGGGCGGGGAGGAGGGCGAAGCGGCGGCGCGGGCGCGTCGGGAGGAGCGGGGGCGGATCGCGGCGGAGTTGCGGCGGGAGTTGGAGTGGATCCCGCTGAAGGCGATGCGGAAGGAGCGGGGCCGGCGGTACGCGAGCGCCGAGGCTCTGGCGGCGGACATCCGGCGGTACCTGAGGGGCGAGGCGCTGGAGGCGGCGCCCGAGAGCCGGGCGTACCTGCTGCGGAAGTTCCTGTGGCGGCACCGGGTGGGTGCGGCGGCGGCGGCGGCGGTGGCTCTGGCGGTGGTGGGGGGCCTGGGTGCGACGCTGTGGCAGGCGCGGGTGGCCCAGCGCGAGCGCGATGCGGCGCGGGCCCGGGCCGAGGAACTGAAGACGGTTTCGGAGTTTCAGGAGTGGATGCTGTCGAGGGTGGACGCGTCGTTGGCGGGGGGGCGGCTGACGCGCGAGGCGGCCGAGCAGCTGGAGCAGGGCCTGGTGCGGGAGGGCGTGGGGGAAGCCGAGCGTGCGGCGGAGGTGGCGCGGTTCCGGGCGTCGTGGTCGCGGCTGAGCGCCACCGACACGGCGGCGGCGGTGCTCGACGCGACGATCCTGAGCCCCGCGGTGGAGGAGATGAACCGGCGGCTGCGCGACAGGCCGCTGCTGCGGGCGCAGCTGGCGCACGCGCTGGCGGCGAGGTACCTTGCGGTGGGCCGCCTGGACACGGCGATCCGGCTTGAAGGCGAAGCGCTCGAGACACGCCGGCGGCTGCTGGGCGATGGTGACGAAGCGACGCTGGCCTCGCGGGCGCAGATGGGGCTGCTGCTGTCGGAGAACGGGCGGCTGGGCGAGTCCGAGGCGATGCTGAGCGAGGTGCTCGGGGCGCAGCGGCGTCTGCACGGCGAGGACTCGGAGGGGGTGTGGTCGACGGCGGGAACGCTGCTGATGACGCTGGAGCGTGCGGGCCAGTGGGCGCGGGCCGAGCCGCTGGCGCGCCGCACCTACGACGCGATGGCGCAGCGGCTGGGCCGCGAAGACCCCCGGACGCTGAACGCGCAGCGGCGTCTGGGCATCATCGTGCAGGGGGCGGGGCGGGGCGATGAGGCGGCGGCGATCCTGGTGGCGGCGGCGGATGCGCAGCGCCGCGTGCTGGGGGTTGAGCACCCGGACACGCTGGAGACGATGAGCGCGGCGGGGTACATCCTGCTCGGCATCGGGCGGCCCGAGCGGGCGGGTCCGTTCGTGGAGGAGGCGCTGTCGGTGCGTCGGCGGGTGCTGGGCGAGGAGCACCGGTACACGATCGAATCGTTCGCGAATCTGGCGGCGCTGCGCGAGGCCCAGGGGCGCCACGCCGAGGCGGCCGAGGCGTGGCGGACGATGATGGAGCGGGGCCGGCGGGCGCTGGGCGAGTTCCACCCGCTGACGGCCACCGGCGCGCTGAACTACGGCAACGCGCTGGGTGCGCGGGGGGAGCTCGCCGAGGCCGAGCGGTGGATCCTCGTTGGTCTGGAGGGCCGTCGCCGCTCGCTGGGCCCGGAGCATCCGAGCACGCTCTCGGCGGCCTTCGTGCTGGCGGAACTGCGTGGTGAGCAGGGGCGGTACGCCGAGGCGGTGCAGAGCCTCGAGCCGCTGGTGGAGCCGCTGCGGCGGGTGTTCCCCGGGGCCAACCAGTTCCGCGCGGCCCGGGCGTTGCGGACGATGGGCTTCTGCCGCGGGAAGTTGGCGCGCTCGGCCGGCGAGTTCGCCCGGGCCGCGGAGGAGCTGTGCGAGGCCCACAGGATGCTGGTCGGGCTGGGCGAGCCGTTCGCCGGCGAGGCCCGCCGGGCCGCGGAGAACGTGGCGGAGGTGCTCGAGGCCTGGTCGGCTGTCGAGCCGGGCGGTGGCCACGGCGAGGAGGCGGCGAGGTGGCGCTCCGAGTCGAAGAAGGCGGACGAGGCCGGTCCGCGGCGGTGAAGGGCGGAGGGTCGGGCTACTCGAACCGCAGGTGCTTGACGCTCTGGCCCGAGTCGCGGAGGTCGCAGAGGGCGTCGAGGCCGATGTCGAGGTGTTTGCGGACGAATTTCTCGGTGACCGCGTGGTCGCTGGCGGCGGTCTTGACGCCCTCGGGGGTCATGGGGTTGTCGGAGACGAGCAGGAGGGCGCCCTTGGGGATGTTGTTGGTGAAGCCGACGATGAAGATGGTGGCGGTCTCCATGTCGATGCCGGCGGCGCGGATGCGGCGGAGGTAATCCTTGAAGGGCTCATCGTGCTCCCAGACGCGGCGGTTGGTGGTGTAGACGGTGCCGGTCCAGTAGTCGCAGTCGTGCTTGATGATGGCCTCGGAGACCGCGCGCTGGAGGCGGAAGGAGGGGAGAGCGGGGACCTCGGGGGGCAGGTAGTCGTTGCTGGCGCCGTCGCCGCGGATGGCGGCGATGGGGAGGATGAAGTCGCCGAGCTTGGTTTTCTTGAGGCCGCCGCATTTGCCGAGGAAGAGCACGGCCTTGGGCTCGATGGCGCCGAGCAGGTCCATGACGGTGGCGGCCATGGCGCTGCCCATGCCGAAGTTGAGCACGGTGATGTTCTCGGCGGTGGCCGACTGCATCGGCTTGTCGCGGCCCATGACGGGCACGCGGAAGCGCTCGGCGAAGAGCTCGACATAGTTCTGGAAGTTCGAGAGCAGGATGTACTGGCCGAAGTCGGAGAGGGCGCGGCCGGTGTAGCGGGGGAGCCAGTCGCGGACGATCTCGGATTTGGTGCGCATGCGGGGGCTCGCGGGGTCGTGTGCGGCCCATTGTGGCCGACCGGCGGGAAGGATGCACGGGCCCGGGGGCCATGGGGGCCCCGCGGGGGCCGGGGAACGGCTACGATCGCGCGGCGGGGGGGACGCGAGGAGTCGCATGGCAGGCCCGGGTGAGAAGGCGTCGAAGAAGGTGCTGGTGGCGGCGTTCCCCGGGATGGGGAACGTGTCGGTGATCGCCGCGGGGTACCTGATCCAGAAGTTCGGTTATGCGCCGGTGGCGGAGCTGCCGCCCAAGGGGTATTTCGACATCGGCACGGTGCACGTGCACGGGGGCCGGATCGAGCAGCCGCGGATGCCGAGGGGGGTGATCTTCCGGGCGCCGGCGGGGTCGCCGCTGTCGCACGTGACGCTGTTCCTGGCCGAGAGCCAGCCGAACTCGGGCATGTGGGCGTACGCGCTGGAACTGCTGGAGCGTGCGGCGGGCTTCGGGGCCGACCGGGTGGTGACGTTCGCGGCGCTGGCGGCGCAGATCGACCCGCGCGACCAGCCGAAGGTGTTCGGCGTGGCCAACCGCGAGAGCCTGCTGGAGGAATTCGACCGGCTGGAGGTTCGCGCGGTGCAGGAGGGGCAGATCGCGGGGATGAACGGCGTGATGCTCGGGGCCGCGGCCGACCGGGATATCGAGGCCATGTGCCTGATGGCGGAGATCCCGTTTTTCGCGGCGGGTGTGCCGAACCCCAAGGCCTCGAAGGCGGTGCTGGAGACCTTCGGGCTGATGGCCGGGGTGGACATCGACCTGGCGAATCTGGCGCGTGATGCGGAGCGCACCGAGCCTCTGCTCGTCCGGCTGATGGAGAAGCTCCAGAGCCAGGGCGAGGGCGAGGAGGAGGGTGAGGAGGAGTTTTCGTCGGAGGAGGACGAGTCGCCGCGGGCGGCGTCGGGCGGCGGGGGCACCGGCGGCGGGGGGGCGGGATCGCCTCTGGAGAAGCTGACGAAGGCCGACCGCGACCGCATCGAGGAGTTGTTCGAGTCGGCCAAGCAGGACCGTCAGCAGACCATTGCGCTGAAGAACGAACTCGACCGGCTGGGGGTGTTTCCGCTGTACGAGAACCGGTTCCTGGACCTGTTCAAGCGGGCGGAGTGAGGGCCGAGGGGGCTGGGTTGGGCCGGGGTTGAGCGCTTCATCGGCGGGGAGATCGGCCGCCGCGTCCGCGGACGGTTTGGGGGTATCCTTGTCTCCCCTCGCGGCGGCGGGATTGGTCGCCGCGTCGCGGTCGGTTGGTCGGCCCGGATCCCTCGCCTGTTTACGGTGCGTGCATGGCTCATCACAAGTCTTCGGACCCGAACGTGTTCATTCTGCCCGACCTCGGCGAGGGCGTGCATGAGGCTGAGCTCATCGCCTGGAAGGTGAAACCCGGGGACCGGGTGGAGGAGCACCAGACGGTGGCGGAGATGGAGACCGACAAGGCGCTGGTCGAGGTGCCGTCGCCGCGGGCGGGCGTGATCAAAGAGCTGTTCGGGAGCGTGGGGGACATTCTGAAGGTGGGGTCGGTGGCGTGGACGTACGAGGGGGCGGCCAATGGGCAGGCGGGGCACAGCGCAGGCCGCGGCGCGGCGGCGTCGCCCGAGCCCGCCGCGGCGCGGGCCGAGGCCGCGCCGGCGGGGGGTGAGCGCGAGGACGAGGGCACGGTCGTCGGCACGATGAGCGGGGAGCTGGGGGCCGTTTCGAAGCACGGCGACAAGGCGCTGGCCACCCCGGCGGTGCGGCGGCTGGCGCGCGACCTGGGGGTTGACATCGACCGGGTGCCGGGGACGGGGATCGGCGGTCGGGTGACCGAGAAGGACGTGCGGGCGGCGGCGGCCGGAGGCGCTGGGGGGCGGACGGCCGCCCCGGCCCGTCCGGCGCCCGCGGCGAGGCACGAGCCCCCGCCGGCCCGGCCTGCGCCGGTGCAGCCCCTTGCGACAACCGTGCCGCACCACGCGATCGCCGAGCGGCCGGCGGTGCTGATCCCGGCGGCGGAGGGGGGTATCACGAAGGTGCCGTTCCGCGGGGTTCGGCGGACGATCGCCAACCGGCTGCGCGAGTCGGTGGACCAGGCGGTGCACTTCACGGTGATGGACGAGGCGGATGTCTCGAAGCTCGACGACGTGCGGAAGCGCACGGCCGCGGCGAGCGGGGAGAAGGTGAGCTACCTGCCGTTCGTGGTGAGCGCGATGTGCCGGGCGCTGAAGAGGTTCCCGATGCTCAACGCGCACATGAACGCGGAGGCGGAGGAGATCCAGCGGTACGCGTTCGTGCACATGGGCATCGCGGCCGACACCGAGCACGGGCTGACGGTGCCGGTGATCCCGCACGCCGATGCTCTGGGGGTGCTGGAGATCGGGCGTCACATCGCCGAGCTGGCCCGGATGACGCGCGACCGGAGCATCCCGCGTGAGCGGCTGAGCGGCTCGACGTTCACGATCTCGAATGTGGGCAGCTACGCTGGGCGTTTCGCGACGCCGATCATCAACTACCCCGAGGTGGGCATCCTGGCGGTGGGCCGGGCCCGCGACGGCGTGGTGGCCGACCGCGGGGCCATCCGCGTGGCGCCGCTGCTGCCGCTGAGCCTCACGTGCGATCACCGGTGCGTGGACGGGGCCGACGCGGCCCGCTGCCTGAACCTGATCGTCGAGCTGCTGCAGTCGCCCGAGGAGCTGCTGACCCCGGCGCGCGGCGGCTGAGCGGCGGCGTCGGCGGGCGGGAACGATCGGGCGGGGTGGTGAGCGGAAGGGGAGTGGTACACTCGGCGCCCATTTTCGGGCGTGGGCGGTGGTCTTTGGAGGTGCGGCGATGGCGTTGATGTCGGTGGCCGAGGCGATGCGGGCGAAGCCGGGCGGGCGGGTGAAGGTGCGCGGGTGGGTGCGCACGCGTCGCGACTCGAAGGCGGGCATCTCGTTCGTCGCGATCAACGACGGCTCGTGCTTTGACAATCTTCAGCTCGTGGTTCCGAAGGAGCTGGCGAACTACGAGAAGGAGGTGCTGCACCTGACGACGGGCTGCTCGCTGGAGGCCGAGGGCGAGCTGGTGGCGTCGCAGGGTCAGGGGCAGTCGGTGGAGGTGAAGGCCGACCGCCTGACGGTGGTGGGGTGGGTGGAGGACCCGGAGACGTACCCGGCGTCGGCCAAGCGGCACACGTTCGAGTACCTGCGGGAGCAGGCCCACCTGCGGGTGCGGACCAACACGTTCGGCGCGGTGGCGCGTGTGCGGAACTGCCTGGCGCAGGCGATCCACCGGTTCTTCCACGAGCGGGGGTTCGTGTGGGTGCACACGCCGATCATCACGGCCAGCGACTGCGAGGGGGCGGGGGCGATGTTCCGCGTGAGCACGCTCGACATGATGAACCTGCCGCGGACGCGGCCCGAGCCGGGCAAGCCCGCCCCGGCGCCCAGGCCCGGGCACCCGGCGAGCGACATCGACTACGGGCAGGACTTCTTCGGGAAAGAGTCGTTCCTGACCGTGTCGGGGCAGCTCAACGTGGAGACCTACTGCTGCGCGCTGAGCAAGGTGTACACCTTCGGCCCGACGTTCCGGGCCGAGAACAGCAACACCTCGCGGCACCTGGCCGAGTTCTGGATGATCGAGCCGGAGATCGCCTTCGCCGACATCAACGACGACGCGACGCTGGCGGAAGAGATGCTGCGGTACCTGTTCCGGGCGGTGCTCGAAGAGCGGCCTGACGACATGAAGTTCTTCGAGGAGCGCATCGACAAGGACGCGGTGACGCGGCTGAGGCACATCATCGACAAGCCGTTCCTCCGGCTGCCGTACACCGAGGGCGTGGAGATTCTGCAGAAGGCGGCGAAGGCCGGCCGGACGTTCGAGTTCCCGGTGGAGTGGGGCAAGGACCTGCAGAGCGAGCACGAGCGGTATCTGACCGAGGAGCACTTCAAGCAGCCGGTGATCCTCATGCACTACCCCAAGGCCATCAAGGCGTTCTACATGCGGCTGGACGACGGCTGCGCGCCGGGTCGCGAGACCGTGGCGGCGATGGACGTGCTGGTGCCGGGGATCGGCGAGATCATCGGCGGATCGCAGCGCGAGGAGCGGCTGGAGCGGCTCGACCGGCGGCTGGACGAGATGAAGCTCGACAAGGCCGCGTACTGGTGGTATCGCGACCTCCGCCGCTACGGCACGGTGCCCCACGCGGGCTTCGGGCTGGGCTTCGAGCGGCTCATCCAGTTCGTGACGGGCATGCAGAACATCCGCGACGTGATCCCGTTCCCGCGGGCGCCGAAGCAGGCGGAGTTCTGAGCGCGCACGGCCTGCGGGCACCGGCGGCCGGGGGGCTGCGCGGCTCGGGCGGCGCTCGGCCTGAAACCCGAACAGGATCCGTAAGTCGGTCTGCGAACGTCGCGCGAGCGGCGCGCCCGACCGCGGGCCCTGCGGCCCGGGCGCGTGGGGGAGTTCAGGGGTCTGGTTGGGTGTCCGGGGTGTGCTACAGTCACGCGGCGCGGGGTCGGATGGAGCCGTCGGGGGGCCTCGCGCGGCGGTCGGTGCTGTGTCTGAGCCCGGTTCCTGCGGGCCGGGTCGGCCGTCGTCCGGGATGGTGCGTATGGGGTGGTCACTCCCTCTCGCCGCGGCCGCGACGCCGGGCGGACGGGCAGCGTTTTCGCGGAGAGCCGACATGAGTCTGAACAGCGACACCTCGACGACCACCGCGATGGCGGGTCACGTGACGCTCGACCCCGACCGCAAGCACGACCCGCACGCGACGCGGTTCGGCAAGTTCCTGCAGGCGTGCATCAAGTTTGAGGCGTCGGACCTGATCCTCAAGTCCGAGACGGTGCCGAAGATCCGCCTGCGCGGTTCGCTGAAGCAGCTGGACACCGAGGCGGTGTCGGCCGAGGAGTTCGTCTCCATCGCCAGGCACATCCTGACGGAGGAGCAGTTCGAGGATCTCCACAAGTTCGGGTCGGTGGACTTCGCCTACGACTACGACCGGGGCAACCGCTTCCGCGTGAACCTGTTCCAGTCGCGTGGCAAGCTGTCGATCGCGGCCCGCCTGGTGACGAGCAAGATCCGCCGTTTCGAGGACCTGTACCTGCCGGAGGTGATGTCGGAGATCGCGATGCAGCCGCAGGGCATCGTGATCCTGGCGGGCGTGA
Source organism: Phycisphaerales bacterium (assembly GCA_016742075.1). Lineage (GTDB taxonomy): Bacteria > Planctomycetota > Phycisphaerae > Phycisphaerales > UBA1924 > JACVCL01. The sequence goes on from JACVCL010000029.1 coordinate 15,183, forward strand.
CGGGCTCGGGCAAGAGCACGACGATCGCGTCGATGCTGAACTACATCAACGCCCGCCGGCCGTGCCACATCATCACGCTCGAGGATCCGATCGAGTACATCTTCGAGGACCAGAAGGCGACGGTGCACCAGCGCGAGATCGGCATCGACGTGCTGGACTTCAAGACCGGGCTGCGGGCGCTGGTGCGCGAGAACCCGGACGTGGTGCTCATCGGCGAGATGCGCGACTCGGAGACCTTCGAGGCCGCGCTGCACGCGGCCGAGACGGGCCACCTGGTGTTCGGCACCATCCACGCGTCGTCGGCCTCGCAGACCTTCGGCCGCATCTACGACCTCTTCAAGCCCGACGAGCGCGAGCAGGTGCGCAAGATTCTGGCGTACCAGATGCGGGCGATCGTGTACCAGAAGCTGCTGCCGACGCTGCACCAGAACATCCACCGCATCCCCGCGCTGGAGATCCTGATCAACACGCCGGCGGTGCGGAAGTACATCATGGACGGGCGAGAGAACGAGCTGCTCGACGTGATCAAGGCGCAGGAATCGATGCAGATCGGGATGATCGACTTCAACGGCTCGCTGGCGAAGCTGGTGGCCGAGGAGTTCATCCACGTGCGGACGGCGATGGAGGCCACGCCGAACGCCGACGAGCTTCGGATGCGTCTGAAGGGCATCGGGTGAACGGCGAGGCGGCCCGGGCACGGGCCGGCGGTGGGCTGAGAAGGCACGCATGACTGAGAGTTTTTCTTCCGTCGCGACGACCCTGACCCTTGCCGACGGCCTGGTGCTGGTGTCGTGGTTCAAGCCGCTGCTCATGCTCGCGGTGCTCGGCCCGTGGGCGTGGGTGGTATCGGCGATCTACGACAAGGACGCCGTCCGCTGGTATTTCAAGCGGCAGGCCTGGAACCTCGGGCACATGGCCGCGGCGATCGCCGCGGTGGGCGTGGTGCTGCTGGCCCCGCTCACGTTCTGGATCACCTGGCCCATCATGGCGGTCATCCTGATCGTCGATCTGGCGGTGTACTTCCTGCTCCGCAACGCCGACGATCGCGTGCCGGCCGGCAGCAAGTGGAGGCTGAACGTCGGCGCCTGGCTGGAGGCCCGCGCGGCCAGGAAGCAGGCCAAGGTGCAGGCCGCGTCGGTGTCGATGTCGATCAAGGGGCCCAAGGGCGTGCTGCAGCCGCCGCTCAAGGACTCGCCGGAGTTCGAGATCCGCGCCGCGGCCGAAGACCTGCTGCGCCGGGCGCTCGACGCCCGGGCCTCGCAGCTCGACATCATGCCGGCCAAGGCGAACGTGTACGCCGCGGCCGTGCGGGTCGACGGCGTGCAGACGGTGCTGTCGCAGCTGCCGGCGCCGCAGGCCATCGCGGTGATGGATTTCCTGAAAGGCGCTGCCGGGCTCGACGTGTCGGACCGCCGCCGCAAACTCCGCGGCGACTTCAAGGCCGGCCCCTCGGCCATGACCATGTACGACATGAGCATCTCCACGCAGGGCGGCTCCGAGGGCATGCGGCTCACCCTGCTCATCGAGCCCGCCAAGCAGGTGACCATGAAGGCCGACGAGCTCGGCCTGCTCCCGGCCCAGCGCCAGACGCTCGACGAGCTCATCAGGGAGCGCAAGGGCGTCGTGCTGCTTGCGGCGCCGGGCGACGGCGGCCGCACGACGACGCTCTACTCGGTCGTCAAGCTGCACGACGCCTACACCAGCAACGTGCAGACGCTCGAGACCGAGCCCCAGGCCACCCTCGAGGGCGTGCGCCAGAACCACTTCGACGCCAACGGCGAGGCCGAGTACGCCACCACGGTGCGGTCGATCCTCCGGCGCGACCCGCAGGTGCTCGGCGTGGCCGAGTGCCCCGACGACGCGACCGCCAAGGAGGTGGCCCGCTCCGACGGCGAGCAGACCCGGGTGTACCTCTCGCTCCGCGCCGATTCCGAGTTCCACGCGCTGCAGATCTACCTCCAGCGTGTGGGCGACAAGAAGGCCGCGGCCAAGAGCCTGCACGGCGTGGTGAGCCAGAAACTGGCGCGGCGGCTGTGCGCCAACTGCCGCGTGCCGTTCCAGCCCACGCCCGACATGCTCAAGAAGCTGGGGCTGCCCGAGTCGGTCAAGCAGCTTTACCGCAAGGGCGGCACGGTGATCATGAAAGACAAGGAGCAGACCTGCCCGGTGTGCTCCGGCGGCGGGCACTTCGGCCAGGTCGGCGTGTTCACGGTTCATGCGATCGGCCCGGCCGAGCGCGACCTGATCGCCAGCGAGGACTGGCAGGGGCTTCGCGCCGCCTTCCGTCAGCACAAAGAGCCCTCGCTGCGCGAAGCCGGCCTCCAGCAGGTGATGCTCGGCCAGACCACCGTCGAGGAGGTCGCCCGTATCACCGAAGAGCGCAAGCCCGCCCCGCCCAAGCCCGCCGCCGGCGGAGAGGCCAGGCCGGCCCAGCCCGCCGCGACCTGACGACGCCCCCACCCTCGACCCCGTCCTCGGTCCCCTCCGTCAGCCCGAGCCCCACCGGTCCGCGAGACCGACTCCGAGAGAGCATCCATGAACGCCCTGAACATCATGTCCGTCCTCATGGTCGGCATCATCACGCTGGCGTGGGCCATCCGCGGCAAGGGCCGCGGGTTCTTCTCCGCGTTCATCAACCTCGTGTGCGTGGTCGCCGCGGGGGCCATCGCCTTCAGCGCGTGGGAGTCGGTCAGCTACCTGCTGCTGCCGTACATCGAAGACATGGCCTTCGGGCTCGGGCTCATCCTGCCGTTCGCCGCCGCGCTGGTGGCGCTGCGGGCGGCGATCGACCTGACGGTCTCCAAGAACCTGAACTTCGACGACGTGACCAACGCTGTCGGCGGCCTGGTCTGCGGCGCGGGGGCGGGCATCCTCACGGCGGGCGTGGTGGTCACCGGGCTCAACTACGTCCGCTTCGGGCCCGAACTGCTGGGGGCCAAGCTGCTCAAGGACCAGCGGGGCAGCCTGGTGTACGAATCGCCGCTGTGGGTGCCCGTCGACCAGTGGACGGTGAAGTTCTACGAGCAGCTGAGCCTCAACGGCTTCGCCAGCGACGATGCGCTGGCCACCCGCCTGCCCGACGCCCACGTGCAGGGGGCTCTGGCACGCTCGTCGTACACCACCGAGTCGGAGGGGCGGTCGGTGAGCGCCCGCATCGGGGCCCAGCCCGATCAGGTCGCCGTCAAGGGCCGCTACAGCATCCCCGCGGGCGTGGCCATCAACGACCTTCTGGCCGACACCAACATCCTCAGCGGCGGCAAGCCCTTCCCGCAGGAGTACGTCTTCCCCGACGGCACCAAGCCCGGCGCCGGGGCCAGCCTGCACGGGTTCATCGTGCAGTTCACGTCCGGCGCAGGCGAGGGCGGCACCGGGCAGGTGATCATCGGCCCCGGGCAGGTGCGACTGATCGCCCGGCGCGGCGAGGAGTCCCGCGTGATCACGCCCATCGCGATCGTGGCGACCCCCGAGGCCGCGTCGCTGGGCATGTACCGATTCCGCATGGACGCCCCGAACACCTTCGTGCCCTCCGTCGGCGGCAAGTCGGAGACGCTCTTCGGCTTCGAGTTCATCGTCCCGGCCGACTTCCGGCCGACCGACCTGATGGTCCGCAACCTCCGCTTCGAACTGGCGAAGCTCACGCTCACCGCCCAGCCGCCCGCCTACGCGACGATCGCCGCTCGCGACCGGGCGATCAAGGACGGGTCGATGCTCAAGGCCTTTGGCCTCAAGGGCGCCGGCGTGGCCGACGCGCCCGACAGGTCGGCGGTGGCGGGCACCATCAACTCGGCCGCCTCATCAGGCCAGGAGGGCGATATTCTCGCCACGGGCGAGCTGCCGTGGGAGATCACGCTGAACAAGGGCGACCTGGGCGGCATGTCGGTGAACGACAAGAACGAACTCGCCGACGGCAGCCACGCCTGGCCCACCGAGCAGCTCAAGAAGAACCGCGGCATCGACCGGAACCTGAAGGTCAGCAACTTCGCCGCCACGGGAGACACGGCGGTGGTGCAGGTGCGCCTGGCCAGCCAGCGCGCCCTGAGCGTGCTGGGCGGGGCGCTGCAGACCGCCGAGAGCGTGCTGCCCATCACCCTCGTCGACGACCAGAACCGCCGCTACGAGGCCATCGGTTACATCGTGCAGAACTCCACGAACACCGAGATCCGCTTCACGCCGGGACAGCCGCTGCGGGGCCTCACCGAGGTGCCCGGCGGCGTCAGCCGCACGAACCCGGGTGAGCTCGTCCGCCTGCTCTTCCGTCCCACCAAGGGCGTGAAGATCGTGGGCGTGCTCGTCGGCAACAAGATGGTGACCAGCATCTCGCCGCCGCTGTCGATCAACTGATCGCGCCGGCGGGCGCTCCCCGGGCCATCGCGGGGGGCCCGGGGGCGTGAGCCCGGGTGCTTGGCGTGGTTGGTGGGTTCGGGGTTGGGTGGGGGG
>JACVCL010000221.1 GCA_016742075.1 Phycisphaerales bacterium
CCGCCGCGGCGGGGGGTGCCGCCGCGGCGGGCTGTCGGGCCGAGCATGAGGTTCACCAGCGACGTCCAACCGGTCTGGTGGGAGGCGCCGAGCCCTCGGCCGGTGTCGGCGTGGAAGTGCTCGTAGAAGTAGACCAGGTCCTTCCAGTGGGGGTGCTGGGCGAAGCGGGCGTCGTCGCCGTGGCAGGGCCGCCGGCCGTTGCCGTCGGGCAGGAACAGGCGGCAGAGGCGTCGGCGGATCTCACCCGCGGCGGCCTGCAGCGAGAGGCGCCGGCCCGATCCTCTGGGCAACTCGACGGTGAGGCTGTCGCCGAAGAAGTGGTGGTAGCGCTCGAGGGCCTCGACGAGGAGGAAGTTGAGCGGGAACCAGATCGGCCCGCGCCAGTTGGAGTTGCCGCCGAAGAGCGTGCTGGTGGACTCGCCGGGGACGTAATCGACGCGGTGCTCGTCGCCGCCCGATCGGAACACGAAGGGGCTGGCGGCGTGGAAACGCGAGACCGATCGCACGCCGAAGGGGGAGAGGAACTCCGACTCGTCCATCAATCGCTCGACGACGCGGACGAGGCGCTCGCGGGTGGGGATCGCCAGCAGCCGGCGCCCGCCCGCGTCGCCGGCGTGCCCGCAGGCGCAGGTCTGGAACCAGGGCAGGTCGCGCCGGTGCTCCAGGAACCAGTTCATGCGCCGCTTGAAGTCGGGGAGCCGGTCGATGAGGTCGTTCTCGAGCACCTCGACGGCCAGGAGCGGGACCATGCCCACGAGGGAGCGCACCCGCAGCGGGACGGCGTGGTCGCCGGCGTGCGAGAGGCGGATCTGGTCGTAGTAGAAGCCGTCGGCCTCGTCCCAGAGCCCCGAGCCGCCCAGGGTGTTGATCGAGTCGGTGATGGCGATGAAGTGCTCGAAGAACTTGGTGGCCATGTCCTCGTAGGCGGGGTCGGGGCCCGCGGCGTCGCCGGCGGCGAGCTCGAGCGCCATCGAGAGCATCGTCCCGCAGTAGAAGGCCATCCAGGCGGTCCCATCGGCCTGCTCGAGGTGGCCGCCGGTGGGCAGAGGCCGGGAGCGGTCGAAGACGCCGATGTTGTCGAGCCCGAGGAAGCCGCCGGAGAAGAGGTTCCTGCCGCCGGGGTCCTTCCGGTTGACCCACCACGTGAAGTTGATGAGCAGCTTCTGGAAGCAGCGTGCGAGGAAGGCGCGGTCGCGGTGGCCGCGGGCGCCGGTCATCTTGTAGACCCGCCAGCAGGCCCAGGCGTGGACCGGGGGGTTCACGTCGGAGAAGGCGAACTCGTAGGCCGGGATCTGCCCGGAGGGGTGCATGTACCACTCGCGGAGCATGAGCACGAGCTGCTCCTTGGCGAACTGGGGGTCGACCTGGGCGAGGGGGAGGGTCTGGAAGGCCAGGTCCCACGCGGCGTACCACGGGTACTCCCACTTGTCGGGCATCGAGATGATGTCGCGGTTGTTGAGGTGGCGCCACTCGGCGTTGCGGCCGAGCTTGCGCGACTCGGGCGGGCGCGGCTGGGCGGGGTCGCCGTCGAGCCACGGGGCGATGTCGTAGTGATAGAACTGCTTGCTCCAGAGCAGCCCGGCGACGGACTGGCGGGCCACCAGCCGCTCGTCGTCGGAGAGGCGGTCGTGCCCTTTAGCGGCGTAGAACGCGTCGGCCTCGGCGATCCGGGCGTCGAGCACCCGGTCGAAGGCGGGGCCGAAGGGTTTGCGGGGCCGGGCGTCGGCGCGGGTGATCCGTGATCGGATGACGGCGGAGCCCCCGGCGGGGAGGGCGAGCGTGTACCACGCAGCGGCCTTGGTGCCGGTCATCGCGGGGTTCACCGCGTCGGTGCGCCCGTGCACGATGCGCTCGTGGAACGCGTCTTTGACGTACGGCGTGGGATTGGGCGCGCCCCACAGACGGGCGGCGTTGGACTCGTTCTCGGTGAAGAGCAGCGTGGGGGCCGCGCCGTCGGGGGCTTCGTCGACCGACCAGCGGTACTCGCCCAGCGCGGGGTGCCGCGCGACGACGGTCCGGCCGGGCTCGGCGCGCAGCCCGGGCCGCGGGGTGTCGGCCCCGTTCCACGACCAGGTGTTGCGGAACCAGAGCGTGGGCAGCAGATGGAGCGTGGCGGGCTCGGGCCCCCGGTTGAAGACGGTGATGCGCACCAGCACGTCATCGGGAGACTCTTTGGCGTACTCGATCTGCACGTCGAAGTAGCGCGAGTCGTAGAAGACGCCGGTATCGCTGATCTCGAACTCGGGGTCGTGCCGGTTCCTGCGCCGGTTCTCATCGACGAGCCGGGCGTAGGGGAACTCGGCGTGGGGGTACTTGTACAGGGCCTTGAGGTAGGAGTGCGTCGGGGTGGAGTCGAGGTAGAAGTAGTGCTCTTTCACATCCTCGCCGTGGTTGCCCTCGGGGCCTGTGAGGCCGAAGAGCCGCTCCTTGAGGATCGGGTCCTTTCCGTTCCACAGGGCCAGGGCGAAGTTGAGTTGCCCGTCGTCGTCGCAGATGCCCAGCAGCCCGTCCTCGCCCCAGCGGTAGGCGCGGCTGCGGGCGTGGTCGTGGGTGAAGGCCGTCCAGCAGTCGCCGTGCGGCGAGTAGTCCTCACGCACGGTGCCCCACTGGCGCTCGGCGAGGTACGGGCCCCAGCGTCGCCACGGGTGCGTGCCGGCGTCGGCCTCGGCGAGGCGGCGTAGCTCGGCGTCGGAAACCGGGTTGGTGTGGGGCTGGTGACGTCTGTTGGCGACGAGCGTGGTCATGGGCGATGGAGTTCGGTGGTTCGCGTCCGGGGAACGGGGGCAACGGCGGATCGGGGGTG
>JACVCL010000030.1 GCA_016742075.1 Phycisphaerales bacterium
GCCCAGTCCCCTCCCCGCCCCGCCAACCCCGAAGCAGGTCCTTCCCCATGTCCACGATGCAGATCGACCGGCTCCTCGAGACCGTCATCAAGCTCAAGGCCTCCGACCTCCACCTCACGGTGGGCCGCAAGCCCACGCTCCGCCTCCACGGCGGCCTCAAGAACCTCGACACCAAGGTCCTCGACTCCGACGACATGGTGACGCTGATGAAGGCCATCACCCCGGAGCGCAACCAGACCGAACTCCAGGAGGGCGGCACCACCGACTTCGGCTTCGCCTACGGCACCGAGGCCCGCTTCCGCGTCTCGGTCTTCCGCCAGCGCGGCGACCTGGCCATCGTCCTCCGCCAGATCCCCAGCAAGCTGCTCACCTTCGACGAGATCGGCCTGCCCGAGATGGTCCGCGAGCTCATCCGCCGCCCCCGAGGCATGTTCCTGGTCACCGGCCCCACGGGCTCGGGCAAGACCACCTCGCTGGCCACCATGCTCGACTACATCAACATGAACTTCGAGCGCCACATCGTCACGATGGAAGACCCCATCGAGTACTACCACTACCACAAGAAGTCCATCGTCAATCAGCGTGAGGTCGGCTCCGACGTGCCCACCTTCGCCGAGGCCCTCCGCCGCGTGCTCCGCCAGGACCCCGACGTGATCCTGGTGGGCGAGATGCGCGACCTGGAGACCATCGAGTCGGCCATCCGCGCCGCCGAGACGGGCCACCTGGTCTTCGCCACCCTCCACACCACCGGCGCCGCCAAGACCATCGACCGCATCGTGGACGCCTTCCCGGTCACCCAGCAGAACCAGATTCGCGTCCAGATTTCAACGTCCCTGATCGCGATTATCAGCCAGGCCCTTCTGCCCCGGATCGACGTCAAGGGCATGGTCGCGGCGTACGAGTTCCTGGTCGTCACCCCCGCCATCGCCAACCTCATCCGCGACAACAAGAGCTTCCGCATCGACTCCTTCATCCAGACCGGCAAGAAGTTCGGCATGCAGCTGCTCGACGAGCACCTGTGGTCCCTCTATACGAGGGGGATGATCTCCGCGGAGGAGATGGTGGACAAGGCGAAAAACCCTGGCGATCTTCGCGATCGCGTCCACAAGCTCGGCCGGACCATCGGCCGGGCCGAGTGGGACGAAGAGGACGAGACCGCCCCCGCAAAGGGGTAATGTCGTCCGTGCTCGGCTGGTCCGTCGCCCAAGCCCCACCCGTCGGAACGCGCCTCAGAACGTCTCATTTTCATGGTGTCGTATCAATCGAAATCCTGCCAATGCGTGGTTTTCTGGATCCGGGCTTCGGATTCGCCCGCATAGTCATCCATCGGGGAGCGTGGGTTCCTACCCGCTCCGACGCCGAGGCCGCTCATGCCCTTTGACCCGATCCAGCAGAAGGTCGAGCCCGCCGAGCTGAAGAACCGGAAGTTCGGCCGTGTCCTCACCAAGCTCGGCTACGCGACGCGCGAGCAGGTCCACGAGGGGTTGGAGCGTCAGAAAGAGGAATACGAGAAGACCAAGACCCGGACGCTGATCGGGCAGATCCTGATCAAGAAGGGTCTGATCACGCCGCGCCAGGTGCAGGAGGCGTTGGCGGGTCAGGCGGGGCTGCCTTGGGTGGACCTCGACAAGGTGACCGTCGACGACGCGGTCCGCGCGGCGATCCCGGCGGAGACGGCCCAGGCGTATCAGGTCATTCCCATCGCCCACGAACCGGGGACCAAGAAGCTGAGGGTGGCGCTCAAGTCGCCGCAGAACTTCCGGGCGGTGGACGATCTGCGGCTGCTGATGGGCTTCACGGTCGAGGCCTTCGTGGCCCCCGAGGAGCAGGTGGAGGCCCGGCTCAAGGAGTGGTACGCCGGCAAGCAGACGTCGCTGGCGTCGGTGGTGGGGGAGATGTCGGCCGACGCGAAGCTGGCGAGCCTGAGCAAGGGCCCGTCGGGCGGGGCGTCGATCGACCTCGAGGCGGTGCTGGAGGCGTCGGAAGACAACAAGGTCATCACCCTGCTGAACCTGGTGCTGCTGCAGGCGATCAAGGACCGCGCGTCGGACATCCACTTCGAGCCCTTCGAGGACGAGTTCAAGATGCGTTACCGCATCGACGGCGTCCTCTACGAGATGGTGCCGCCGCCCAAGCACCTGGGCCCGGCGATCGTGTCGCGCGTGAAGGTCATGTCGAACCTCGACATCGCCGAGCGGCGCCTGCCGCAGGACGGGCGCGTCGAGTTGCAGGTGGGCGGCAACCCGGTGGACCTCCGCGTGGCGGTGCTGCCGACGATGCACGGCGAGAGCGTCGTGATGCGCGTGCTCGACCGCTCGAACGTCGAGCTCTCGCTCGACCGCGTGGGCCTGCGGCCCGAAGAGCTCGAGAACTTCCGGACGATCATCAACAAGCCCAACGGCATCGTGGTGGTGACGGGCCCGACGGGCTCGGGCAAGACCACCACGCTGTACGCGGCGCTGGCCGAGCTCAACGACGTCGAGACCAAGATCCTCACCGCCGAGGACCCCGTCGAGTACGACATCGACGGCCTGTGCCAGTGCCAGATCAACACCGAGGTGGGTCTCACCTTCGCCAAGTGCCTGCGCAGCTTCCTGCGTCAGGACCCCGACGTGATCCTGGTCGGCGAGATCCGCGACCTGGAGACCGCGCAGATCGCGGTGCAGGCCTCGCTGACGGGCCACCTGGTCTTCAGCACGCTGCACACCAACGACGCCCCCTCGAGCATCGTCCGCCTGCTGGACCTGGGGCTCGAGGCCTTCCTCCTCACCGCGACGATCGAGGCCATCGTGGCCCAGCGCCTGGTGCGCACCATCTGCTCGCAGTGCAAGGAGCCCTACACCCCCACCGAGGAGCAGCTCATGGAGCTCGAGCTGACGCCCGAGGATGTGGTGGGCCGCCAGTTCTTCCGCGGGCGGGGCAAGGCGTGCGACCGCTGCCGCGGCTCGGGCTACAAGGGCCGCACGGCGCTCTTCGAGATCATGCAGATGAACGACACGCTGCGGGACATGGTCATGAAGCAGGCCTCCACCGCCGTGCTGCGCGACCAGGCCCGCAAGTTCGGGATGCGCACGCTCCGCGAGGCGGGGCTGCTGTCGATCTACGACGGCATGACGACCATCGACGAGGTCGTCCGGGAGACCATCAGCGAGGAGTAGCCCCGCGGCCGCGGGCGCCGCGCCGGGCCGGGGCCGCTCGGGGACTTCGGGGGGATGGGCGGAGGGGGGAGAGAACACCATGCCGACCTACCAGTACGAAGCGCTCGACAAGTCGGGGAAGCAGACCAAGGGCACCATTGAGGCCGCGACCTCGGAGGAGGCCATCCAGCGCATCAAGCAGCAGACGCTGTTCCCCACCAGCATCCGCGAGCAGAAGGTCAAGAAGACCGAGCAGAAGGGCGCTGTCGACGGGAAGAAGGCGACCAAGAAGTCGGGCGGCGGTCTCACGCTGCCCTTCGCCAAGGTCAAGACCAAGCACCTCACGGTGTTCACCCGCCAGCTCTCGACGCTTCAGGACGCCGGCCTTCCGCTGCTCCGCTCGCTGCAGATCCTCGAGGGCCAGCAGCGCCCCGGCAAGCTCAAGAGCGTGCTGCAGGGCGTCACCGAGGACGTCGAGGGCGGCGCCTCGCTCAGCGAGGCGATGGCCAAGCACCCCCGGGCGTTCAACACGCTCTACACCAAGATGGTCGCGGCCGGCGAGGTGGGCGGCGTGCTCGACGTCATCCTGCAGCGCCTGGCCGATTTCATGGAGAAGGCCCAGAAGCTCAAGCGCAAGGTCATCGGCGCGCTCTTTTACCCCGCGGCGGTCATCCTCGTGGCGGTCCTCATCGTCACGGGCATCATGTACTTCATCATCCCCAAGTTCCAGGAGATCTTCGCCGACTTCGGCGTCACCCTGCCCACGCTCACGCAGGTGCTGATCAAGTGCTCGAACTGGGTGGCCGGAAACTACCCCACCAAGGGCGCCATGTACATGCCGGGCGCGGTGTACGTGCTCATCGGCATTCCCATCGTGGTCGTCGGCTTCAAGCTCATCCGCTGGACCAAGTTCGGCAAGGCCGCAACCGACACCACGCTGCTCTACACGCCGATCCTCGGCGGGCTGGTCCGCAAGAGCGTGATCGCCCGCTTCACCCGCACCCTGGGCACCCTCATCGCCGCCGGCGTGCCCATCCTCGAGGCCATCAACATCACCAAGGAGACCAGCGGCAACTACGTGTTCGAGAAAGCGCTGGGCAAGGTGCACGACTCGATCCGTGAGGGCGAAACCTTCGCCGAGCCGCTCCGCCAGAGCAAGACCTGCGACGCCATCGTCGTGAACATGATCGACGTCGGCGAGGAGACCGGCGACCTCGACACCATGCTCCTGAAGATCGCCGACAACTACGACGACGAGGTGGACGTCGCCGTCTCGTCGCTGGTGTCGCTGCTCGAGCCGCTGCTGGTCATCGTGCTGGGCGGCATCGTCGGCACCATCGTCGTCGCCATGTTCCTCCCGCTCGTCGCCATGATCGAGGGCCTGCAGAAGAAATGACCCCCGCCGCCCCGACATCCCGGCCCGGCACCGGCCCCGCCCGCCTGCGGGCGGCCGCAAACCCGACTCGGGCCCGCGGCTTCACCATCGTCGAGCTGCTGGTGGTGCTGGTCATCATCGTGCTGCTGGTGGCCCTGGTGGCGCTGGGCGTGGCCCGGGCCTTCTCCGCCATCCGCGCCTCCACCGCCACCACGGCGCAGGTCAACGCGCTGGGCCAGGCGGTGCAGGCCTTCCGCAACGACTTCAACTACCTGCCGCCGCTCGTCACCGGGCTCGATGTCGCCGGCGGCGCTAATTCCAGCGGGCTGGTTGTCCCCGAGTCGCGGGTCAACCCCACCGACGTCCGCGACGCCTACGACCGCGCCCGCTACTACTCCGAGTTCACGCTGCCCATCTACCTCCTGGGCGTCGGCGACATCGCCGGCAGCCAGAACCGCGCCGCCGGCGCCGCGCTCCCGGCCGGGCCCGATGTCGACGACGGCGTGAGCGGCCCCGGTTTCAGGAACCCCGGCCAGTTCAAGAACTGGACCACGCCCGACCCCGTTCGCTCGACGCCCGGCAACCCGGCCTACCGCCACACCGCCGTGCGCACCGGGCGCACCTACGGCCCGTACATCGACCCCGCGCAGGTCGAGAAGTTCATCGAGCGTGTCCCGGTCGATGCGAATCTGAACGTGTCGACCGGCTCCAGCGTGTTCCTCTACCGCTTCCTCACCGCCAGCGGCGCCCCGATCCGGTATTACACGAACTGGCCGAACAAGGACACCAACCGCAACCCGTCGATCGACCGCATGCCCGTCGAGATCCGCTCCTTCGCCGGCGTGCAGGCCCAGATCGAGTCGGGCACGGCCGATCTGCAGCGCGAGCGCGATGTGCTGAACGCCCCGTTCACCGTCCTCGCCCCCGGCCAGCGCAACGAGGCCGGCGATGTGCTCCCCGGCCCCGGCGTGCCCACCTACGTGCAGGGCCAGCGAGGCACACCGATGACGGCGTTCAACGCCGCCGCGATCGGCGGCAACATCACGCTCCGGAACACCCTTTACGACTACCTCAGGGCCAACGTGAGGTTCACCCCGTGACCACCGCCACCCGCTCCATTCTTCGCGGTCTGCCCGTCCGTCGAGCGGGCTTCACGCTCGTCGAGCTGCTGGTCGTGGTGCTCGTCATCCTCGTGCTCGTGGGCCTCACCCTCGGCATCGGCCGCCTGGTCATCGAGAACCGGCGCGAGACGGCCACGAGCAACGTGATGTTCTCGCTCGATAAGGCCCTCGAGGAGTACCGCATCGTCAAGGGCCGCTACCCCGACTACGACCCCGACGGCGAGTATCAGTACCTGCCGGGGCCGGGCAACCGCGTGGAGACCTACGCCGGCGGAACCCACATCCGGCTGCCGGACGCCAAGGTGTTCTTCAAGCAGATCAAGGGCTACGGCGCGGCCGACACGATCGTCAATCAGATCCCGCCGCGCTTCCTGAAACTCACGCCGTACACAGGCGCGGGCACCAACGATTCGCAGCGGCTGGCCACGAACTTCCCCTCGGTGCTCGACGCGTGGTCCAACGCCGACCGCTGGGCCGACCCATGGCCCATCGGCTCGACCGACGCCAACTCGGCGCCGGGAGAGACCCCGATTCTCCTGGTGCATCCGCAGAACATCCTGGCTCAGGATCTTTTCGGCAAGTGCCTCAACGGCAAGCCCTACTTCCTGGCCGCCGACGACGATCGCAAGTACGGCCTCCGCTCGGAGTTCCCGGGCCAGTCGTCCGGCGACGCTCTGACCGCCGCCGAGGCCGCGGCCACGAACAACCTCTTCTCGTACCAGCCCGGCCCGTTCCGCAAGGGGATGACCCAGCGATGAAGCCCCGCGCGCCCATCCCGGCCTCCGCTCGCCGCGCCTTCACGCTCCTGGAGCTGCTGGTCGTCATCGGCGTCATCGTGTTCGTCACGTTCCTGCTCGTGCCGGCCTTCGGGCGCATCATCGAGAGCGCCCAGTACACCGCGGCGATCAACACCGTGCAGGCGGCCCTGGGCAACGCCCGGGCGCAGGCCATCCGCACCGGCCGCCCCACGGCCGTGGCCTTCCTCTTCGATCCGGCGTCCGAGCGGTTCACGCTGCAGGTGCTCGAACTGGCCGGCCAGCAGTCGGGCACGCTCAGCACCTTCGCCACCTTCCCCACCCGCGCCACCTACGCCCAGCCGTTCCGCCCCGCGCTGGGCTCCACGCCCATCGAGCTGCCCAAGGGCACCGGTGTCTACGGCCTGGCCTTCAACCTCTCGGACGATCCCAACTCGGGCGATTACCGCATCGATTCCAACACCTTCGCCTGGTACGCCGGCGAGGTCTGCCGCTCCGGCGGCCAGCGCATCATCCCGTGGCTCTTCCCGCGCAACGACCCCCGCAACTTCACCGACCTGCCCGCCGACGATCAGAACGCGTGGTCCGACACCAACCTGCCCCGCGCGAGCGTGGCCCAGGCGGTGCGGCACGCCAACTCGTTCTTCGTCCAGTTCGACGCCGACGGCGCCGTGTCGACGAGCACCAAGGCCGGCGGCCAGAACATCGCCAACGCGTACATCGAGTTCACCGACGGCCCGGTCGACGCGAACAACTCCGGCACCGCCCCGTACGACAACCCGCTGGCCTTCGACCCCGAAAGCCGCGGCACCGCCGGCAACATCCCCGCGGCCTTCTCGCCGAACCCCGAGGTGGTCCTCCGCTCGGTGTACCAGCTGGCGGTGGTCGACCTGCGAGCCCTGAGCAAGGGCACCGGCATCGAGAGGCCATGGCTGGTGCGGGCCACGGGCTCGGCCGCGCCGCGGGCCTCGAACGTCATCGCCGACGACGTCCAGGCGCTCGACATCTCGGCGTGGATCGAGAACAACGCCGAGATCATCGGCTTCAACCGGTACACCGGCAACGCCATCCGGAAGGCTCTCCCATGATCGCGCACACCGACGTCCCCCCGTCACCGTTCCGAGGCCCGCCGGGCGGGGGCCCGCGTCCGCGGCAGGCCCGTCCGACGGGTCGCCGGCCGGAGGCGGCCCAGCACGCGGGCGCCCGGGTGGTAGGTGCGGCAGTGGTGGGGGGGTTCACGCTCATCGAGGTGCTCATCGCCACGTTCGTTCTGGCGCTGGGTGTGCTGGGGCTGATCGCGCTGTTCGCGGGCACAGCCCGCCAGCAGTTGATCGCGTCGGAGACGACCAACTCGATCATCGCGTCGAAGAACGCCGAGGCGGTTGTGGCCTCGAACATCGGCTCCATCGACTATCTCCCGCCGCCCCCGGGCACGTCGGGCATCGACGACGTGCTGACGCCCAACGTCTGGTACCCCGTCGCCGCGGGGGCCGACGACGACGTGCTCTCGGTCGACCTTCTCGACGACGGTCTGCGCAACGGCTCGGTGTTCTTCCGCGTGGCCCAGCCCCGCGGCGTGGTGCTCTACGCACGCGACGCCAACGAGACGCGGCCCGAGCCCGGGCGGTTCAGCAGCGGGCGGCCCGACCAGCCCGCCAACAGCCCCTACGGGTCGAGCACGTGGTCGTTCCCGGTCCGGCGGGTCGAGCCCCGGTCGCTGTCGATCGTCATCACCACGGCCGACGGCACGGGCGGCGCCGCCGCGCTGCGCTACGTGTGGTACGACCCGGCGGGCCAGCTCCCGGCCAACCCGCCGCCTTCAGCGCCGCCGAACGACCCGCGCGACTCTCGCCAGCTCTTCGTGCTCGAGGGCGCCAGCGACTTCACCACCAGCGGGTTCATCATCGTGAACGTGCAGGCGGAGGTCGCCGGCAGCGGCGCGGCGTTCATCGAGGCGATCGAGATCCCCGATGTGTTCAACTCGCCGCCCGCCGCGCCGCGGTACATCGTCCGGGCCGAGACCTCGCCCTACGAGTACCGCTCCGACCGCCTGGTGTCGCTGCTCGACCGCGTGACCGGCCGGCCCGAGTCGGGCGCGGCCGTGTCGGACCTGGGCTACGCCCTCATGTACCGCCGCTCGGCCTCGTCCGCCTCGCAGCTGGCCGTCTTCACCTATTCGCTCAAGCCCGCCGAGGGCGCCGGCCAGTTCCAGCCCGACGAAGCCGTGCGGAGCATCCTCGACGGCCGCTCGCCCCTGCGCCGGGCTGAGCTCACGCTCTCCTTCGACGTCGACGAGAAGCAGTACAACGTCGAAACCGCCAGCCGGCAGGACGACTGGATCGTCCGCCCCGGGCAGACCCTGCTCTTCGCCGGCGTCCCCAACGACCCCAGCCGCCCCGGCGCCGACCTGCCCGTGCGCGTGCTCAACAGCGGCGAGGAGGATCTGCCCAACAAGGGCGTCATCGACCGCGCACCCCGGGCCCGCGGCGCTTCGTTCCTCGAAGACCGCGACAACGGGAAGGTCCGGGCGCTCGCCTGGGGCATCCAGCCCACCGTCACCGACAAGGACGCGCGCGAGTGGACCCTCACCCCGCTCGAGTGCCGCATCTTCCAGCTTCGCTGATCTGCCTCACCCCGCATTCTCATCGTCACCCGCATCCTCACCCTCTCCCACACCACCACACGATGCCGAACCCGCAGCCGACCATCAGTCACGATCGCCACGCCGGCCGGGCGACCCGGGGATTCCCGGGGGGCCGGGGTGTCCGGGGCGTCCGGGGCGTCCGGGGGTTCACGCTCGCCGAGCTGCTGGTGGCGCTCGCGGCGACGATCCTGCTCACGGTCGGCATCTCGCAGATCTTTCGCTCGGTGTCGAAGCTGGTGGGCACGGGCACGGCCATCGCCGAGGTCGATCAACTCGCCCGCGCCATCGAGAAGCAGATGCGGCAGGACTTCCAGGCCCTCAACAACATGCGGGCCGACGAGACCTTCCTGGCCATCCGCAACCGCACCATCGGCGACGCGAACAACAACGGTCAGCTCGACGCCGGCGAGATCGACCTCTACCTCACCGCCGCCGACCGCGAGGCCGATACCCGCGACGGCCTTGCCCCTTACCAGCGCGACTCCGGCGGCCGCCCGCTCTCTCGGGCGGTCAGCGCCCGCCTCGACGAGATCGTCTTCCTCGCCTTCGGCGGCGACCGCTCGCCGTTCGAGAGTTACCAGCAGGCGGGCTACGAGGACTCGCCCGCCATCGCCCAGGTCGCGCGCATCTACTACGGCCATGGCCTGCGGCCGCAGCCCGACCCCGCCTTCGACCCGACGCTTCCCATCGACTACGAGAACACCCCCCCGCGGACGGGGTACACCGCGCCGCCCGCCCGGCAATACCTGCCCGACGGCACGAACAACGCCGGCTTCGGCCTCGGCTACTTCGGCACGCCGATCAACTCGTCCTCGGGGCGGAACCGCTTCGCCGGCGGCTTCCCTCTGGCGCGGCAGGCGCTGCTGCTCTACGGCGGCCTCGCCGCCGGGTACCAGGGGGTGAGCGAGGGCCGTCTCCCGCCGCTCGGAACCCGTCGGACGTTCGCGCCGTACATCCGAGGTCTTGAGTTCGCTTCGTTCTTTCGAGGCTGGTCGAGCTTTGACGCCGTTTTCCGGAGTGCTGGCGATGATAGCGCCGCTAGTTATGTGTCAACGATCCAGCCAAACCTTCCGGTGCCGCGATCGATCCACGGCGGCCGAACAGATATCTGCGCCCAGAGTCCTGAGACTGTCCGGCACTGGCTGGAGGGCATGACGCCCGACCCGCCATCGGCTGCAACGCCGGACTCCACGCCGTTCGACAGCGGTCTCCTCGACGAGCCGGGCAGCTCATCCCTCCGCCCCAACGACGGGCGTGACACGGCGCTCTGGCAGCGTGTCGCGGCGTCGGCGGGCGGTCTTAGTCCCGATCAGGCCCGGATCCAGAACTTCGGTCGTCTGCAGACGGCCATCGCCGGCGTCTTTACGCGTCTGCTCGTCGAGACCGAGCCTCCGGCCGTGTTCCGGCAGTCCGCGCAGATGCAGGTTCAGAACTCGGGTAATCAGCGGCCGTGGCCCCTCGCCGAGGACGCGCTGATGGATCTCCACGCCACGCTCGCGTCGCGCTGCTCGAACCTGCAGATCTCGTGGAGCGACGGCACCACCTGGGTGGGCCGCAACGCCCGCGACACGCTCACGGTCACCAACGCCGCGGGCGAGCGGTTCCTGCTGAGCCCCGGCGATGTCGCGTGGTTCGACTCGGCGATGACCCGGGCCGATTTCTACGCCGCCGCCAACGGGCAGAACCCGCAGCAATACCCCTGGCCGCCGCCCGCCAACGAACTGCAGGCCGAGATCCTGCCGGGCCAGCGCACCAGCCGCCTCAACGTCAGCACCGGCCAGCAGACCTCGTCGCCCGGCGACACGGTGCCCCTGTACAGCGAGATCGCCACCGGCGGCCTGCCCGGCGAGTACCTGGCGATTTTTCCCTACCGCGAGCCCGGCCCCGACGGCGTGTACGTCAAGGCCTTCCCCAAGCCCCGGCTCGTGCGCATCCGTATGACGCTTCACGACTCGCAGTTCCGCATCCCCGGCGGCAAGACCTTCGAGTTCGTCTTCTCGGTCAATCTCCAGTAGCGGCCGCCCCGCAGAGCCTCCCGCCCGGACAGGTGGACCCATGACCAAGCGCATCAAGCAACTCGCGGCCCGGACACGACGCGGCACCGTCATCGTTCTCGCCATCGCCGTGCTGGCCATCATCTCCATCGCGGCCGTGGCCTACGTGGTGGTCGTGCGCATCGACCGCGACGCCGCGGCCGCCGCCGCCAACGACGTGAACTACGACCAGCAGGTCTCCGCGGTGGTCTCCGAGATGCAGGCCATCCTCTCGGCCGACCTGTTCGGCAACAAGATCACCACCATCGGCACGCCCCAGTCGCTGGGCGGGGTGCGGGTCTGGCCGCGCATGTTCGAGAACGGCCAGTTCGCCACCGTCGCCGCCTACCGCCCCCCGGCCACCCCGCCGGCGAACCCGCCCACGCTCAACCCCCTCGACCGCACCAACATCAACAACCGCGTCGGCCCGCGCGAGTCGCCCTGGCTGGCCTCCAACGAGCCCGAGTGGGGCACCGCCGCCGCCACCGCCACCACCTGGCGGCAGATCACCAACCTGCGGCTGGCCTACCGCTGGAACCCGCAGGCCTCCCGCTGGGTCAAGGGCGACGGCGCCTTCGTCGACCTGGCGCAGTGGTTCCTCAACCCGCTCACCGGCGGCGGCCCCTCGCGGGGCAACCCCGGCGTCGATCTCATCGCCGCCTCGGGCCTCGGCCCCGTGGCCGGCGCCTCGATCGACTCCGGCGACAACGCCACCGGCCGCACCGACGTCTTCGATCGCCAGATCGCCGGCCTCGTCACCGGCACCCCCGGGCTGTTCTCGAACGTCGACGAGCGCCAGTGGGCCGACACCGACGGCGACGGACGCCCAGACGCCCGCTGGCAGCAGCTCGACGTGCTGGGCAACCTCTTCGGTCTCAACTGGGTGGTCGCCGCCCGCATCATCGACGCCTCGGCCCTCATCAACGTCAACTCGTCGATCGAGTTCAACTACCCCACCGTCGGAACCGCCGACGTGAACGCCTCCGACGGCCAGACCCCCGCCGACATCGACCTCTACCGATTCATCGGCTCGGCCGCCACCGCCGGCTTCCCCCAGCCCCTGCGGACCGACCTGTTCCCCGCCGCCTACGCCAACGAGCACGTTCCGCTCGGCCTGAACCTCCCCGGCATCTTCGCCCAGCTCGCCAACACCCAGCTGTTCAACCCGGCCGAGTATCCCTCGCTCACCGGCGGCCTCAGCCCCACCTACACCCCCTGGAGCGATGCCAACCCGCTCTCGCGCCAGCAGCGGCGCGCGTTCTGGGAGCTCGTCGGCTCGAGCCCCGCCGCCCCGGCCGCGGGCGCGGCGTCGATGTACCCGCAGCGCGACATGGTCGATCTGTACGCCTTTTGGTCGACCAACAACGGCAACCTGGTGTCGAAGATCGAGCAGCGGATGGACGGGCCCGACCCCGGCTACCTGCCCTCGCAGGGCTCGGGCTCCCCGAACACCGGGCCGCTGCGCGCCAACGAATCGCCCACCCTCGCCCGCTCGTACGCCAGCGGGACCCCCACCCGCCGGTCGATCTACAACGACATCCGCCGCCAGCTGACCACCGTCTCGGGCGTCGGGTCGTTCTCGCCCATCCCCGTGCTCAACAACTCGCTGCTGCCCTCCGGCGGCTGCGAGTTCGACTCGGTCTTCACGGTCTCCAAGGTCCGCCTGCCCGACCTGGCGCGGCGGGGCGACGCGATCGCCGGCGACCGGACCAATATCGACAAGCCCGCCGGTATCTCCAACGATCTCACCCAGTCGGTCTTCAACGCCTTCGCTTGGGCCCTGCTCCCCTTCTCCACCGATCAGCAGCCCATGCCCGGGGCGCCCAGCGGGCTGAACGGCAACACCAACGGCCTTACCAGCTACGGCGGCTTCTGGTCCGCCGCCAACGCCAGCCCCGCCGAGATCGTCCAGGCCGAGACCGGCCAGCCGATCGGCTCGGCGTACGCGGTGCTCCGCGCCGGCTCGCTCACCGCCAACCTCATCGCCGCCACCAGCCGCGTTCCCGGCTCGGCCGGCGATCGCGAGCCCTACACCGCCGTCACCTTCCTCCCGAGGTCCGACCAGCCGATCCAGTCCATCATCAGCAGGCTCGGCGGCGCGGGCACCCCCAGCGGCACCCGGTTCGTCAACGCCCGCCTGCCGCAGGGCAACATCCCGCAGGCCCTGATGCCCGCGGCCTACCTCGGCCAGCCCGACGGTGGTGTCACCTTCCTGCCGCTCGACCGCCAGGTCTTCCTCCGCGAGGTCCACTCGTACGCCGCGTACACCTCGCTGCTGGGGTCCGACGGCCTGCCCTCGGCCCAGGGCGCCGGCGGCCAGGTCACCATCGATCCGTCAGACCCCAACCAGCAGCTGGGCTCGATCATCGCCGTCGAGATCGGCAACCCATGGCCCGATCCGGTGCGGCTCGATGGCTACTCCCTCCGGCTCTCCGACGGGACCACCGGGCTCAAGATCGATCTCGACAAGCCGTCGGTCACCGTCGACCCCGGGCAGGTGGCCATCCTGTACGTGGAAACCGGCAGCCCCGCGGCGTTCGACACCGCGTCGGGGGGTGCGCTCGCGTGGGACACCCTCCGCGACGCCTGGCTCGCCAGCGTGAGGCAGGCCACCACCCTTCAGAACACCCGGATTGTGGCCCTCGACCCCGCCGCGTTCAGCGTCGACAGGGGCCCGGGTCTGCCCGGCGGGACCAAGGTGTTCTTCCAGACCCTCGCCGATCCGACCGACAGCACCGTGAGCCCGCGCGAGTGGGCCGCGACGCTGATCGTCGAGGACGGCTCGCGGGCGCCCGCGGGCCCCGTGCTCGTCGACCGGCTGAACCCGCCTCCGGCCACGTCGTTCTCGTTCCCCCGCGCGCTGCGGCAGCCGGTGGCCATCCAGATCCAGGGCAACGCCAACGGCCGCGACCAGGGCGCTGCCCGCATCGCCGTGTCGTCGAGCCTCAGCCGGCCCACCGGCGACGCCCTGACCCGGGGCGGTTTCCCGCACTACGTGGTCGAGCGCCCGGGCGCCAACTCGATCGGCGACGACGGTCCCGCCGCCGCGCTGCCCACCCAGCAGTCGTGGTTCCTGCCCCTCGAGACCACCCCGGTGGCCGAGACCGTCCCGTCGATCGTCGGCATCCTGAGAAACGACGGCAACTCCAACCGCCTCGGGCGCGACAAGGGCCCGCTGCGCGTCGGCGGCGGGGCGATCGAGCCGGTGCCCTTTTCGCTCTTCGTGCCCAACGCGCCGGTGCAGAACGTCTCCGAGCTGGCGCTGCTGTGCCCCTTCGCCCACACGTGGATCAACCCCTCGGGCGTTCTCGGCAGCCCCACGATCGACCTTTCGGACTTCGACGCCCGCGCCACGGTCCCGCAGCCGCGCCGCTGGACGACCATCTCGGAATACCTCGGCCACGACGCCCACTACTTCTACGGCGACCCCGCCAACGGCGTGCCCAACCCCGCCTTCGGTGCGCTCGACTACGTGCATTACATCCCGGCGAACGTCCCGCTGCCGATGGCCCTGCCCATGGCCTCGCGGGTCTTCGACTGCTTCGAGGCGCTCGAGCCCGTCTCAGACCTGGCCCAGGGCCGCATCAACATCAACACGGCCTCGCGAGAGGTCATCCGGATGCTGCCATTCATCGACCCCGCGGCGGACATCACCGCCCAGTCGGGCCGCCTGCCGGCGCTGTCCGATGACGGCCGGATCAACCGCATCGACAACGCCCGCCGCGCCACCGAGGCCCTTCCCGGGGACACCGGCCTGCCCGGCCTGGCGCTGAACTTCAATTCCACCTCCGGCGCGGGTGTCGAGCGGGGCATCCCGTCGCTGGGCCTGCTGCCGCTGCTCGACACCTGGGATCCCATCACCGGCCGCCCCAGGCCACCGGGCGGGAATGCCTCGGGCTTCGCCTACCTGGGGGCCGACCCCGCCGGCGCGGCCGTGGCGGGTGTGCCGCTCTCGCTGAACAACCGCTACGCGCGGCCTGAGTTCCGGGCGCCCGCCACCCCCGAAGAGCGCCTGGCGGTCTTCCGGGCCATCTCGAACATCGTCTCAACGCGGTCGGACGTGTTCATCGCGTGGTTCGTGCTGCGCGGGTACGACCCCGAGGTCATCGAGGGCATCTCCGGCGCCGCCGCCAGTGCGATGAACAGCCCCGACTTCAGGCCGGCGTACGAGTCTCGATGGCTCGTGGTCTTCGATCGGTCCAACATCCGCCGCCCGACCGATCGGCCGAGGGTGCTGCTGCAGGTCGAGATCCCGCCGTCGCGGTTCTGAAGACTCGATTCGTGGGCCCGGTGGCGTGTGGGGTGGGGTGGGGGGGTGCGGGGTCAGTACCGAGGCACGCGCGGGTCGACGTCGGTGCTCCAGCGGTCGATGCCGCCGGCCATGCTGCGCACGCCGTCGATACCGGCCTTGCGCAGGAACACCGCCACGTCCATCGAGCGCCGGCCGTGGTGGCAGTGGATGATCACCTGCCGGCCGTCGAGGGCCTCGTACTCGCCCAGACGCTGGCGGGTTTCTTCCATCGGGATGAACAGCGTGCCTTCGATGTTCGCCCGGGCCCGCTCGTCGGGCCGGCGGCAGTCGACCAGCACGTAGCCGGCCGGGTTGCGGGCGAGCAGGTCGGCCACCTGACGGGGCGTGTACTCCCACTCGGGGTCGCAGGGACGATCGCCGGATACCGGTCCGCTCATGCTCGCTCGCCTCGCTTTCCTGGGTCCTTCGCCAGCACCCGCTCGACGGCCCGGGCGCACACCTCGGGGTCGAATCCTCGCCGGGCCAGGGCGCCGTAGAGCCGCCGCCGGCGGGCGTCGGCCTCGAGCTTGGCCGGGAACGTCCGGGCCCGGCGCCGGGCCAGGTCGAGCGCATCCTCCAGCGGGTCGCGCGAGGCCAGCACCAGCGCGGCGGCCCCGCGGGCCAGGCCGCTGTCGATCCCCCGCCGGCGCAGTTTCTGCTCGATGAGGAACCGGCCCGCCGGCTTCCGGGCGACCTCCGACCGTGCCAGCGACTCGGCCAGCAGCCGGTCGTCGATCAGGCCCGCGGCCTGCAGGCGGTCGGCCACCCGCCGGGCCACCTCGGGCGAGTACCCGCGGCGGGCCAGCTTCTCGAGCAGCCGGGCGCGGCTGCACGCCCGGTGCTCGATCGACCGCAGCGCGTAGCGCCGGGCCGCGTCGAAGTCGGCGGCGTCGCGCAGCGCGGCGGCCAGCGCGG
This sequence comes from Phycisphaerales bacterium, assembly GCA_016742075.1. GTDB lineage: Bacteria > Planctomycetota > Phycisphaerae > Phycisphaerales > UBA1924 > JACVCL01. The sequence continues at coordinate 16,272 of JACVCL010000030.1, forward strand.
GGGTCACGATCACCCCCGGTCGCAACCCCATCGAGGCCGCGTCGAGCGCATCGAGCGTCCACGACGCGCCGCCGTCGGCCCGCACGGTCACGCGGGCGGGGTCGCGGGGCGATGGCTTGACGGCCAGCACCGCCGCGTCGGGGGGCAGCAGCTCGGCCGGGTCGGCCGGCTCGGCCCGGCGGGTGGCTCGCTCACGCGATCTCATCGAGGTACCCCGAAAGTTCGTTGAGCGCTTTGGCGTCGCGCGCGGCCCGGGCCCGCTCGACACCCAACCGCAGCGCCGCCGCGGCGGCCGGAACGTCGCCCGCCGCCTCCAGCGCCTTGGCCTTGTGGAAATAGGCGTAATGGTAATGCGGGTCGATGGCGAGGCAGCGGTCGAACCACCGAGTCGCCTCGCCATGATCGCCGGCCTTGAGGTGCTCGTGGGCGATCATGTAGGGCACATCGGCGTCCGACGGATCGGCCGAGAGGAGCTTCTCGAGCTGCTGGAGGCGCGACATGGCCCAAAGGGTAGTCAGGTCTTCCGCTTCGCGGCCCGGGGCTTGCCCGGGGCCTTCCTGGGGCGGGCGTTGGCGCAGAACCGTTGGCAGATCGGGTCGTTCTCGCAGGTGCCGCCCCGGGCCTTGCACACGGCACGGCCGTGGGCGATGAACTGGTGCGAGAGCTCGCACCACGACTGGCGGGGGAAGCGGGCCATCAGGTGGCGTTCGATCATGGCCACGGTGGCGCTGGGGGGGCACAGGCCCATGCGGCGGGCCAGCCGCTCGATGTGGGTGTCGACGACGAAGCCCACGTTGATGCCGAAGCAGTTGCCGAGCACCACGTTGGCGGTCTTGCGTGCCACGCCGCGGAGCGTGAGCAGGTCGTCCATGGTCCGCGGCACCTCGCCGCCGAAGCGTTCGACCAGCGACACCATCGATTCGTGGATGGCCCGTGCCTTGTTGCGGAAGAAGCCGCAGGTTTTCACGTAGGGCTCGATCTCGCCGGGCGTGGCGCGGGCGTAGTCGGCCGGGCGCGGGAATCGGGCGAAGAGCGCGGGCGTCGCCTTGTTCACGCCGGCGTCGGTCGCCTGGGCCGAGAGGATGGTGGCGATGAGCAGCTCGTGGGGCTGGCGCCAGTTCAGAGCGCAGTGCGCGTCCGGGTAGCGGGCGCGGAGCATGGCGTGCAGCTCCGCCGCGCGGGCCTTGGCCGCCGGCGACACACGCGGGAGCGCGAACGGGATGGGCGACTCGGCGGTCACGATGGCTTGCCCCGGGGCCACTCGGCTGCCGCCGCGGCGATCAGCAGCACCAGCGCCGCCACGATGGCGGCGGTCGACCACGGGTGAAGCGTCTGGAACGAGGCCCGGGCCGCCGAGGCGTCGTCGGCGCGGCCGGCGGCGGCGGCGGTCAGAAAGGCGTTGTTCAGGGCGGCCATCCGGGCGACGAGCCACACGTGGGCGCCAGCCGCGCCGGCCAGCAGCCCGGCGAGCACGATCTTCCCCCGGCTTCGGCGCGCGAAGGCGGCCGCGAGATTGACTACCGACGCCGAAGCGAGGGCCGCCGCCGACGCCCAGAACGCCGGGATCATGATCGCGGCGCCGACGATCGCCCAGTGGTCGCCCGGGTACGCGGCGAAGGCCGGGACGTGCGGGCCCAGCCGCTTGAGCACGGGGAACACCATGGCCGCCAGCCCGCCGGCGCAGACCAGCACCACCCCCGCCGCGGCGAGGCAGAGGATCCGGGCGATCGGCGGTGAGGTGCGCGTCATGGCGGGGTCGTTCGGCAACCGCGGGCGGTAGTGTATGGGGATGCACGAGGAGACCGCGTGTTCGCGATGCCCCGTTTGAACCTGTCGGTGGCGTTCGTCGGCCTGGCCGAGCCGGCGGGGCTGCGCGCCCGCATCGAGTGGGCGGCGTCGCTGGGGTACCGTGCGGTGCAGCTCGACGCTGCGGCGGCCGATGCGCGCCCGCGCGATCTGGGGCGCAGCGCCCGGCGCGATCTCGCCTCGCTGCTCCGGCGGAGCGAGCTGGCCTTCGCCGGGGTCGATCTGTGGATTCCGGGCGAGCACCAGACCGACCCTTCGAAGACCGACCGGGCCGCGCAGGCACTCGAGGACGCCGCGGCGTTCGCGGCGGAGATGGCCGCCCTCGCGGGGGCCAGCCGGGGGGCTGGCGTGGTGTCGACGGCTTTCGTCGGCGGCGAGGCCGGCAAGGCCTTTGCCCGAAGGGTTGGCGACGCCGCGGCGCGGCACGGGGCGGTGATCGCCGACCATGCCTTCCCGCCGAGCGAGAGCGCCCGAGAGCCGGGCGGGCCGATCGGCGTGGGCATCGACCCCGCCGCCGTGATGCTCGCGCCGGGCGAGCGGCCGGCGGATGTGTGCGCCGAGATCGCGCGGCTCGGCGGGGCGATCGCGGCCGTGCGGCTCAGCGACGTGGCCGACCTTGGCGCGGCGCGCGTGGAGCCCGGCACCGGGCGGCTGAAGCCGCTGGAATTCGCCGTGGCCCTTTCGGTGGCGGGGTACGGCGGGTTCGTCGCGGTCGATCTTCGGGGGCTGGCGCGTCAGGTCCAGGCGGCCGGTTCGGTGCTGCGGCGGTTCGGCACCGAGCCGGCGGGAGGGCGTCCCGGCGGGGCGTAGACTTCGGTCCTGATGGGCGAGAAGCGGGACTATTACGACGTGCTGGGGGTGAAGCGCGGCGCGAGCGAGGAGGACATCCGCCGCGCCTACCGCAAACTGGCCCGCGAACTGCACCCCGACGTGAACAAGCGCCCGGACGCCGCCGCGAAGTTCGCGGAGGTGACCGAGGCCAACGAGGTGCTGAGCGACGCCGAGAAACGCCGGCAGTACGACACCTTTGGGCACGCCGGGCCGGGCTTCGTTGGTGGGGGGGGC
>JACVCL010000222.1 GCA_016742075.1 Phycisphaerales bacterium
CTGCACCACCGCGCCGATCTCGACCTCGACTCCCGTGTTCAGGTCGCGGCCGCGCGAGGATATCACATATGAGTTCGAGCGAACGTCCATGATCCGGGCCACCTGGGCCAGCCGCCCGCGGGTCATCGCCGACCAGCCCCTGCCCTTCGGCGCCCTGCCCGTGGTCACGGTGCGCCACGCGCCCGAGCCCTCATCGCCCCAATCGCTGGGCGAGGTCGAGCCGCTCATCCCCATCCAGGATGAACTGAACACCCGCCTCAGCGACCGCGCCCACCGCGTCACGCTCCAAAGTTTCAACATGTACCTCGCCAAGGGCATCGAGCTCGAGGGCGGCGCCCCCGCCCGCATCGCCCCGGGACGCGTCTGGCTCACCGACAACACCGACGCCAGCGTCGAGGCCTTCGGCGGCGACGGCCACTCGCCCAGCGAAGACCGCCACATCGACGAACTCCGCGCCGCCATGGACAAAATCTCCGGCGTCTCCCCCGCGGTGCTCGGCATCGTCCGCGACAAACTCGGCCACCTCTCCAGCGCCGCCGCCCTGCGCATCGTCCTCATGGGCCTGCTGGCCAAGGTCGCAAGACGCCGCGCCGTCTACGGCCGTGCCATCGAGCAGGCCTGCACCCTCGCCCTCGCCGCAGGCCCGGGCGGCCCGCGCGTGGCCGTCACCTGGCAGGACCCCCTGCCCGACGACGAGGAAGACCGCCTCCGCATCGCGCGGCTCAAGATCGAACTCGGCGCCGACCCCGCGCGCGTGCGGCGGGAACTCGGCCTGGACACCGTCTGAACGCACCGCACACCAGGGAGCCACACACCATGAACGGCCAGATCATCGAGGAACCCATCGGCGAGATCCCCGGACCGCCGGAAACCCCCGCGCACCGGCGCGCCGGCCCCGCCCCGCGCCCCACCGCCGCCCAGCCGACGCCCGCCGCGGCCGAACTGGAAGACAAGGTCCGCGCCCTCGAGGCGTCGCTCGCCCAGGCCCGGGCCGCGCTCGACGCCGCCGAGCGCCGCCACCGCATCGACCTCGAACTCATCGAGGCCGACGCCTCCGACCTCGAAGCCGCCCGCCTGCTCACCGAGGCCGCCGTGGCCGCGATGCCCGAGGCCGACGTCAAGGCCGCCGTCGCCGATCTGCGGGCCAGGCGGCCCTACCTGTTCCGCCCCCGCGCCGGGGGCCTCTGGCGGGCCAACGCCACCCGCGCCGCCGGCCCGCCCGAGCCCGCCGAGCCCGCGGGCCACAGCCCCGCCGACCTCGCCCGCGCCGCCGCCCTCACCGGCGACCGCCGCGCCCTGCTCCGCTACCTGCGGGCCCGGCGCTGAACCGCATCGTCACGTCCGAGCACACGCGCAGCATCCACCAGGAGGAAGAAGACCATGTCGTTCACCGGAAAGTCCACCTTCGACGCCGGCAGCGCCCTGCCCGAGATCGCCCAGGACGTCGGCGACGTCATCGGCATCGTCAGCCCGCACGAGACCCCGCTGCTCGACCACCTGGGCGACGCCCGCCGCGCCGCCCGCAGCACCGTCCACGAGTGGCTCGAGGATTCCCTGTTCCCCAGTTCCGACCAGATCGACCAGTCCGCCTGGTCGCCGAACGCCACCAACGCCACCCAGTTCAACGTCGACAACCGCGACCGCTTCCGCCCCGGCGACCAGATCCGCGCCGAGGGCTCGGCCGAGGTCATGCTCGTCACCGCCGTGGCGCCCTCGGGCCTCACGGTGGTGCGCGGCTACGGCGGCACCACCCGCCAGGCCCTGGCCGACAACCAGCGCCTGCACATCCTGGGCAACGCGGCCCTCGAGGGCGCCGAGGCCGGGGCCTCGCGCACCCGAACCCGCCTCCGCCGGCGCAACTACACGCAGATCTTCACCGCCGCGGTGCAGGTCAGCGGCTCGCAGCTCGCCGCCGCCACCATCGGCGTCGACGACGAACTCGACTACCAGATGCAGGAGCGGCTCCGCGAACTGCTCCGCGACCTGGAGAACTGCGTCATCAACGGCGTCGCCGCCGAGACCGACCCGCAGGGCAGCGCCTCCGTCCGCCGCACCATGAACGGCATCATCCGCCAGGCCCAGACCAACCGCTTCCGCCCCGGCGTGGGGCCCATCCCCGCCGGCGGCGGCGGCGGCAACGAGCTGTCGGAGGCCGTGCTCAACGCCGCGCTCCGCGCCGTCTGGGAGCAGTCCAGCGGCACCGTCGACACCATCGTCGTCAACGGCACGCAGAAGCGGCGGATCAACCAGTTCGTCGGCGACTCGCGCAGCTACATGCCCGCCGACGACCGCGTCCGCGACCTCGTCAGCGTCTACGAGAGCGACTTCGGCGTCTGCCGCGTCATCCTCAGCCGATGGACACCCGCCGACACCCTCCTGCTGCTCGACAGCACGCGCCTCGAGGTGGTGCCCATGCTCGGCCGCAGTTTCCACTTCAAACGCCTGGCCAGCACCGGCGACCGCGAGGCCGGGCAGGTGCTCGGCGAGTACACGCTGGCCATGTGGAACGAGAACGCCCACGCCGTGCTCAGCGGACTGGCCGTCTGAGCCGCGGCCCAAACGGGAGGGGAAGGGTGAGGGGAGAGATGGGGATTCCGGGAACCGGTGAGCGGGGGCGGGCGCGGCCCGTGGGTGCGCGGGCAACAGA
>JACVCL010000223.1 GCA_016742075.1 Phycisphaerales bacterium
GGTGGTGGGGGGGCGTCGGCTTCGAGTTGGGCGATGATGCGGGTGATGCGGTCGGCGAATTTTTCGCTGGAGACGTGCTGGGTGCGGAGGCGTTCGGCGTAGATGGGGAAGGCGAGCGGGGTAAGGTGGTCGGTGCGGATGAGGGTGAGGCGGGCGCGGGCGAGTGTGGTGAGCAGGGCGCGGAGGCGGGCGACTTCGAGTTGCTCTTCGAGGACCTCGCGTCGGGCCTGGTCGAGGAGCAGGTTGGCGGGGTCGTGTTCGAGGAAGACGTCGAAGAAGAGCTCGCTGGAGGCCTGGAGCTGGCGGGTGGAGCGGGGGGCGCCGGGGTATCCGCTGAAGACCAGCCCGGCGACGCGGGCGACATCGCGGAACTTGCGTCGGGCGAGCTCGTTGCTGTTGAGGCAGCGGAGGAGGTCGGCGAGGAGGTTGTCGGTGGTGAGGAGGGCGCGCCAGGCGTCGGGCTGGTCGGGGAGGGGCGTGGGGCTGAGGAGCTCGACGCCGTAGTCGTTGGCGGTGGCGGCGACGGAGCGCGGGGCGCCGGCGGCGAGACGGTGGGCGAGGAGGGAGGCGAGGCCCTCGTGCACGGCGCGACCCTCGAAGGGGTAGAGGTAGACGTGTGTGCCCTCGCGGGTGCGGGTGTGCTCGATGAGCAGTTCGTCGGGGTCGGGCAGGCGCGACCATGCGGCCTGGAGCTGGAGGATGGGTCGGACGGCGGCCATCTCGGGCGTGTCGAAGCGGCCGTCGCGGGCGTCGTCGACGCGGCGGCGGACGGCGTGGGCGAGGAGGGTGCTGAGCGGGGTTTTGCCGCCGCCCCACTTGGGGACGAGGCCCGAGCGTCGGGAGGATTTGCGGACGAGGGCGGTCATCTCGCGGAAGCGGACGAGTTCGAGGGTTTTGCCGGCGAAGACGAAGGCGTCGCCGGGTGAGAGGCGGGCGATGAAGGACTCTTCGATGTGGCCGAGGACCCCGCCGGAGAGGTACTGGACCTTGACGGAGGTGTCGGCGGTGATGGTGCCGACGGCCAGTCGGTGCAGGCGGGCGACGGCGGCGGATCGGACGGCGTAGCGGCCCTCGTCGGTGGCGAGGCGCTGGTACTGCGGGTAGGCGTTGAGGGCGGGCCCGCCGCGGACGGCGAAGTCGAGGGCCCAGCGGAACTCGGTGGGGGAGAGGTGTCGGTAGGCGCGGGAGGTGCGGATTTCGTCGAAGAGATCGGTTTCGGTGAATCCGCCGCCGAGGCCGATGGTGACGAGGTGCTGGACGAGGACGTCGAGGGGCTTGTCGAGGGGCGTGCGGGGCTCGACAGCGCGGGAGGCGAGGGTGTCGCGGGCGGCGGCGAACTCGATGAGTTCGAGGGCCATGGTGGGGACGCAGAGGACGCGGGAGACGGCGCCGGGCTGGTGTCCCGAGCGTCCGGCGCGCTGCATGAGGCGGGCGACGCCCTTGGGGCTGCCGACCTGGATGACCTGGTCGACGGGCGAGAAGTCGACGCCGAGGTCGAGCGAGGAGGTGCAGACGACGCAGCGGAGTGAGCCGTCGCGGATGCCGGCCTCGACGGCGGAGCGCAGGTCGCGGTCGAGCGAGCCGTGGTGCAGGGCGAGGCCGCCTTGGGCGGTGAGCCACTGCGGGCGGGCGAGGGCGAGGGCGCGGTGCCAGAGCTCGGCCTGCGAGCGGGTGTTGGTGAAGAGCAGCGTGGAGCGGGCGCCGTCGATGCGGGCGGCGACTTTTTCGACGAGGCGCGTGCCGAGGTGTCCGGCCCAGGGGAAGCGCTCGATGTCGTCGGGGAGGATGGTCTCGACGTCGATGCGCTTCTCGGCCTTGCCCTGGATGAGGACCGGGGCGGGGGCGCCGGGCGCGGGCGAGGGGACCAGGGCGTCGAGGGCCTGGTCGAGGTTGCCGAGGGTGGCGGAGAGGCCCCAGGTGCGGAGGCCGGGGTTCCAGCGGCGGAGGCGGGCGAGGGCGAGCTCGGTCTGCACACCGCGCTTGGAGGAGAGCAGCTCGTGCCACTCGTCGCACACCACGCAGCGGAGGGTGCCCAGGCGGTCGCGGGCGTCGGGATAGGAAAGGAGAAGGGTGAGGGACTCGGGCGTGGTGATGAGCACGGTGGGCAGGCGCTGCTTCTGGCGGGCGCGGAGGGCCTGAGAGGTGTCGCCGGTGCGGGACTCGACGGTGAAGGGGAGGCCGAGTTCGGCGACGGTTTCGGCGAGGGCGCGGGCGGTGTCGGCGGCGAGCGCGCGCATGGGCGTGAGCCAGAGCAGGCGGAGAGGCTCGGCGCTGTCGCGGTGGGCGGGTGGGGCGGTGGGCCGGGTGGCCGAGGCGAGGTACTCGGCGACGGGGCCCAGCCACACGGCCAGGGTTTTGCCCATGCCGGTCGGGGCGTGGACGAGGCCCGAGGCGCCGGCGAGATAGGCGTTCCACGCCTGGAGTTGGAACTCAAAGGGGGTGCGGCCGCGGGAGGCGAAGAAGCCGAGGATCGGGCCGAGGATCGCTAACGCTGGGGGCGGCGGAGAAGGGCCCGGGGCCGGTGATGGGGTGTGGGTGCGCGGGCTCACCGGGGGAGATCATTGGCGCGGCGGGAGGCGGGGGGGGGGCGGGTGGGGGGTGTGGCGGGGGGCGCGGAGGGGGGCGGGGCGGTGG
>JACVCL010000224.1 GCA_016742075.1 Phycisphaerales bacterium
CTGACCCATCCGGTGCTCGTACCGCGCTCCGCGACCCCGCCGCCGTCGCCGCGTCGCCCCGCCCCGCCCCACCCCGGCCCACCCGCACGCGCCCCCCCTCTCCCCGCCGGCCCGCCCCCAGCCCCCCGCGCCCGCCCGCCCGCCGCCGCCGAGCACCCCCCCCACAACCCCGCCGCTCGCCCCGCGCCACCCGCACCCCGCGCCGCACCGCCACCGCCGACGGCCCCGCTTCGCCAAGGGCCTTCCCCAGCTCGGGGGCCGCCGCGTCGAACCCCTCGAACAGGTCCGACAGCGGCGACCCCGGCAACTGGTCCGCCCGCAGCCCGAGCCTCTCACCCGCCAGCCGATTCGCCGCGCGAACCCGCCAGTCCGACGAGCAGACGAGCGCGCCCAGCGGCCAGTCGTTCAGCGACACCCGCGGCGTGGCTCCTTCATTCGCAGGCATCGCTGTATTGTTGAATATCGCAATTGTCGAATCAACTGTGGCCGGTCACAAAAATGACTGTTGCCCATCATAATCCATCAACCACCAGCCGGTCCAGACGGCGTTATCGGCGTCCAAATGCCCCTGGCATGGCTTGGCACGGCCGTCGCTCTATTCCCTCTTGCCTCGCCGACGGACGCACGCAGTTGGAGGACCGTCTGGCGGGGAGAAAGCGGGGTCCCGCAGAGACCCGAACCCCTGCGGGACCCTTGAACAGGCGGGCGACCAGGGAAAGGGCCTCGCGGCACCACGGCCGAGACGCCCTTTGGCAAGTGAAGACCGACGGAGAGCCGGAACGGCTTGAGGCGGGCCCGGAACGGGCAACCAGGTGGGCAGGTTGCTCGCCCGGTCCCGCCACGAGCCGTCCGTGGCTCTCGGCGTGGTGAGGCACAGGGGCGGGTCGCTCGGAGGAGAGCGACCCCCCCGCCCTCACTCCCCCCCCAACACCACCAACGATCGCCGGCCGCGTGACGGCCCTGATTTCTCCGTCTTTCGCCCGGACATTCCCCCGGGCCGAACCTTCCGCGACGGCGGTGCACAGGGCCGCCGTCGCTCTCCCCCCAACCCTCCCCCCAACCGTCCCCCCGTCCCAGGCCCCGACGATCTCACCGCCACCCCACCCCAATGCCCCGCCGTCCGCTGCCGCACTATGCCGTGGCACCGGACGGCGGGCGCGTTTGCGGGGATGGGCGGTGCTGCGGGCTGCGCCGGGGTGGAGGTGGTCCGGAATCGACGAATCGAAGGCTCAGCGCGTGCGGGGCTTTGCGTTTGGGCCGATGATGGCGTAGACTGCCGAAGGTTCGTCGTTCATCCGTTCATCCGGCAGAACGGTTCAAGCGAGCCCGGGCGCGGTGGCCCGGGGGGTTCTTGGACCCTCGCGTTGATTCCGCCCGCGGCGTGAGCGGTGGGCGGCCTGGAGATCCTCCCGATGTCGTCGCACTACCTCTTCACGTCCGAGTCGGTGTCGATGGGCCACCCTGACAAGGTCGCGGACGCGATCTCCGACGCGGTGCTGGACGCGATGCTGGCGGGGGACGCGACCAGCCGCTGCGCGTGCGAGGTGCTGGTGTCGACGGGCATGGCGGTGGTGGCGGGCGAGGTGCGCAGCGCCGCGAAGGTGGACATCGACGAGCTGGTGCGGGGGACGATCAAGAAGATCGGGTACATCGACAACGACATGTGCTTCGACTACCGCTCGGCGGCGGTGCTGGTGAGCCTGAAGCAGCAGTCGCCGGACATCGCTCAGGGCGTGGACACGGGCGGCGCCGGCGACCAGGGCATGATGTTCGGATTTGCCTGCCGCGAGACCGAGGAGCTGGAGCCGGGCACGTTCATGCCGCTGCCGATCCACCTGAGCCACCGGCTGGTGGAGCGTCAGGCGGCGGTGCGGGTGAGCGGGGAGATCCCCGGGCTGCGTCCGGACGCCAAGAGCCAGGTGACGGTGGAGTACGACGCGAAGGGCAAGCCGCACCGCGTGAAGACGGTGGTGCTGAGCACGCAGCACAGCCCGCGCTGGAGCCCGCCGAAGGAGCAGGCGATGCTCCGCGAGCTGGTGACGGCGCACATCATCAAGCCGGTGCTGGGCGCCAAGTGGTGGAACGACGACATCACGGTGCACATCAACCCGACGGGTGTGTTCGAGATCGGCGGTCCGCACGGCGACACGGGCCTGACGGGCCGGAAGATCATCGTTGACACCTACGGCGGCCGCGGTCGCCACGGCGGCGGGGCCTTCTCGGGCAAGGACCCGACGAAGGTCGACCGCTCGGCGGCGTACATGGCGCGGTACATCGCCAAAAACGTGGTGGCGGCGGGCCTGGCCGACGAGTGCGAGGTGCAGCTGAGCTACGCCATCGGTGTGGCCGAGCCCACCAGCGTGCACGTGAACTGCTTCGGCACCCACAAGGCCGAGCAGGCGAAGATCGAGAAGGCCATCCGCGAGGTCTTCCACATGACGCCGAAGGGGATCATCGAGAGCCTGCAGCTCCGCAAGCCGATCTACTCGGCCACGGCGGCGCACGGGCACTTCGGCCGCAAGCCGCACGGCGACCACTTCACGTGGGAGAAGACCGACAAGGCCGAGGCGCTCAAGAAGCTCGTGCACTGACCCCCCCCACGCGTCCCGCCCCACCCACCAGCACCC
>JACVCL010000225.1 GCA_016742075.1 Phycisphaerales bacterium
GGGTGAGGGATTGGGGGTGGGGGGCGGTGATGGAGATGGTGGGGGGGAAGGGGGGCGAACCGAGGGGGCCCGAACGGGGTATGGGGTTCCGATAAAGTGGCCAATGGGAACGGTTTCGTCCGGTGATTGGGCAGCTTGGGTTCAACCCTGCCGGTTGTGCCGGTCGATACGGTTCTCGGAACGCCCCCTGCGCCCGGGCGTCGATGGGTATTTGTTCGGATCGCCTGGGGGGGTGTCCTTGGAGAAGGAGCGTCGCGTGAGCGGAATGAAGCAGACCGTGGTGGCGAGTGGTCGCGCGTCGGCTGCCCGGAAGGGCGGCGGAGCGGCGCGGCGTCTGTTCGTTGCCGCCGGGGCCGCCGCGGCGCTGCTGGGGATGGGCGGGTGCGAGATCGATGGGTGGCTGTGGGATCCGTCGGTGGTGGGTCGGTGGGAGCACACGCCGACGATCGTGCCGGTGCTCGAGCGGATCGACGTGATCGAGAGCCAGACGGGGGAGTTCGCCGACGTGTCGCCGGTGCTGCCGGAGGATCTGATCCCGCAGCCGGTGGACTACCGGATCTCGCCGGGCGACGCGACGAAGATCACGATCCTGGACTTTTTCCAGCAGGGCGTGCCGGGCGACTTCGACCGCCAGGTGGACCAGTTGGGGTTCATCGAGCTGCCGCAGGTGGGGCGTCTGAAGGTGTCGGGACTGACGCAGCCGCAGATGCAGGCCGAGATCGAGCGGGTGCTGAAGGACCGCAGCCTGATCGAGCGTCCGATCGTGTCGGTGGAGGTGCCGGGGAAGCAGCAGGCGACGTTCTCGATCTTCGGCGCGGTGACCAACGGCGGGCGGTATCGGGTGCCGCGGGGCGACTACCGGCTGCTGGACGCGATCACCGACTCGGGCGGCATCTCGCCGGTGGTGCGGAAGGTCTTCGTGATCAGGCAGGTGCCGATCGCGGATGTCACGAAGGGGGCGGGGGGCGGCGGTGCTTCGGGCGAGCGGGCGGGTGAGGGGCCGAAGGCCCGGCCGACGCCGGCGGGCGCTCAGCCGTCGGGGGAGACGGATCTTCAGAAGTTGATCGACGAGCTGGCGCCTCCGTCGCAGCCGCCGGTGCAGAGCCCGGGTCAGCCGCCGAGCAACCCGGGGGTTCTGGGTTCCGCGGCGGGCGGGCGGGTGCCGGCGCACGAGGCGACGCTGATGGCGGCGCTGGATCCGAACGCGGGGTCGGGGGGTTCGCGGGTGGGGGCCCGACGGCCGTCGGGTGATGCTCCGGCCGGGCCGCGGGGTCAGGCGGGGGCCGGGGCTCCGCCGATCGATCTTCCCGACGCCGCGGCGGCGCCGGTGGTGCCGCCGGCGACGCCGGCGCCCGCGCCGGTGCCATCGGCTGGTGCCGGGCGCTGGGTGTTCCTGAACGGCGAGTGGGTGCAGGTGTTCCGCGCCAAGGCCGAGGCGTCGAAGGGGCTGCCCGAGGGCGAGAACCCGCTGGCGGCGACGCCGAAGGGCGAGGACTTGGTGACTCAGCGGGTCATCGAGGTTCCGGTGGCGCCGCTGCTGCAGGGGGTGGCCCAGTACAACCTGGTGGTGCGTCCGGGAGATGTGATCCACGTTCCGCCGGCGGAGCAGGGGTTCGTGTACGCGATGGGTCCGGGGATTGCCCGGGCCGGGACGTACAACCTGCCGTTCGGTGGCCGTCTGACGGTGCAGCGGCTGGTAGCGTCGGCGGGGGGGCTGTCGACGATCGCGATCCCTGAGCGGGTGGACCTGACGCGGATGATCGGCGAGGACCGTCAGGCGACGGTGCGGCTGAACGTTCGGGCGATCTTCGAGGGGAACCAGCCGGACATCTTCCTGAAGTCCGACGATTTGCTGAATTTTGGAACGAATTTCTGGGCGACTCCAGCGGCGGTGATCCGGAGCGGTTTCCGGATGTCGTACGGGTTCGGGTTCCTGCTGGACCGGAACTTCGGCACGGACGTGTTCGGGGTGCCGCCGGGCGGCGTCGGGGCGGGGTCTCAGTAAGGGTCTGGCGGTGCCGGAGCGAGTGCGGAGGGCGCGGAAAGTGCGCCCCGGTGGCCGGGGTTCACGCGGGGTTGTCGGCTGGTCTGATCGAACCCGCCCGGGCGGACGGTCGTAGCCTCGCCCGCGGGAACGGAGTGCCCGGCCGGGCTGTGGGCTCAGGCGGGGCGTCGGTCGGTCGATGAGAGCGGTTGGGCGTGTTTGGGCCGCGGCGTCGGCGCGACGGGCGGCTGGTGAGTGTTGGTGTCAGCGGTTGCGAGGTGCGATGAGCGTTGTGGTCGGCGGCAACCCGGTGGGATCGATGGCCCCGCCCGCGGGAATGGCGGCGGGTGTGCGCGCGGGGGCGTCGCGGCCGGGGGGGCTGGTGCTGGCGCTGATGGTGGCGGTGGGGCTGGCGTTCGTGGCGGTGTTCTTCCGGTGGCTGGACAAGCAGTTCGGGTGGCACGGGTTCTCGGCGACGAAGGTGGATGACTGGGGGCACGCGTTCATCGTTCCGCTGATGAACTGGGGCTACTGGTGCTTCTACACATCTTAAGCCGCCGACGGACTTACGGCTGCGTAGTCTCGCGGTCTCTGGAGCATGTCGAGTGTCGCATGGGCGGGTAGCG
>JACVCL010000226.1 GCA_016742075.1 Phycisphaerales bacterium
TGATTGTCCGCCGATCCCCGCTACATTCTTCTCCCCCGGTGATGGACCGGAACCCGCGGCCAAGCCCCCCGGGGCCCCCGCCGCGGCCCCTCCGGCCCCATTCCCCGGCCGAAATCCAGCGTTTCCCCGATAGCTCAATGGTAGAGCGAGCGGCTGTTAACCGCTAGGTTCAAGGTTCGAGTCCTTGTCGGGGAGCTTCCTTCCGACCCCGCCCCACGGCGGGGTCGTTTGGTTGTTGGGTGGCCCCGCCTCGTGCTGCACGCGGGTTCGCCAGCAACCGTGCAAGTGAGATGGGTTCCACAGATCGGCCGGTTGGCCTCCCCCACCCCCCCCCGGCGCAGCGCTCCCCAGCTTCCCCGAAGTCGGCCCGCCCAGCGGGCGCCCCTGTCCGGCCGCAGGTCCGAGATTATCGGGCCCAGCGCCGATCTGGGGTATTCCTTTGGAAGGTGCCGGAAGCCGGGGTACATTCCCGTGGCTGCTCATCCGCGGGCGGGCAGCCCCAGCACGCGCACGGCCGCCCGACGGCGGCCCGCGGCTGGTCAAGGAGCGAAGACATGTCGACCCTGAGGGATTCCGTGCTTTTGGCTGTGGCGGGCGCGGCCGCGGCGGCGCCTTGCGAAGCGGCTGTCGTGTACACGCAGGGCAACCTCGCCGGCGACGCGACCGGCACCCGGTTCGTGGCCCTGGTGCATCAGGAGCTCCACCGGCCGCCGATGGTCTCCAAGGCCTGGTCGAACCGCGGCATGCCCACCGGCGCGTCACAGAACAACGTCGAGTTCGCCGACCAGTCGTCGTTCGACACCTACTGCCTCGTGGGCGTGAACGTCTCCGGCGGCGTGTTCGTGTCGTTCAGCAACCCGGCGCTGGGGCTCGGCCGCTCGTGGGACGCTCTGTTCCCCGGTATCAGCGAGGCCGCGGTGGCCGGGGCCATTCTCACGAACTCCGCCCTGCCCGAGGCGTTCCTCGCGGTGCTCGACAACACGGAAGGCGTGGGCACCCTGATGGGTTCGAGTTCCGGGGTTGTGGCGTTCAGCGACGGCGTGGCGTTCGGCACCTTCATCGCCGGCTTCGCGCCGGTGCCGACGCCGGGGGTGCTGGCCGTGTTCGGCGTGGTGCCCGTGCTGCTCGCCCCGCGACGCCGCCGAGCGAACCCCGCCCACTGATCCACGGCCGCGCCCATGACCGGCACATCCCGCGACGACGACGCCCCCACGCCCCACGGGCCGACACCCGGCGAGCCGCGCCGCTACCCGTTCGAACGCACGGCTTGCACCTGCCGCATGTGCTCGATCAGCTGCGAGCACCTGCCCGGCGCACTCGCGCCGCCCGACCTCGAGCCGATCTCGCGGCAGCTCGGCTTCACCGACATCCACGCCTTCGCCAGAGAGCATCTGGAGGCCAGCGAGGGCGCCACTCTCAAGATGAACGACGGGCGCATCGTCTCCCTGCCGACGCTCGTGCCCAAGAGCCGTGACGATGGTTCGTGCCTGTTCTACCGCGGCGGCCGGTGCACGATCCACGCCGTATCGCCTTTCGGCTGCGCCCACGTCGACGCGCACATGCCCGAGCAGGAGTTCGCCCGGCGGGCCAACCACAGCTACGAACTGCTGCTCGACGATCTGGAGGCGGGCGGCGCGTACACCCGTGTCGTGGCCGACCTCCGCGCCCGCGGCCTCACCGCCAAGCCGCTGGCCGAGCGGCGAGAGCGGCTGGTGCAGGCCATGAAGCGCGAGCGTCTCGTGTAGCCCCACCGTCTCCCGGGGGGCACCGAGCCCCCCACCCCCCCGGCGCTGGGCCGGCCGTCGATGGGCGGCCGGATCGATCCACCCCGCACCACCCTCCCAATCCCACCCACCCCTGCTTCGGCCCCGCTACACCTCAGCCAGCCCCTCGCGGATGGCGAACCTCATCAATTCGGCCCTCGTCGTGATGCCGAGCTTCCTCAGCATCCGTTCCTGGTGTCCGTCGATCGTCTTGGCGCTCCGCGACAGTTCCTTGGCGATCTCCACGCGAGACAAACCCCGACCGATCAACCGGAGAATCTCGATCTCCCGGCTGGTCAGCGTCGCCAGCGGCGTCTTCACCGGCGCCTGCGCCCGCTCGGCCGCCGCCGAGGCCGGCCTCGACGCCGGCGAGAGCGCACCCGCGCGCTCCGAGCTCTGACGAACCTTCGGCCCCATCACAAACGTGCCCGAAGCGCTCCTCGCTACCTCCCTGATCCCCCCGACAATGTGGCTCAATTCATCCCCCTTGGCGAAATAGCCCCACGCCCCGCACCGGTACGCCGACGCCAGGTAGCCGTCACGCACGTGCGCGCTCAGGAACAAGAACCGCACATCGGAAATCGCCCGCCGCATCCGGTCCGCCATCTCGAACACGTCCGGGCCCGGCATCTCGATGTCCAGCAGCACCACGTCGGGCTTCAGCCTCTGCACCTCCTCGATCAGCCGCTCCGCCGACGCCAGTGACCCCACCACGCGGATCCCCCCGTCGATCGCGAACTGCGCCTTCAAGCCCTCCACCAGCACCGCGTGGTCATCCACGCACAGCACGCGGATCACCCCCCCACCACTACCCCCCCCACCACTACCC
>JACVCL010000031.1 GCA_016742075.1 Phycisphaerales bacterium
ACCTTGAGCGCGTCGGCCATGCCGGGGAGATGCTCGCCGCCGGCCGGGATGGTGATCGACGAGCCGGCGAAGTCCTTGCCGACGGGCTCGAAGCGACCGCCGAGGTGCTCAGCGAGGAAGGCCTCGACCACCGCGTTGAACGACATGCGGTTCTGCGGGCGGGCGAAGCCGTGGCCCTCGTCCGGATAGAGCACGTAGGCGACGGGGATGCTCCGCTTCTGCATCGCCGCGACGATCTGATCGCTCTCGGCCTGCTTCACGCGTGGGTCGTTGGCGCCCTGGCCGATGAGCAGCGGGCGCACGATCTTTTCGACGCGGCTGAGCGGCGAGCGCTCTTCCAGCAGCTTCTTGCCCTCGGGCGTCGAGGAGTCGCCCACGCGGGTCTGGAACTGCTTCTTGATGGGGATCCAGTACGGGGGGATCGACTCGAGAAGGGTGTTGAGGTTCGACGGCCCGACGATCGACACGCCGGCCGCGAAAACCTCGGGCGTGAAGGTCAGCCCGACGAGGGTGGCGTAGCCGCCGTAACTGCCGCCCATGATGGCCACCTTCTTCGGGTCGGCGATCTTCTCCGCCACCGCCCAATTGACGGCGTCGATCAGGTCATCGTGCATCTTGGCGGCCCACTCCATGTTGCCGGCGTTCACGAACGACTTGCCGAAGCCGGTGGAGCCGCGGAAGTTGACCATGAGCACGGCGTAGCCGCGGTTGGACAGCCACTGAGCCTGGGGGTTGTATCCCCAGCCGTCGCGGGCCCACGGGCCGCCGTGGACGACCAGCACCATCGGCACGGGCCGGTCGGGCCGGCCGGTTTGCTTCGGATCGTTCTGCAGCGGGATGCTGAGGTAGCTCACCAGGTCCAGACCGTCGCGGCTCTTGATGACCACCGGGTGCAGCTTCACCAGCGGCTGGTTCTCGAGCTCCTTCTTGTTCGAGAAGAGGAAGCTCGCCGACTTGCCCGTGCGATCGTAGAGGTACCACTTCACCGGGCCGTTATCGAGGGTGTAGGAGACGATCCAGCGCTGGTCGTCGAGGCTGCGGCTGGAGATCGAGAAGTCGCCGTCGGCCACGCCGCGGAGCTGCTCGAAATCGGCCTTCACCGAGGGGTCAACGACCGTCCACTGGTTGCGGAGGTGGTTGAAGGCGACGGCCTGCACGGTGCGCTCGGTGGGGTGGATCGAGGCGCCGCCCGCGTCGGCCTTGGGGCTCTCGGCGATCACCTTCGTCTGGTTCGTCTTGAGGTCCATCGAGACGAAGGCGCCGGTGTCGCGGCCCCGGCTGTCGCGCATGTAGACGACCTGCCCGGTCTTGTCGAAGCCGGCCAGGCCGGTGGTCAGGCTGTCCTCGGCCGCCACCTTCATGAACGACTCCCACTTCTCGCCCTCGCCGGGACGGAAGGTCTCGACCGAGCCGTCGGGGTTGAAGCGGCTGGCGAAGCGGACCTTGTAGTCGTCGTCGACGGTGATGTCGGCCCACTCGGTGTTCTGGTAGATGAGCGTGCTGTCGCCCGTGGCGATGTTCACGCGGTAGACGTCGTGGAAGCGGGGATCGCGGTTGTTGATGCCCAGGATGATGTCACCGGGGAACTTCTCGCTCGACGCCTCGACCCGTGCCTGCACGTTCGGGAACGGGGTGAGGTTCTTCACGTCGCCGCTCTTGAGGTCGACGCGGAAGAGGTTGAAGTTCTCGTTGCCGCCCTGGTCCTGCATGTAGAGCAGGTGCCCGCCCGTGTACGCCCAGAAGAACTGGCGGATCGGGCGCTTGGTCTCGCGCGTCACCTGTTTCGCCGCCGCGAGGTTGTCGGCCGGGGCGATGAACACGTTCAGCACGCCCGCGCCCTCGGCGCCCTCGGGAGCCGGGCGCAGGAACGCGATCTGCTTGCCGTCGGGGCTGATCTGGGGGGCCGCCTGATCGGGGTTTCCGAACAGCGTCTGGCGCGAGATCAGCGGAACCTGCGGCGCCTGGGCCGCCGCGGGCTTCTCGCCCGCGGGCTTGGGGGGCTCGGCCCACGCGGCGGCGGCGGCGCCGGTGAGGACGGCGGCGAACACGAACGGGGTGTGCATCGGGTGCTCCAAAATGGGTGACGAGCGGGGGAAAACCTAGGGTCAATGTATCCGGGAACGCCCGGCCGCGGTTTCACCGCACACGTCCCCGGCGCGGGGCGCAGCGACAAAGGGCGGCCAGTGTCGGGGCCGCCCCTTGCGAGCGAGGAAAGGACATTCTCTGCAGCGGGCGATCGGAGCGATCAGCCCGCGGCGACCGTAACCGGGATCCGGCGGGCCTTCGCGGCCGCGGCCTTCTCCAGCCGCAGGGTCAGCACGCCCTGGGCCATCTCGGCGCGGATGTTCGAGCGATCGACGCCGTCGCCGAGCGTGAACACGCGGCGGAAGTCGCCCACGCCGTATTCGCGGACGAGCCAGCGCGAACCCTCGGGCGGGATCCGCGGGGCGACGCGCCCGCTGATCGTCAGCGTGCCGCCCTCGACCTCGATCTCCACGCTCTCGCTCCGCACGCCCGGCATGTCGATCTGAACGACGATCTCGCTCCGGGTGTCGACGACATCGGCGCTCGGGCGGAACGTGACGGGGGAGCGGGGCTCGGCGGGGCGAACCTCGCCCGTAACGGGAACGGCAACGGCGGTGTGGGTGTTGCAGCAGGACATGGGGCTTGACCTTTCGTGTTCGTGTGGGGTCAGACGTGCGCGCCGGGCCGACTTCGCCGGCGCGGCGGCGGCCGGGCGGGGGGGTCAGTTGGTCGAAACCTCGATGCGCCGCGGACGCATGGCCGCGGCCTTGGGAAGCGTGATCGTCAGCACGCCGTCGGCCAGCTTCGCGGCGACCTTCTCGGCGTCGATGGTCTCTTCGATGCGGACGGTGCGGCTGAACTGGCCGACGCTGCGCTCGCGGCGCTGGTAGGCGGCACCCTCGGGCAACTCGGCGATCTCGCGCCGGCCGGCGATCGTGAGTTCGCCGTTCTCGAGCGTCACCTCGAGATCCTTCATGGTGAAGCCGGGCAGCTCGGCCTCGACCACCAGCGCGTCGCGCGTCTCGAAGATGTTCAGCGCGGGGAAGCGGGTGGCGGCCGGCGTCGCCGCGAACGCGAACTTGGGCTCGGCGAACAGCTCGTTCATGAGGCTCTCCACCTCGCGGGCCATCGAGGCCAAGCCGGTGAGATTGTCGATTCGACGGGTGAACATGGTTCGGTCCTTTCTGTCTGTGGCCCCGGGCGGTGGCGATCCGGCCGGGGCGCCGTGGGGCTCTCGTCTCGTTCGCGCCGGTCGTCGCCGGTCGTCGGTGGTCAGAAGGGCAACCGGCGTGCCACTTCCGGTCCTGGCCCTGCGCTACGCGGATTGAACGTCCGGGTGCGGTTCTCGGGGTCGCCGACGCGGGCGGGGCTGTCAACTTGGCAATCGGCCGACTGCCGGGGTGCCCGGCGCGGCACCAGCCCCGCGATCGCGAGTCGATAGGAAAACGGCGGGCGCCCCCCGCGCGGGATGCACTCGGGGAACGCCCGCCTCCGACAGGGCCGACGTGGGATGCGAGCCTCGCCTGATCAGTTGGTGCTGATCGCGGGCTTCACGCCGGCCGTGGTGATGGCGACCTTGCGCCCACGGGCCTGCGGGGCCTTCTCGGCCACGATCTTCAGCACGCCCAGGACGTACTCCGCCTTCACCTTCTCAGGATCGACCGGCACCGGCAGCGCGATGCGCCGGAAGAACGAGCCGTAGCGGCGCTCGGTCGCGACGAACGACTCCTCCTTGGCCTCGCGCAGCTCCTCCTTCTCGCCCGAGAGCGTCAGGTACTCCTCGGTGACATGGAGGCTCAGCTTCGACGGCTCGACGCCGGGCAACTCGACCTTGAGGACCAAGGTCTTCTCGGTCTCGACGATGTCGGTCGGCGGCACCCACTCGCCCTTGAGCGCCATCATCGGCGCAACGCCCGGCGGGGGGATGGACTCGGTCAGCATCGCGGAGAACGGCTCGGTGAACAGACGGTCGATCCACCGATCCATCTCGTTGCGGAACTCCACGAGCGACGACGGCCGCAGCATGCGGGTCTCCGCCGGCATCTCGGGAAGACGGGAACGTTTGCTCAGCAGTTGCATGGCGATCTCCTTACGCCACGGCGCCGCGGCGGGCGTCCCAAGCCCGTTCTCCTCGCCCCCTCACCAGTCCCCCGAAACCCCCGGAGTCCCCCGGACTCCCCCGGCTCTCCCGCCACCGGCCGCTTCGGGCGTTCGTCGGGCCGAAACCGATCCTCGAACCCTTCTTCCCCGGCCCGGCGTTGCGCCCGCGAGGGGGACGCCCCGGCACCACGTTTCGGCCGGGCGGCTCCGAATCAGCTCGGGCTCGCCCGCCGCATCCGTGACACCATCATCATCGACAGAGCCCCGGGCGATGTCCATCGGGAGCGCACCCGATTCGCCGGCCGGCGCACGCGGATCTCGCCGAGGCTGCCAACATGACAGCGGCACGCCCGCCCCGTTCGCAATCCGGCCGCAGCACGGAGTGCGAACAGTCAGGTGTGTCGGGCTTCCGGCAGTGCGGCGGGCATCGCCTCGACGGCATCAGGTTTGCCTCGGTTGATCCGCAGCGGCACCCGGCAGCGATCGGAGCATCCCGCAACCCCTCGGAGCACCCCATGGACCTCAACCGCCTCACCCAGAAAAGCCAGGAAGCGCTCGCATCGGCCCAGTCCCTGGCGACGCGATTCGGGCATGTTGAGGTGGTCGGGCCGCACCTTCTGCTCGCCCTGCTCGAGCAGGAGGGCGGTCTGCTGCCGCGGCTGCTCTCGCGGATGGGCCGCGACCCCGAGCGGCTGTCGGGGCTCGTGCGCGCCGCCCTCGAGCGGCGGCCGCGGGTGTCCGGGCCCGGCGCCCAGCCGGGGCAGGTGTACCTGAGCCAGGCCTTGTCGGGGCTGCTCGATAAGGCCCAAGGTCAGGCGGGGCGTCTGAAAGATGAGTACGTGTCGGTCGAGCACCTGGCGCTGGCGATGATCGACGAGGGCGACCGCGGTGAAGCCGGGCGGCTCCTGCGGGAGGGGGGCGTCACCCGCGACGCGTTCCTCTCGGCGCTCACCGCCGTGCGCGGTTCGCAGCGCGTCCAGTCGGCCAACCCGGAGCAGGCCTACGAGGCGCTTGAGAAATACGGGCGCGACCTGGTGAAGCTCGCGCAGTCCGGCAAGCTCGACCCGGTGATCGGTCGCGATGAGGAGATCCGTCGCGTCGTCCGTGTGCTGTCGCGGAAGACCAAGAACAACCCTGTGCTCATCGGCGAGCCGGGCGTGGGCAAAACGGCGATCGTGGAAGGGCTCGCCCAGCGGATCATGCGGGGCGACGTGCCGGAGGGCCTCAAAGACAAGTCGATCTTCGCGCTCGACATGGGGGCTCTGGTCGCAGGGGCCAAGTTCCGCGGCGAGTTCGAGGAGCGCCTCAAGGCCGTGCTGAACGAGGTCCGGCAAGCCGAGGGCCGGATCATCCTGTTCATCGACGAGCTGCACACTATCGTCGGCGCCGGGCGGGCCGAGGGCTCGATGGACGCCGGCAACATGCTCAAGCCCATGCTCGCCCGCGGCGAGCTGCGCTGCATCGGCGCCACCACCCTCGACGAGTACCGCCAGCACATCGAGAAGGACGCCGCGCTCGAGCGGCGCTTCCAGCCCGTGCTGGTCGACCAGCCCACCGTTGAGGACACCATCTCGATCCTCCGAGGCCTGCGCGAGCGGTTCGAGGTGCATCACGGCGTGCGCATCCTCGACTCGGCCCTGGTCTCGGCCGCGGTGCTCAGCAACCGGTACATCTCCGACCGGTTCCTCCCCGACAAGGCGATCGATCTCGTCGACGAGGCCTGCGCCACCATCCGCACCGAGATCGACTCGATGCCCGCCGAGCTCGACGAGGTCACCCGCCGCGTCATGCAGCTGGAGATCGAGGAGTCCGCCCTGAAAAAGGAGTCCGACGCCGCATCGAGGGAGCGGCTGGAGGCCCTCCGGCGCGAGCTGGCCGACCTCAAGGAACGCGCCAGCGCCATGCGCGCCCAGTGGCAGGCCGAGAAGGCCGCGATCGAGAAGGTCAACGCGCTGCGCGAGAAGATCGAGTCGACACGGGCCGAGATCGAGCGCGCGACCCGATCAGCGCAGCTCGAGCGTGCCGGCGAGCTCACCTACGGCGTGCTGCCGGGGCTCGAGAAGGAACTCAAGGCCGAGGAGGCCCGGCTCGCTTCGCAGGGCGGTGGCCGGCTTGTGGCCGAAGAAGTCACCGACGACGAGATCGCCGGGGTCGTGGCGCGGTGGACGGGCATCCCGGTCACCCGGCTGGTCGCCTCGGAGCGCGAGAAGCTGTTGCACCTCGACGACGTGCTGCGGAGGCGCGTCATCGGGCAGGACGAGGCCGTGCGGCTCGTGGCCGACGCGGTCATCCGGGCCCGAGCGGGCATCAAGGACCCCAAACGCCCCATCGGTTCGTTCATTTTCCTCGGCCCCACGGGTGTGGGGAAGACCGAGCTCGCCCGGGCCCTGGCCGCCTCGCTGTTCGACAGCGAGGAGAACATCGTCCGGATCGACATGAGTGAGTACATGGAGAGGCACGCGGTGTCGCGCCTTATCGGCGCGCCCCCGGGCTATGTCGGCTACGAGGAGGGTGGCCAGCTCACCGAGGCGGTCCGTCGGCGGCCGTATTCGGTCGTGCTCTTCGACGAGATTGAGAAGGCCCACCGCGACGTGTTCAACGTGCTGCTCCAGATCCTCGACGACGGCCGCGTCACCGACTCGCAGGGCCGCACCGTCGACTTCAAGAACACCGTCATCATCATGACCAGCAACATCGGCAGCCACTATCTGCTCGAGGACGGGCTCGTCGGCGGCGAGATCTCCGGCCGGGCGCGCAACTCGGTGCTCGCCGAGCTCCGATCGCACTTCCGGCCCGAGTTCCTCAACCGCGTCGACGACGTCGTCCTCTTCAAGCCGCTGGGCCCCGAGGCGATCGTCCGGATCGTCGACCTGCAGGTCGCCCTGCTCCGTGAGCGTCTGAAGGACCGCGGCGTGGCGCTCGAGGTCGGTCGCGAAGCGGCGAGAGCCATCGCCGACGCGGCGTTCGATCCGGCCTACGGCGCCCGTCCCCTCAAGCGGTACATCCAGCACGAGATCGAGACCCGTGTCGGACGAGCCCTGCTCGCCGGTGAACTTCCGCCGGGATCGGTGGTCGAGATCATCGCCCGTGATGGGCAGGTCGACGTGGTTCCCCGCCCGGCTGCGGTGCCCAGCACCGAGTGAGGGCCCGTAGCAATACCGCAAGAATACCAAACACAAAGCTAACGAACGACTCCTGATTTCTGGGCCTGGCCGAGAATGGCCCGTCTCGCCGCTTGTGGGGAGCCCTGACGCAGGCCATAGTAAACCGATCGGAACCGCGAAATCCGGGCCGCGTATAGGCCCGGGCTGGTTTCCGAACCCGCTCAGAGGGCCCCACCCCCTCGGAGGAAGCGATGGACCGCAACGACCGCCACGAGCGGCCTGAATTCAGCGATGCGCGTCGCAAACGCGTGCACGAGCTCTTGGACCTCGTCCGCGCATCGCGCGGCTGGTCTCGGGCCAAGCTCGCGCAGGCCCTCGATCGCGACCCTACGAAGGTCTACCCCGACTCCGGCAACCCGAAGGCCGATTTCATCGTGAGGCTGGCCGAGTTGCTCGAGTGGCCGGTGGGCGACGTCGTCGAGACGATCTGGGACGCCGGTGACGACGCCGCGGCGGGCCCGAAGCCGGCCGCCTCGTACGAGGAGCTCTACCAAAGGGCCCGTGCCGCACACCTCGCCGGCCAGTACCAGAAAGTTGTCGATGTCGCTCGGCAGATGTACGCCGCCGCGGCGTCGGAAGAGCGCAAGGCCTTCGCCTGCGCGTTCGAGGCCTCGGGCTGGGACGGCCTCGGCCGGTACACCAGCGAGGTCGACGCCTGCCGCCGCGGGTTGGCCCACTCGCCGGTCTCCGTCACCACCCGCAACATTCTGCGGGCCGACCTCGCCAACGCCTGGTACTCGCTGTACGACCTGACCCCGGCCCTCGGCACTGCGCAGCTGCTGGCCGAGCACTACGAGGCCCACCCGCCCGCCGCCGACAAGCCCGTCGAGCACAAGCGCCCCGCCTTCGTGTACTACGTACGCGGGAACGTCTTCCGGAAGCTGATGGTCGAGGAGCCCGAGAACAAGGCGCAGCACGCCGAGGCCGCGGCTCGCGACCTGGCCCGTTCCGCCGAGATGTACTCCGATCTGGCGGCGAAACTGGGCGACCCGTCGCTTTCGGGCATCGCCAACACCTGCCGGGGCGGCCTTCTCGAGTGCGAGGTCGAGCTCGGCCTTCGCGAGCCCGGCCGCACCGTCGCCGAGATCAGCCGGGCCGTCGAGGCCGTGCGGGGTGATGAGCGCGCCATCGTCGGCGACCAACTCGAAAGTTGGGGCTGGTGGTGCATCTTCGGCTCGAACATCGCGCTCCGGCACATGACCGGGCGTGAGCTCCAGAGCTCGATGCGCGTCTTCCTCGACCGCGCCGTCCGCATCGCCGACCGGCTCTCGAACTGGGCGATGCGCGAACGGGTTTACACCTTGCAGTTCTCGCTGCACCGCATGCTGGCCGACAACACCGGCCTCGATCTTGAAATGACCATCGAGCCCGCGGAGCGGAGCCTCATCGCCGCGACCATGGGCCGGTTCCCGCAGTTCCGTCCGGTGGGGTGGAAGATCCTCGAGACCGCCAAGGTCGTCGGGGCCGCAGGAGGTGTCTCGTGAACCAGCGTCTGACCCACGAACCCGCTCAGACCGTCCGCCGACTCGCTGTCGCAACGTCCGCCGCCTGCAGCCTGGCTATCGCGGCCCCGCTCATGGGCCACACCGATGTGCCCGACCTGCCGCCCGGCCCGCCGCCCAACATCGCCCAGGGCGGCCAGGGCTCCCCCGGCAAACCGGGCGGTCCCGGCTTCATCCCCAGCGTCTCGGCCGACAACGACGCGGGCGTTGTTCTCATCGCCGACATCAACACCGCCATGACGCTCTCGTGGTTCCTCGGCGGGGGCTCTCGGGCCGCGGTCCCGATCTTCCTGCCGGGTCTGAACTCCGGTGCTTCCGCCACCTGGATCATCCGCAGCCCGATGCCGGGGTCGGTTTCGTCTGACAACGCCGACTGAGTCCGGCCCCCCCGGGGGCGATTCCAAGGCAACCCATCGCGGGCCGCGGCCGAAATGCCGCGGCCCGCGTCGTTTGCCCCGTGAACGGTCGCTCGGCGTCCGCCGATTACGGGCACGGTCCCCAGCTGGTCAGCAAAAGCGTCAGGTCGTTAGCGCCAACGGCTCCATTGCCGTCGACATCGGCCGCGGCGTCCCAGCCCGGGCCGCCGAGGGACGATCCGTACGCCACGAGCAGCCGCGAGAGGTCGTTAGCGCCCACCGAGCCGTTCCGGTCGACGTCGGCCGCGCAGGGCGTCGGCAAGCACGACAGCGTGGTGCGGACCACCTGGACATTCGTGATCTGCCAGCCCCGGAACGCGTTGTTGAACCCGTCGAGAGTGTCGAAGAAGAACCCGAGCGAGATGGTCTGCGCGGCGAACGGCGAGAGGTCAACCGTCCGCGTCTCCCACGCCGGGCCCGTGTTGCCCGGTTGATCGATCAGCGACGAGCCGTTGGCGAACACGTACCCGCGGTCGTACACCTGCGCGTTCTCGTTCTGCATCGACGAGCAGTAGCTGAGCGTCAGCCGCTCGCCCGGGTTGATCGCGGGCAACGAGATCCCCGGCGCGCTCAGGGTGCCCAGCACCCGATTGGCGCCCTGCTGATAGGTGCACTGCCCCGGCACGCCGAAGTAGGCCCAACGGCCCGAGCAGGGCGTGCCCACGGGGCAGGGGGAGCCAAAGTTCCACAGCCCGTCGGCCGTCCAGCCCGCCGGAAGGCCCGCGGCGAAGCTCTCGCTCAGCAGCACGGTGGTGCCTGTGCCGCCCACCACCGCGGAGAAGGGCGCTGCCGCTCCGCCCGGCGGTGCGGTGACCACGCCGCTAGCCGTGCCCTGCGCCTGAGCGTAGAACTGCACCGGCAGGCCGCACGCCGGCCGCGGCACGATCGCACGCCAGAGGTTGCCGCCGACGGGGGACAGCGGCACGCTGGAGAACGCGCCGACGCCCGAGCGGTAGAACACCGTTGCCGACCCGGGCACAATGCTCTCTCCGGGGGCGTTGATCGCCGCCTGAACGGCGAACGCGGTCTGCTCGCTCACCGTGGTGGGCGGGGCCACCAGCGACACCGACATCGGCCGCGCCATCCCGGCCACCCCTCCGGTAGCCACCAGGCCGAAGCCCTGGGTCCCGACGTTCACCGTCGTCCCCAGCACCCGCACGGTCCAGTTGCCGGACACCGGCGAAGCGATGATCACGCTCTGCACGTTGTTCCGGTCGTCCGCCACGCCGCCGGTCACCGAAACGCCGTTCGAGAAGACGTTGCCGAGGTACGTGTTGCCGTTCGGGTCGACGACCGAGAGAGTCAGGGTGTTCACCGGGGCGAAGGCCGCCTGGAGCGCGGCGGGCGCGTCGGACCACGCGAGGGTGACTTCAAGAGGCTGGCCCGAGGCGACCTGGAGCGTGTACTGGGCGACGCCGCCCGTCACCAGCCCCGACGCGTTGCGGACGTCGGCCACCCACAGGCCCCGGGTCTCACCGGCGAAGCTCAGCGCGTTGTCGAGCAGCAGGCGGCCCCAGCCCTGCTGCACGCTGGGGTACCCGGTCAGCGTCGCCATCGGGGTGCCCGCGTTCACCAGCACGGCTTTCAGCAGCGCTCCGCTCGGCGTGAACGCGTCCGACGGGTTGGCGGTCCCGGAAGGGTAGTACCCGCTCGTGAAGTACTGCCGCGCCAGCAGCGCCGAGCCCGAGATGCCGGGTGTCGCCATCGACGTGCCGTTCTGGAACAGCACGCCGCACGTCGTGAAGGCCTGGGCCGAGCCCACGCTGCAGCCGACCGAGGTGAGGTCGGGCTTCCGGCGGCCGTCGCTGGTGGGGCCGGCCCCGCCGATGCAGAACGAGTCCTGGTTCGGCGCGTTGCTCGCGCCGACCACGCTCACGCAGTTCTTGGCGTTCTCGGGGCTCTTCATCAGCGACTGGTTCGAGTTGGCGAAGACCACCAGGTGGTCTTCGTTGCTCCACATGAACGCGTCGATCCCGCGGCTGAGCCCCAGGTACTGCGTGTTGCTGTCGTCGCCCCAGCTGTTGGTGTGCACCCTCGCTCCCGCCGAGGCGTTCTGCGTGAGCGTGCTCACGAGATCCGCGGCGGTCCAGCTCGGGATCGGGCTGAACGACAGCTTCGCGTCGGCCGCGATACCGAAAAGGTTGGCGTCGGCGCCCGGAGTCAGCGGCTTGCCCACGGCGATCCCGGCCACGTGGGTGCCGTGCGTCGCCGGGTTTCCCGTGGCGAAGTAGGCCACGATCTTCCGGTGCGTCGGCCCGATCGGCTGCGAGTCCGTGAACGCGCAGTGGTTCGGGTCCACCAGCGAGTCGATCACGCCCAGAACCTGGCCGCTTCCCGTCAGGCCGCGGTTGCTGAGCGCCGGCGTGCCGGCGATGTTGCTCTGAAGGATCCAGTTCACGTTGGCGTCGCGCTCGACCAGTTCGCCGGCTTCCTCGACGAACTGAACGGCCGGGAGCGACGCCAGCCCCGGAAGATCGGCGATGCGGGCCTTGATGAACAGCGTCGGCGCGGCGGCATCTCCGCCGCGCGACAGAACGGCCGCCCCCGGCAGCACGCCGACCGCCTGGCGAACGGCCTTCGCCTCGTCGGGCGAAACATCGGGGAACATCGTCACGCCCGCGATCGTCAGTCCCTGCGCTGACAGCGCCTGCCGGTCGGGGGTGGCGAAGGTGCGCAGGCCGATGGTCGGATCGATCCGCCATGCGGGGTCCATCGCACGCGCCCAGCGCACGAACCCCAGGGCGCTCACGGCCGCGGCGTCGGCCCCGGAGATCCGCACGATCCAGGCGTTGCTCGGCAGGTACTGCAGCAGCACGACCCCCGCCCCCTCCAGGGCGGCCCGACGCGCGGGCGTCATCGGCCCGTCGAGCTGGAACACCGCACGCTGCTCGCCCGGGAAGGTCCGCATGAAGTCGGCGAGCGCCGCCCCATCCAACGCCAGCCGCGTGTCCACGGCGCCGGTCTTCAGGTACAGGCGGTCGCCCCGGATCGGCTCGTTCGGCGCGATGGTGACGAGCTGGGCCGACGCGGCGCCGCCGCACAAGAGCACGGCCAGGGCTGAGACGGCGCAGGTGGTGGTTCGGCGGCGCATTCGGCTCTCCTCGATCGGGCGGCCAGGCTTAGTCCGATAACGTCAGGCCCGTACCGGGCTTTCGGCTGGCTGAGATACATTTCGTCGGCCGAGCCATCCCCGTTCCCCCGCGGCGGTGTCCGGATCGCACCAACTTTCGCTCTGGTTCCCCCCAGCGTGCCCACCGTAGCAGGGGGTCTGTTCGGGGACGGGCGGAGAAGTCGCCCAGAGGGCGCAGATTGCCTGATTTCAGGGTAGTCTAGCCGATGCTAACCCGCGTAACCCCTAAGCCCGCGCCCCGCCATTTGGGAGCGGCCGATCTCGGAGGACCCATGAAGCACTTCCAAAGCCTTCGTCGCTCGGGACTGTTCGTGGCCGCGGCGTCGGCGATCGTCGCCTCGGCCGGCACGGCGCGGGCCCAGGACGAGCGTGCCCTCGAGCGCATCCTCCGCACCGTCGACGAGTCGTTCCGAATCAAGGTCGACGAGCGGTTGGGTGTGATGGAGCGGAGCACCATCGACGCGGGCGGCTACGTCTCGTTCTCGGCCCTGTGGCTGAAGGACTCAACGGGCAACAACCGCCGCCTGCTCTCCCCCGAGATCGGTGTCTGGGGACGGGGCTCGATCGACGGCGTCCACAACTTCTTTGTGCGCGGCCGCTTCCAGTACCGCGATTTCTCGGAGGACGATTCGTTCGACGGGCGCGGCGACCGCTGGACGCAGCCGTTCCTCGATCGCTACTGGTACGAGTTCTCGCTGGCGTCGGCCTACGCGGCCTACCGGGGCGAGACGCTCAACGGCGACTTCCGTCTGAAGGTCGGGCGGCAGTACGTCGACTGGGGCTCGGGCCTGGTGCTCTCGAACAACCTCTACGCCGCCCGGCCGACGATCCGCATCGGGCGTGTGCAGATCGAGGGGCTCTTCGGCGTCACCCCGGCCGACCGGTCGATCATCGACTTCGACGCCTCGCGCGACGGGTACAACAACAACACCAAGCGCGGGTACTACGGCGGCCTGTTCCGGTACCGCTTCCCGGCGAACCACGAGCTGTACGCCTACGGCCTGTACATGGACGACTACAACGACGGCCGCACGCCCCGCACGGCGCTCGTGGCGCCGCCGGTCGACTTCCGTTACCGCACCACCTACGCGGGCGTGGGCGCCCAAGGCCAGTTCACCACGCGCTTCGGCTACATGGGCGAGTTCGTGTACCAGTTCGGCCGGTCGTTCAGCGACCCGCTCCGTGGCGCGCAGACCCGCGAGGACGTCTCGGCCTTCGCCGGCCGGGCCCAGCTGGTCTACAACTTCAACGACGCCCGCAGCTCGCAGCTGTACTTCGACACGATCATCGCCTCGGGCGACCGCGACCGGCTGGTCTCAACCGACACGGTCGGCGGCAACCTGAGCGGCACCACCGACCGCGCCTTCAACAGCCTCGGCTACGTGAACACCGGCCTGGCGTTCGCCCCGCAGATCTCGAACCTCCTCAGCTTCCGCCTCGGCGGCTCGTTCTTCCCCTTCGCCGGCATCGAGTGGGCCCGCGGTCTGCAGCTCGGCGCCGACCTGTTCATCCACAACAAGCTGCTGAAGGACGCCCCGATCGAGGAGGCGACGACGAACAACATGTTCCTCGGCGTCGAGCCCGTCGCCAGCGTGAACTGGCGTCTGACCTCCGACCTTGTCGTGGCCGCACGCTACGGCGTGTTCTTCCCCGGCTCGGGCATCGCCGGGCCCAAGGACGTCCGACAGTTCATCTTCTGCGGCGTGACCCTCTCGTTCTGACCTTCTCTGACCGATCCCGGGCGCCTGGAGGCCCGGAGCCGTCCTCGCGGAGACGACCCATGACCACCTTCCGACTCGCCACGGCCGCTCTCGCCCTCGTGCCCGCCGTGCTGGCCGGGTGCGCCCGCACGACCCTTCCCGACGCGATGGGGGAGGACTTCAGCGCCCAGCAGCAGCTCTCTGAGGCCGAGTTCTTCTCGGAGATGAGCAGCCGCGGCGCCGTGAGCAACAACGAGGGGCTGCACGGCGTGTTCCTGCTGATCGACGGGAACGACCCCGCCAATACCTACGCCGCCCGCGTCGCCGAAGCCAAGAAGCGCGGCTGGCTGTCGGAGAGCTGGGACGAGCCCGCCAACCTGGCGATGCAGCGGGGCACGCTCGCCCGGGCCCTCACCTCGGCCCTCAAGATCGAGGGCGGGGTGATGATGATGGTCTTCGGGCACAGCCAGCGCTACTCCAACCGCGAGCTGGTCTACCTGGGCATCATGCCCGAGGGCTCGGCCCAGATGGCGCTCTCGGGGATCGAGTACAGCGGCATCATCGGCAAGGCTGGCGACTACATCGCCTACCGCGAGGCCCAGGGCCGCTCCCCCGATCCGGCGCCGGTCTCGCAGGGCACGGTGCAGTCCAACGTCAGCCCGAACCAGCCCACCGGGGCCATGCCCGTGATGCCCGAGCCCCAGGCGCAGACCAAGCCCGGCGAGCCCGCTCCCCCGCCCCCCGCGGCGCCGGCGAACCCCCCCAAGCCCTGAGCCGGGCCGAGCACCGCGGCGCCGTGCCGGCTCCGACGCACGGGCACTGCTGAACGACACCGACCCACGTGCCGGATCCTCGCTCCCAGCGCGCCACCACCCGCAACCGCGCCGCGGTCATGGCGCGGGTTCAATGGGGGATCGGGCTGTCGGTCGCTTTGCTTTTCGTGCTCCTGCACGGCACGAGGCTCACCGAGCGGCTTGAGTATCCGTTCCTCGACCTCAACGCCAAGCTCTGGGGCGTGTTCTCGCCCGGGCCCTCGCCCGACGTGGTCGTGGTCGCGATCGACGACGCCTCGCTCCGCACGCACGGCCGGTGGCCCTGGCCCCGGGAGCGCATCGGACGCCTCGTCGACGAGCTGGGGCGGGCCTCTCCGGCCGTGATCGCGCTCGACGTGCTGATGGACGACCCGCAGGCCCCAAGGATCGAGGGCGATCTCGGCGCACCGGCATCGCTGCGCGTGGTCGACGGCGACGGCGAGCTCGCGGCCGCGGTGCGGCGGGCCGGCAATGTGATCTCCGGCGCGTCCTTCCGATTCCGCGCGGCCCCCGCGGCGGTTGGCGCCGGCGATGTCGCCGCGCGGGTGCCCTTTTCCGAGGTGCTGGACCGCGTCCGCCAGGAGCCGGACATCGGCACGCTCCAGATCCGGGATCGGTTCCGCGGCACGCTCGGCCCCGTCGCCAACATGGCCGGGGGCCCAAGCCTCGATGATCTGGAGATCAAGCGTCGGTGGGCGGGCACCCTCGTCCGGCGCGGGGCCGAGCTGGCGCTCCGGCCGCCCTCGGCCGCTGCGCTCAACCCGCCCGCCGCCGACGAGCCGAGCCTCCCCGCGCCGCCCATTCTCGACGCCTCAGCCGCGATCGCCTCGGTGTCCTTCGGCTCGGGCGACCCCGACGGCACGGTCCGACGCGTGCCGCTGTTTGTTCGGCTTGGGCCCGACCTGTTCCCCTCCCTCGGTGTCGCCGGGGCGCTCCGGAAGCTCGGGGTCCCGATCGCCGACGTGCGCGTCGAGCCCGGCGCCGTGATCATCCCGACGCCGGGCGGCGTTCCGCTGCGCCTGCAGACGCACGCGGCGGCCCTCGCCGGGTTCCCGACGTTCGGGGTGATGCAGTTCATCACCTGGCCACGCGGGGGTTGGGGGGGGTGGCAGGCGCAGTTGGCCCCCGCCGGGCAGGACCGGGGCGGCGAGATCTCGGCCGGCGCGCTGCTCGATGTGGATGATGCTCTGGCGCGGGTCGCGTCCAACTTCCGGTCGCTCGAGTCTGGCATGCGGGCGGCCGGGGCCAAGTACGGGCTCATCGACGACGCCACGGCCGCGGATCGAGCCCGGCTCGCAACCGGCTTCGCCCCGGACTCGACCGAGTTCGCCCGGGCCTACACCGATCTCAAGCCGGCGTGGTCGAAGGCCGCCGAGGCCGCCGGTGAGATTCTTGGGACCTATCCCGCGGAAGGTGAGCGCTCCGCGGAGGAGAACGAATCGTTCGCCGAGCTCTCCGCCGTCGCGCGGCAGGCGCCGAAAGCGATGATCGAGATCGAGCGTGGGCTGCGCGACGCGGCCCAGCGCCGAGACATGCTGCGTGCCCGTCTGGCCGGCAAGGTGGTGTTCGTCGGCTGGACGGCCACCGCCGCCGTCGCCGACTTCGTGCCGACGAGCATCGACCCCCGCACCCCCGGGGTGCACGTGCACGCGGCGGTGGCGTCGTCGATCCTGGGCGGCCACCGGCTGGAGTTCGGCACCCGCCGCCTGTTGCTCATGGATCTCGCCGCGGTGTTCCTCCTCGGGCTCGCCGGGGCGTGGGTCGGGGTTCGATTCCCGGTGCTGGTCGGGCCCGCTGCGATTGTGGGCGGCGCGGCGTCGTGGATGGTGCTCTCGGGCCTCGGCGCCCGCGACGCCGCCGGGCTGGTGCTGGCCACGGGCACGCCGATCTTCGCCGGTGCGCTGGCCTGGCTGGGGGTGATCCTGCACCGCCTGCTGGTGGAGCAGCGCAGCCGCCGCCGCACCGAGGCCCGCTTCCGCGCGTACGTGTCGCCCGATGTCGTCGACATCCTGGTCAACAACCCCGACATGGATTCGATGGCCCCGGCCGACCGCGAGCTCACCGTGTTCTTCTCCGACATCGCGGGCTTCTCGACGCTCTCCGAGCGTCTGGGCACGGAGGAAACCGGCAGGCTCCTCAACACCTATCTCGCGGCGATGACCGGCGTGCTCCAGAAGCACCGGGCGACGCTCGACAAGTACCTCGGCGACGGCATCATGGCGTTCTGGGGCGCCCCGGTGTCGGACCTCGAGCACGCGCTGCACGCCGCGGAGGCGGCGCTCGAGATGTTCCGCGAACTCGCCGAGCTCAACACCCGCGGCGCCTTCGGCGAGGCGGGGTCGCTGGGCATGCGCATCGGCATGGCATCGGGGGTGGTCTCCGTCGGCGACTTCGGCAACCCCCCACGCAACTCGGCCTACACCGTGCTGGGCGACGTGGTGAACCTGGCGTCCCGGTGCGAGAGCGCCGGCAAGCAGCTCGGCGCCGAGTGCGTGATCAACTCGCGCACCCGTGAGCTGCTGGGCCCGCGGTTCGCCGTCCGCCCGATCGGGCGCATCGTCGTCAAGGGCCGCCGGCACGATGAGATGCTCTTCGAACTGCTGGGCGACCGCCGTCCGTTCGGTGAGCAGACACCCGCGTGGATCGCCGCGCACGAGCGGCTCGTCGCCGCCGCCGCCACGGGCGATCTCGCAGCGACCGAGGCGGCCCTGGCGGACCTGACGGCCCGGTTCGGGCCGTCCCCCCTGGCCCGTTTGTACCGTCACGCCATGGACCTCGCCCGTGGGTCGCCCGAGCAGCCGTGGACGGGCACGCTGGTGCTGGAGGAGAAGTAGGGCGGCCTCCCCACCGACCGCGCCGACCTTGCGCGTGCTGGTCGCCCTCAGCCCCGATTCTTGAGCGGTACGGGCATGGAATTGAAGGATCCGGTGGGTCTGTAACGGATATGCCGTGTTGCGGGGGCGTTATCCGGACTCTGTTCGGATGTGAAAACTGGCGTCGGGGGGAAACGTAATGCACACTTGGGGCGTAGAGGGTCTGGGGGTTCGGGCGTGGAGCAGGCCCGCCGTCCCGGTCCGTCCGTTGGCGGTCGGAGCACAATCCAAAGATTCGAGAGTGCGCGGCGCGTCGCTGCGCAGGGAGAAAGCAGCCGTGTTCAGCAAGCCAAGACTCGGATGGTGCCTCGCGGCGTCGCTGTTGTGGACGCCCGCCGTGCTCGCCCAGAGCGCCGGCACGACGTCGCCCGCGCCGGCCACGCCTGAGCAGCCGACCGGAGCGCCGAAGGAGTCGCTCAACCAGGCCGTCGTTGTCGCCGTCCAGGGGCGTGTGCTGGTCGAGGTGCCCGGCGCCGCCCGCGCGGTGGCCACCGTCGGCCAGGTGCTGCCGATGGGCACCAAGATCATCACTGGCCCCCGCCACTGGATCCAGCTGCGCATCGGCGGCGCACAGATCATCACCGTCGACCGCGTCGGCATCGCCACACTCGACAAGATGCAAGCCGTCAACGGTGTCGACGTGACCGAGGTCGGCATGCAGCATGGCCGCGTGCTGTTCAACGTCACCTCGACCCAGTTCGCCAACGACGTGACCATCAAGGCCCCCGACGCGACGCTGGCGATCAAGGGCACGCAGGGCGGCCTCGAAGTGACCGCCGGCCAGCCCACCCGCGCCTACGGCCTCGATGAGAACCAGGGCACCGTCGAGGTGCTGTTCTCCAACGGGCGCCTGGGCATCTTCAACGACAACTCGACCGTCACCGCCGAGCGGCCGAACGCCGTCGACGAGGGCGAGTACCGCCGATTCACCGACATCACCGGCTCGGGCGCCCGCGACGGCGGGGACGAGATCTCGGCCTCGCAGCGCAGCTCCGGTGGCGGCAACGCCATCAACACCCAGCTCGGCCTGGGCACAACGGGCCTGCGGCCCACGACGGACCTGGGCGGCAATCCCACGCCGCCGCCGCCCCC
>JACVCL010000227.1 GCA_016742075.1 Phycisphaerales bacterium
CCGGCCCCCGCCCTCCCCACGGCCCCCGCCCTCGCCTCCTCCCCCTCGCTCACCCAAAACGGCCCCGGGCGGTTCCCCTCCCGCCACGGCTCCATCGGCCCCCGCTGCCGCAGCATCCTCCCCCTCATCGGCCGCCCCGCCGACCGCCTCCCCATCGACCGCCACGTCCGCGCCCTCAAGGCCGCCATCGCCCTCGCCCTCGCCGCCCTCATCGCCCTCGCCCTCCTCGGCTACGCCTGATCCCTAAGCCCTTCCGCTGATACCGGCACGACCGCCGCCTTTCCCCCATAATCACCCCATGCGCTTCACCAAGGCCCACGGCCTCGGCAACGACTACGTGTTCCTCGACGCCGTCGCCGAGCCCGCGCTCTGGGAACGCCCCGACCTCCCCCAACTCGCCCAGCGAATCTCCGACCGCAACTCCGGCGCAGGCGTCGGCTCCGACGGCATCATCGTCTTCCGACGCGCCACCGCCGACACCCGCGTCCCCGGCGCCCACTTCTCCGTCCGCATCCTCAACGCCGACGGCTCCGACGGCGGCATGTGCGGCAACGGCTCCCGCTGCGTCGGCATGCTCGCCGTCCGACGCGGCTACTGCGCCCCCCCCGCCCCCGGCGCACCCATCATTCTCGATGTCTGGGGCCACCGCGTCGACGTCCTCCGCGTCGACGCCCCACCCGGCCGCGCCGACGCCTGGGTCACCCTCGACATGGGCGCACCCGTCCTCGACCTCCGCCACATCCCCGTCGATCCCTCACACGTCACCCCCCTCACCAGCCGCTTCCACGAATACGCCGTCGACGGCCGCATCTGCGTCTTCGTCAACGTCGGCAACCCCCACGCCGTCGTCTTCGCCGACCGCATCGACACCATCCGCCTCGGCGAAGACGGCCCCCGGCTCGAAAAGCACCCCGCCTTCCCCCAGCGCATCAACGCCCAGTTCGCCCAGGTCCTCGACCGCCGCGACGTCCGCGTCCGCACCTGGGAACGCGGCGCCGGACCCACCCGCGCCTGCGGCTCCGGCGCCTGCGCCGTCATCGTCGCCGGCGTCCTCACCAACCGCCTCGAACGCCGCGCCACCGTCCGCATGCCCGGCGGCGCACTCGAAATGGAGTGGCGCGAGGCCGACAACCGCATCATCCTCACCGGACCCGCCGAAGAGGTCTTCTCCGGCGACTGGCCCGCCCCATCCCCAGCCTGATCCCCCGGGCGCCCCGAACCGGCCGACCCGCCGCCGCGCCGTCACCCGGTTTACCCAGATTCACGCCCCACCGCGTCACCGACCCCCGCCGGCGACAATCTTCACAATTTGAACCTCGACTCCCCGGGCACCCGGGGTTTTTTTGAGGTATCGTCTCTCTAAGCCCCGCATCCGGCGCCGCCGGACCGCGGGCACGTCTCCGGAGGAAAGAAACATGTCGCCGAAGTTCCCTCGCAGCGCTGCCGCGCTCGCGGCCGTCTCCACGATGATCACGTGCATCGCCCCCTCGGCGCATGCCGCGTGGACGTTCATCAACCTCAACTCCCCCTTGTCCGACGCCTCGGTCGCCTACGGCGCCGGCGGCGCCCAGCAGGGGGGGTACCTCGTCCTCGATAGCGTCGCCCGCGCCACCGTCTGGAGCGGCACCCCCGATTCATCCATCGACCTGCACCCCGCCGTCGCCTCGGCGTCGTTCGTCTACGCCACAACCGGCTCGCAGCAGGCCGGCTACGCCCGCGTCAGCGGCGCCGACCGCGCAAGCTACTGGACCGGCACCGCCGCCTCGTGGGTCGACCTCAACCCCACCGGCGCCACGCGATCGATCGCCTACGGCGCCGGCGGCGCGCAGCAGGTCGGCTTCGCCCGCCTCGGCGGCGTCACCCGCGCCGGCCTCTGGAGCGGCTCCGCCGGCTCCTGGGTCGAACTGCACCCCGCCGGTTCCACCCAGTCCGTCGCCTACGCCACCAACGGCGCCCAGCAGGTCGGCAGCGCCGTCATCAGCGGCAGCCTCCGCGCAAGCCTCTGGACCGGCACCGCCGCCTCCTGGGTCGACCTCACCCCCGCCAGCGCCTCCCAGGCCCAGGCCCGCGGCATCAGCGGCTCCCAGCAGGTGGGCGGGGCCACCATCAGCGGCGCCAGCCGCGCCAGCCTCTGGAGCGGCACCGCCGACTCCTGGATCGACCTCAACCCCGCCGGCGCCTCCGCGTCCTTCGCCTACGCCATCAGCGGCTCCATCCAGGTCGGCAGCGCCACCTTCAACGACGCCATCCGCGCCGGCCTCTGGAACAGCACCGCCGACTCATGGACCGACCTCAGCGCCTACCTCCCCGCCGGCTTCAGTTCCAGCGAAGCCCTCGCCGTCTCCACCGACGCGGACAACATCTACGTCGCCGGTTACGGCTTCAATGCCCTCGCCGGCCGCAGCGAAGCCCTGCTCTGGGTCCTCCCCGTCCCCGCGCCAGGCTCGGCCGGCGCCCTCGCCCTCGCCGCCCTCTTCGCCACCCGCCGCCGCCGCTGACACCGCCCCCAACC
>JACVCL010000032.1 GCA_016742075.1 Phycisphaerales bacterium
TAAAAGCGACAGCCGCGCTCCCCCCGCCCGCCAGCGCCCCGCACACCCCCGCCAGCGCAATCAGACGCGCCGCCTCACGCCATGCGGAACGACGACGCTCGCTCTCGATCACCGGGGCCCAGGGCACAGCCCGGCGAACATACCCCCCACCGCCCGGTCCGACAACCGGACCCCTCGCCCCGTCGTCCACAACTCCCGCACAACCGCCCCTCCCGACGCACGACGACCACCCCCCGACTATCTTCTCGCCTCCCTGACCGGGCCCCCGAGTCGTTGTTCGGCGTTCACGGTGGACCGCCGGCGTCTCCACGGATGGGCCAGAGGCCGGTCAGCGGTGTGTAACCCGCGCTCCGATCACCCCGTGGCCGTGCCGCCACCGGTCGGATCCCCGCGGCGGAAAGGTCGGCTCGATGGCTCGGTTTGTTCGCTCAGCCCGTCTCGCGGCCCTCGCGGCCGTCGGTTGTTCGTCCCTCGTCGCGGCGGTCTCGCTCCAGTTCACCGGGCTCGCCGGCGCCCACCTCGCGACCGCCTCGCCCGCTCAGTTGCTCGGGCTCCTCGCCCTGGCCGTGCTGCCCGTGGCCACCTGGCTCGCGGTCACCGCCGACCGGCGCATCCGCGCCAGCGGCTGACCCACAACCCCGGGGATCTCACCGGTCCGCCAGCCCGCCTCGGTTCAGCGCCCGCCCGCCGGCCTGATCTCGACCGCCACCGACAGCCCCGCCCGCGTCGCCCAAGCCGACGGCGGCCGCGACCACCACAGCACGTCCGCCGGACGCAGCGACGGCCGCCCCGCGCCGGTCATCGAAACAAAACCCTCGGCCTCAACAGGCGTCACCTTCGCCGCCCCGCCCTGCGAAAGCGCCGCCACCAGCCGCACGAGTTGCTCGCGCACCTGCGCTTCGCCGTGCGCCGGGTCGAACGTCAGGTCGATCGTGTACAGCTGCGCCGGTGCCGGGCCCGGGGTCTCGGGCGGCTGCTGCACCGGCCCCACGACCTCGGGTCCGGGCTGCGATGGCGCCGGCCCGGTGCGGCTTGGTTCGGCCGCCGTCGCGGCCCCCGGCAGCCCGCTGGCCGCGCTCTGCGGTGCGTCTGCCGACGCCGCGTTGGCCACGGCGGTCGGAACCGGCCCGCGCGCCCGCCAAGCCGACCATCCCACCCCGCCCCCCAACCCGTTGCCCGCCGACGCGTCCTGACTCAGAACCGCGGCCCGCGCAGCCGTCCGCGACACATCCGCCGCGTCCACCCGCAGAATCAGCCGGTTCTCCAGCGCCAGCCGCACCGCCGCGGCCAAGCCCGGATCTTCACCATCCGCCGCCGCCGCCACGCCCGAGGCCGCCGCCGCGGAGGACGCCGAATCGCCAGCACCCGACGCCCCCGCCAGCGCCGGCCCCACCATCACCGGCACTCGGGGCATCCCCGGCGCGCCGCCCACCAGCACCCACCGACCATCTGCCGCCTCGCCCCCAGAGGCCACCACGATCGGCGGCAGCGCGGCAGGCTCGGCCGCCGCCGCGGGCGGTTCCGGGGCGGGCGCCGGCGCCCCCGACGGATTGATCGACATCGTCCGGTGCTGCGAGTTCGCCGCCAGCGTCTCGGCCCTTTGCTGCTGAGCCCTCGGACCCACGTTCCAGATCACCAGCCCCACCCAAACACCCCCCACCATCAGCAGGAAGCCCGCCGCCGCCAGCGCCGGCGTCCAACGACGCCCGCGCCACGCCCCCACCACCCTCGGCGAGGGGCCAACCTTGCTCTCGACCACCATCCGCGGCGAGGACGAGCCAACCTCCAGCAGCATCCGGCGCTCGGCCTCGTCCATCGCATCGCGCACCAGCCCGGCCGGGGCCCGCACGCCGTCCGTCGAGCCCGCCAGGGCCCGCAGCCCGCGCCGGTCGGCGACCAGGCTCTCCACCAGGCGAACCAGCCGCGGATCGGCGTTCAACGCCGCGCGGACGACCTCCACGCGATCGGCGGGAAGATCCCCTTCGATCAGGGCCAGAAGGTCGGACTCGGTGAGGCGTTCGGGCATTCGGGGCGGTTCAAGGGGTCGTGGGCGGGCCGAGGCGATCGATCTCCTGCCGAAGGGCTACGCGGGCCCGAAAAAGCCGGCTCTTCACTGTTCCGGCCGGCACATCGAGCACTTCGGCGATGTGCTGGTAGTCCAAACCCTGCATGTCCCTCAGGATCAGGATGGCGCGCTGGCCCGGCTCGATGGCCGCCATCGCCCGCTGCAGGTTGCGAAGCTCCTCGCTCCGTTCGACGCGCCGCTCGGGGCCGGGTTCCCGGGGGTCGGCGGCCCAACTGCCCAGCCCGCCCCGACCATCCTCGTCGTCGCCGTCATCGCCCCTCGAAAGGCCCGAAAACACGCCCCCTATTCCAGCATCGCCCCCTCGGCGGACCTTCGCTCGACGCAGGCTCGTCAGGCACACGTTCATCGCCACCCGGATCATCCACGTCGAAAGCTTGCTCCGCCCGTCGAAGTTCCCGAGCCCCGTAATCACCCGAACAAGGGTATCCTGCGTGAGATCCCGGGCCTGATCGGCGTCGCCGATCATCCTGAGGCACACGGCGTAGAGCCGGTCTTGATACCCGGCCAGCAGGGTTTCGAGGGCCGAGCGGTCGCCCTGGCGGTAGGCCTCGACCAGCTGCAGTTCGCGCAGATCGGCCGGCGACAGCACCGGATCCCCGGCCGAGCGGTGAGCGCCGTCTGAACTCTGGAGATGGGGAGGGGTGGCGGGCACGCTCGATCGAACAACCTACCGGGCTCGGCCGAATCCGAGGCGATACGATCGGCCGGGGCGGGCGGATCTGGCGAGGATCGTGATTTCCGATGGCTTCCAGCCCCCAACCCACGAACCCGGCCATCCGACCCGAACACTCCCCTACACCGGTGTCGGCACCCGGATCGTCCCTTGATGGCTACGTCTCGCCGCTTTCGGGCCGCTACGCCTCTCCCGAGATGCAGGCGGTGTGGTCGGCCCGGCGGAAATTCGAGGGTTGGCGTCGGATCTGGCACGCGGTGGCGCAGGTGCAGCACGAGATGGGGCTGCCGGTGACCGGGGAGCAGGTTCGGGCGCTGGGGGCCTGCCTGGTGGTGACCGACGAGGAGCTGCGCCGGGCCGAAGCGCACGAGCGGCGGCTGCGTCACGACGTGATGGCCCACGTACACGCCCTGGGCGAGTCGGCTCCGGCCGCGGCGGGGATCATCCACCTGGGCCTCACCAGCCAGGACGTCAACTGCAACACCGAGATCCCGCTGCTGCGCGACGGCCTGGAGATCGTGTGCCGCAAGGCCGCGGCGCTGATCGATGCGCTGGCCGCGCTGGCCGAGAAGCACAAAGCTGACCCGTG
This sequence comes from Phycisphaerales bacterium, assembly GCA_016742075.1. Lineage (GTDB taxonomy): Bacteria > Planctomycetota > Phycisphaerae > Phycisphaerales > UBA1924 > JACVCL01. The sequence goes on from JACVCL010000032.1 coordinate 3,349, forward strand.
CCTGGCGTTCACGCACTACCAGCCAGCCCAGCCGACCACGGTGGGCAAGCGCTGCGCCATGTGGGGTCAGGAGATCGCGGTGGTGCTCGAGCGGCTGGAGCAGACCCAGGCGTCGCTGCGCCTGCGGGGCTTCAAGGGCGCCACGGGCACGCAGGCGTCGTTCCTGGCGCTGTTCAAGGGCGACGGCGCCAAGGTCGAGGAGTTCGAGCGCCGCGTGAGCGAGAAGCTGGGCTTCGGGCCCGACCGGCTGCTGGCCTCGACCGGCCAGACCTACCCGCGCGTGGTCGACGCGCTGGTGCTGAACGACCTGGCGGTGCTGGCGGCGGCGCTGCACCGGCTGGCGACCGACGTGCGCCTGCTCTGCGGGCGGGGCGAGCTCGACGAGCCCTGGGAAAAGGACCAGATCGGCTCGAGCGCCATGCCCTACAAGCGCAACCCGATGCGCTGCGAGCGGGCCTGCGGGCTGTGCCGGTTTGTGATCTCGCTGGCCTCGTCGGCGCTGGACACCGCCGCGACACAGTGGCTCGAGCGGACGCTCGACGATTCATCGAATCGCCGTCTGGTGCTGCCCGAGGCGTTCCTGGCCCTCGACGGCGCCCTCGACGCGGTGCGCTCGGTGGCGGCGGGGCTGGTGGTGCACGCCGGGGCCGCACGCCGGCACCTCGAGGAGGAGATGGCCTTCCTGGCCACCGAGAACCTGATGATGCGGGCCGTGGAACTCGGCGGCGACCGCCAGCGGGTGCACGAGGCCATCCGGCGGCACGCGCTGGCCTCGGCCGAGCGGCGCAAGCGCGAGGGGGGCACGGGCGACCTGCCCGAGCGCCTTCGGGCCGAGCCGCTGCTGCGCGGCGTCGACCTCTCGGCGGCCCTGGACCCCTCGGCCTACACCGGCCTGGCGGCGCGGCAGGCCGAGCGCTTCGCCGCCGAGGTGGCCGGCCCCGTGCGCCGCCGCTACGCCGGGCGCCTGCCCGGACCGCCCGACCTGCGGGTGTGACCGGCCCCGGGCCTTATCATCCCCTCACGATGCCCCACGCCGACGACCTCCGCGCCCAGGTGCTGCTCATCGACGACGAGCCGGATCACGCCGACGTGATGGCCGACGCGCTGCGCAAGCCCGGCCACGTCTGCACCATCGTGAACTCTGCGCCCGCGGCCTTCGAGGAGCTCCGCGGCGGGTCCTTCGACATCATCATCACCGACCTGCGCATGCCCAACTCGGCCGGATTCGCCCCCCCCGGCGACGGCCGAGGCGTGCCCCCCGAGGCCGCCCGCGTGGCCCCCGACGGTGGCAACGCCGGCCTTGTCGTGCTGCACGGCGCCAAGACCCTGCAGCCCAGCGCCGAGACCATCATGGTCACGGCCCACGGCGACGTGCCCACCGCCCGCGCGGCCTTCAAGCTCGGCGTCTTCGACTTCATCGAAAAGCCGCTGGACCTCGAGCTGTTCCGCTCGCTGGTCAACCGCGCCGCCGAGACCGTCCTGCTCCGCCACTCGGCCGCGCAGATCGACGGCGGAGGCGAGCTCGTGCAGCACGACGGGTTCGAGGGCATCATCGCCGGGTCCGAGGCGATGCGGCGCATCCTGCAGACCGTCCGCTCGGTGGCGGCGTCGAACCTGCCGGTGCTCATCACCGGCGAGTCGGGCACGGGCAAGGAGCTCATCGCCTCGGCCATCCACCGCAACTCGCCCCGCCGGGCCAACCGCTTCGTGCCCTTCAACTGCGCCGGCCAGTCCGAGACGCTGCTGGAAGACCAGCTCTTCGGGCACGTCCGCGGGGCCTTCACCGGGGCCGACAAGGACCGCGAGGGCCTCTTCGAGTACGCCAGCCAGGGGCCCGACAAGGCCGCCGGCGGCGGCACCCTGTTCCTCGACGAACTGGGCGACATGCCGCTGACCATGCAGGCCAAACTCCTCCGGGTGCTGGAGACCGGCGAGGTCGTCCGCCTGGGCAGCAACGACCCGCGGAAGACCAACGTCCGGCTGGTCTCGGCCACCAACCGTGATCTCAAAAAGGCCATCGCCGACAAGCAGTTCCGCGAAGACCTGTACTTTCGCATCAAGGGCGCCGAGATCGCCCTGCCCCCGCTCCGCGAGCGGCGCGACGACATCCCCCGCATCGTCCGCCACGCCATCGCGCGCTTCGCCCAGCAGAACCGCCTGCCGGCCGTGCCCGACATCACCGACGCCGCGATGATGCGCCTCACGGCCTTCAACTGGCCCGGCAACGTCCGCCAGCTGCTGAACGTGGTGCAGAACATGACGGTGATCGCCGGCGGCGCCGGCGAGACGCTCGACGTCCGCCACATCCCCGACGACATCCGCAGCGTGGACGACGACGCGCCGGGCTCCGGCGACAGCGCGGCAGCGGGCGCGGGCGGGGGCTCGCTGGCCGGCACGTCGCTGGAGGCGCTCGAAAAGCGGGCGATACGCGAGACGCTGCGCCTCACCGCCGGCAACCGCGAGCAGGCCGCGAAGCTGCTCGGCATCGGCGAGCGCACGCTCTACCGCAAGCTCAAGGAGTACGGACTGCGCTGAGCACGCCGCGCGTGCGCGGGCGCACGCCCCAAAAAGAATCGCCGGTCGAGGGCTCCGATCCCCGACCGGCGGCGTGCGACGGCCGAAGCCGTGCAATGCATGCGATGCCCCACCCGTCCGCTCTTCTTCCTCGCCGACATGGGCCCCGGGCCCCATCGGCACGCTAGCGTAGGCCCGCGATCCGGATCGTCAACGCCCCGGCGGGCACCCCGGCAACATTTCTATAAACCAATGATTCACAAGGCTTTATGAACACCCACGACCAACCCGAGACCGGTCCGCCGCCGGTGCAGGTGGGCGTGGCCCTCATTCTCGATCGTCGGGCCCGCTCGGCCTCGAAACCGAACATCATCCAACCAACAAATATACCGAGTATCGACCAAACATCAAGCCGAGGCCCGGCGGACGCCCGGCAGCCGCCCACCCCCAAGCTGTTGATTGCCCGAAGACCGAAGAACACCGTCTATGGGGGGTACTGGGAACTGCCCGGCGGCAAGATGGAACCGGGGGAAACCCCGGAGCACTGTGTCGTCCGCGAGGTGCTCGAGGAGCTGGGTGTGCCCGTGGTGGTCGACGCGGCCCTGCCCGAGGTGGTGCACATCTACGAGCACGCCACCGTGCGGCTGCACCCGCGGGTGTGCCGCCTGGCCAACCCGAGCGTTCCAATCCGCAACCTCGCGGTGTCGGAGCACCGCTGGTGCGCTGTCGACGACCTGCCGTGGGGCGAGTTCCTCCCCGCCAACGTGCGGGTGATCACCGCGCTGGCCCGCTTCCTGGGCGCCGGCGGCGGCTGAGCCGGCTCACAACTGGTCGCGCAGGCGGAGGTCCTGCAGCCGGCGCTCGGCCTGCTCGGCGACCTGCTCGAGGACGGTGACCGTCTGCGCCGTCGCGGCGGTGATCTGGCCCAGGTTGTCGTAGTCGCGGCGGAGCCTGCGCAGCGCGCTCACGGCCTCGGCGAGGCTCTGGGCCGTGTCCTGGGCGATCAGACGCTTGATGCGCCGGTACTCGCCGAAGAAGGGCTTGAACGCGCCGTCGAGGGCCAGCGTCCGCTCGTCGGGCGGGGCCGAGGGGTCGAGCGCGCTGGGCGGGGCATCGGCGGCCTCGGGCTGCGCGGGCGGCGGCGGGACAACCCTCGGACCCGCGGGGGCCAAACCCGGCTGAGCCGACGCGGCGGCGCCCGGCGGGGCCGGCGCCTCGCTGCCCACCGCGCCGGCGGGCGCTGCGGGCACCACCACCGGCGCGGCCGGCGGGGCGGTCGCCGGGGCGGGTGTGCCGACCAAGCCGGCGAGCAGCGAGCGGTTGAGCATGAGCAGCGCAAAGACCAGCAACAGGATGCCGGTGACCACCGCGAGCACCACCACGAGCACGCGCAGGGTCGACAGCCGATCCTGCAGGGCGTTGATGACCGCGCGCGCTGTGTCATCGGCCTCGGCGCCGGCGCGGGCAACGCGCGGCGGCGCGGGGCGGGGCGGGGCCGCGGCAGCAGCGGGCGGACGAGCGGGCCCGGCCGGGGCGGCCGGGGCGGGCGGCGGCCGATCGGGCCGCTGCGAACCCATCCTCACGCTGCTCGCCGCGACCGCGGCGGCCGACGCCTGCCCCGGCAGCAGCTGCACCGGCGAGAGCCCCAGCGTCTGGCGGTCGGTCGGCGGGTTGAGGTTGGCCCCGCAGGCGTGGCACGCGGTGTCGGTGGGGCGCACCGCCGCGTGGCAGCCGTGGCACATGCCCAGCAGCACCGCCACGCCGGGGGTCGAGCGCGCGTAGGCCCAGAACTGCCGCGTGGTGGGGCCGCGGATGATGGTTTCGGGCGTGATCCGGCCGCGGAGCACGAGCGTGCGCAGCGTCTCGAAGGAGAAGCCGGGGTGGAAGGGGCTCTTGGCGCTGCGGAGCTGCCACGGGCCCATGGTGTTCTGCGTGGCCTGGCGGGAGAGCGGCTCGAAGAGCCCCTGGCACTCGTCGCACCGGAGCGGGTCGGCCGAGACGTGGCCGCAGTACGGGCACAGGGCGCCGGCGGCCGGCCCGGCGGAGTGGTGCGTGTGGGCGGACATGCGGCAGACGATACGCGGGCGGGGGCGTCGGGGATCCGTGCCGGCGGCGCGGTCAGCCCTCCTCGGCCCGGCGCATCCACTCGAACTCCAGCGGCTCGAGATCGCGGACCAGCCGGGTGCGTTCGTCGCCGAGGGTGGCGCACTTCTTGGGGTCTTTCCACACGTCGGGATCGTTGAGCTGGCCGTCGATGGCCTTGATGCGGGCCTCGGTGTCGGCGATGCGCTTCTCGAGCTGGTCGATCTTGAGCCTGGCCAGCGGGTTGGCGGCCTGGCCGTTGGCGGGCTGGGCGGGCTTCTTCCGGACCTCCTCGGCCTGCTTGCGGCGGCGCTCCTCGGCCTCGCGCTCGGCCTTGCGGGCGGCGGCCTCGGCCTCGGCGGCGCGCCGGCGGGCCTCGGCCTTCTCGTGCCACTGCGTGTAGTTGCCCGCGAAGATCTCGGCGCCGCCCCTGCCGTCGAGCACCAGCAGGTGCGTGCAGGTGGCGTCGATCATCGCGCGGTCGTGCGAGATGAGGATCAGCGTGCCGTCGTAGTCGCCGCCGGGGATGGCGTCGCTCTCACTGGTCGCGGGGATCTCGACGGCGAGCGTCTCCTCCAGCCGCTCGGCCGAGGGGATGTCGAGGTGGTTGGTGGGCTCGTCGAGCACCAGCAGGTTCTTGGCGCTGGCGAGCAGCGCGGCCATGACGGCGCGGCTCCGCTCGCCGCCCGAGAGGCGGCCCATCTCGGCCTCCTGCTCGTCGCCGCTGAACAGGAACGCGCCGGCGAGGTTGCGGGCCTGCTGCTCGCTCCACTGCACGCCGGGGTTCTCCTTGGTGATGGCGCTCTGCAGGAAGCGGAACACCGGCAGGTCGGAGGCCACGTGCTCGTGGCTCTGGCGGTAGTAGCCGATCTTGAGGTTCGAGCCCAGCTTCACCGTGCCGCGGTCGACGGCCGTCTCGCCCAGGAGGCAGCGGATCAGCGTCGACTTGCCCGCCCCGTTGGGCCCGATGATGCCCCAGCGCTCGCCCCGGTTGATCGTCAGGGTGAGGTCGTCGAAGAGCACCTTGTCCGAGCCATCTTCGGCACGGTAGCGCTTGGAGATGCCGCGGGCCACCGCCACGATGTCGCCCGAGCGCTCGGCCTTGGGCAGGTCGAGGCGGATGTCGGCCATCTCCATGGGGCGCTCGAGGGCCGACTGGTCCTTCTCTCGTTCCAGCTTCCGCAGGCGGCCCTGGGCCTCCTTGGCGCGCTGGCCGGCCTTGAAGCGGCGGATGAACTCTTCTTCGCGCCGGAAGCGGTCCTGCTGCTTCTCGTAGGCGCGGTGCTGGGTGAGCCGGCGGAGGGCCCGCGTCTCGCGGAACGCGGCGTAGTTGCCGGGGTAGTCGATCAGCCGCCCCTGCTCGGTCTCGACGATCTTGTTCACGACGTTGTCGAGCAGGTAGCGGTCGTGCGAGATCATGAGCACCGCCCCGCGGAACTCGTCGTTGAGGAAGTGCTCCAGCCAGATGCGCCCCTCGATGTCGAGGTGGTTCGTCGGCTCGTCGAGCAGGAGCACCTCGGGCTGCTCCAGCAGCAGCTTGGCCAGGGCCAGGCGGCCCTTCTGCCCGCCCGAGAGACCGCGAACGGGGATCGAGAACTGCGCGTCGGTGAAGCCCAGGCCGTGGAGCACCTCGTCGATCTTGTGATCGACCGCGTAGCCCCCGGCGGCCTCGATCTCGGCCTCCAGCCGCTCCTGCTGCTTGAGCAGCCGGTCGAGCTCATCGCCCGACGCCTCGCCCATGTCGTGGAACACCCGGTCCAGCTGCTGGTGCAGGCGGTGCAGGTGCTCGAAGGCGCTCTCGGCCTCGCCGCGGAGCGTCTCGTCGGGGTCAAGCGTGGGGTCCTGCGTCAGGTAGCCCACGCGCACGCCCCTGGCCGCCGACACCGTGCCCTGGTCGGGCCGCGAAACGCCCGCGAGAACCTTCAGCAGCGACGTCTTGCCCGTGCCGTTGCGGCCGACGATGCCGATGCGGTCGCCCGGCTCGATCGACAGCGACACGCCGTCGAGGATGACGCGCGCGCCGTAGGCGAGACGGATGTTGACCACGGCCAGGAGGGGCATGGGGGGCCGATTCTAGAGCCCGCCCCGCCGGCCGCCCGGCCCCCGGGCTACTTCCCGGCCGGCGCGGGGCCCGAGAGGGCCCGGTAGACCTCGTCGAGCCGGTCGGCCACCTCGCGCATCGAGGCCGGCCGCAGGTCGGGGTTCACCTCGACGCAGTGCATGATGAGCTCGCCCAGGGCCGCGGGCACGCGGGGGTTGAGCAGGCTCACCGGCTGGGGCTTCTCGATGAACTGGTCGTCGAGGCTCGACACCAGCGAGTCGCCCTTGGGCATCGCGGTGGGGATGTGCCTCTGGGTGAGCACCCAGTACATCGTGGCGCCGAGGTTGTAGATGTCGGTCTTGGGCGTGATGGCCCGCCGGTGCACCTGCTCGGGGGCGATGTAGTCGGGCGTGCCCTGGATGCGCTCCTTCACCGTGCCCACCGCGCAGGCCTGACCCAGGTCGATGATCTTCACCGCGCCGGTCTCGGTCAGCACGATGTTGTTGGGCTTCATGTCGGCGTGCACGTACCCGCACTGGTGCATGTGGTCGAGGGCGCGGGCCGTCTGCCGGAACACGTCCACCGCCTGCGACAGCGACGCGGGCGGGTGGCGCTCCACGCTCACCCCGTCGACGTACTCCATCAGCAGGAACACTTCCTTCACCGAGAGCAGCTCGCGGCTCTTGATGACCTTCTCGATGTGCCGGATGAGCGGGTTGCGGACCTTCTGGGCCACCTCGTACTCGGCGTAGGCCTGGTCCACGAACCGCTGGTCTTTCGGCGTGTTCAGGGCCACGTGCTTGAGGGCCCAGATCTGCTTGGCCGAGGGGTCCTGCACCACGTAGATCGTCGACGCCGCGCCGCGACCGACCTCCGCGATCACGGTGAACCCCGCGAGCTTGGTCCCCGGCTTGGCTGGCTTGAAGTACGTCACTTTGGCGGCGTTCGGGGGGGTCGCGGGTGTACGGGACGAAGCGGGTGCGAGCGTAGCGGGCATCGGACCTCCTCCCGGCGTTCCGTCGTGCCGGGGCGGCGGCCGCGATGTCCACGGGCGGGTCCCGAACACCGGGTTGAGGCCCCACGGGGCCCTGGCCTGGGATCCGGCGGCCGACGCTCACCCCAACCCGGGATCGCGAAGGCCGGCACGTAGTATCGCGGCACGCTTCTCAGAGTTCAACGCCGCCCCGCTCGGGCCCATTGCCCCGCCGAGGCGGCCCCGTGGAATCGACGCGCCGTCCGCCGGGCTTCACGGCCGGGAACGGCCCGGACAACCCCGGCCAGCAAACCCTGCCGATCGCCCGCATCCGGCGGGCTGTGTGGGCCCGAACGCTGAACGTCGGTTATGGGCGCTTGACCGGCATCCCATCGAAAGCGATGACCCCCGGGGGGTGGGGCCACCCCGATCGAACGCCCGGACGGCTCGGATGGCGGAGGGACGGTCAGCGGACCGCGGCCAGAGCGGCGCGGAAGGCCGACTCGGGGAACAGGCGGCCCGGGCTGGCCGTGGCCGCGATGTCGCGGTGCAGGACGACCTGGTCGGCCGGGATCCCCAGCTCCTTCTGGAGCGAGGCGACCAGCTCGGCCAGACGCTGCAGCTGGGCCGGGGTAAAGGCCCGACGGTCGCCGTCGCCGACCAGGCAGATGCCGATGGTGCGGCGGTTGTACTGATCGCCCTTGGGCCCCGAGGCGTGGGCGCCGGGGAGCTGCGAGAGCCAGCGGTAACCGACGTGGACCTCGCCATCGGGGGCGCCCTGCCCGTTGGCGATCACGAAGTGGTAGCCCAGCCCCAGCAGGCCGCGGGCCTCCTGCTGGCGGGCGATCGTGTCGGCCGAGCCGGTGGCGCTGCCCGAGTGATGGATGACGATCCCGGTCCAGCGGCCCTTCTCGACGGGCTGCTGGGTGCGGTAGATGGCCGAGAGATCAGCCCCCGTGCGGTCGGTGCTGGCGAGTGCCGCCAGCGGGGCCGCGGGGCGGTCTTCCAGGGCCAGAAGCAGGCCGCCGACGGCGGTCATGGCCCCGATGAGCGACACCCACACCACCTGCGTGCGTCGGCCGCTCTGGGCGCTCCGGCGGACCGGGATGCTGCCGCTCGACTTGTTGCTCGTTCCACCCATGTGGTTCACCGATCCGCGGAGGTTGCTGACTTCGCCGAACTCAACGTGTAACACAGGAATCGGCGACGCGCCGCCGCGTTCTTCGACTTTGTCGAAGGTTTTGCTGAAGTCGTCAGAGTCCCGACCCCGGGGAACGGGGCGGAGAGTTTACCGGACCATGCGCCCCGCCGCGAGGACCAACGCCCGGGAGGCCCGAACCTTTCACATCTTCGGCGACAGCCGCCCCCGGATGTTCGGCAGCTCGACGCCGAATTCGTCGGTCACCACCTGCGGCGCGAACTGCCCGCGGGCCCTGTCATACCGGTCGAACTGCGTCCGCGAGTCTTTCGGCGACAGCAACGGCTTGGAGCACCCGCCCACCGCCGCCAGGCCCGCCACGCCCAGCACGGCCAGGCAGACACCCAGCCTCCATCGCCCCGCCGACCCGAGTTGCATCGTGCCGATCCGCCGCATCGCGTCCTTTCCACGGCCCTCCGGCGGGCCGATCACCCCGTTCCCGGCATCGGACTCAAAAAGCATACAGCCCCGGCACGGGGCACGGGGCTGCGGAGGAGGAGAGAACACTGGGGATTCGAGGTGCCCGTACTACGCCGGAGCCTCGAGCCGGGTTCGGTCGGGCCGCGGGAATTTTTTCCCCGCCAGTTATCCGGACCACCTGAAAGCACGAGGGGCTCGGTTTTCCGGGCCCCTCGACGCTTGGCATGGATGTGAACAGGCGTACCCGGATCAGGCGCGGCGGCGGCGGAAGGCCAGCAGACCCGCCAGCCCGAGCGCGGCGGCCGCGCCGGGGGAGGGAATCACCTTGTAGATCGACGGCTTGAGACCGAACGGCGAGCCGGTGTTCTCGAGGTTCGACCACTCGCCGCCGCCGTTCCAGTTCAGACTCGCGTAGATCCGAGCCGCGTTGCCCAGAACGGGGTTCCCGCCGCCCCAGTTGGTGTAGGTGACGGGCGAGCCGTCATCCCACTTGTAGACCGGGTTGTTGGCGGGGTCGGCCGAGCCCTCGGCCGAGAAGCCGATCCAGTGGACGCCCAAGTTGAAGGGCACCACGCCCAGGATGAAGTTCTTCTCGGCCAGGCTGTTGATGCTGGTGAGGAAGCCGCCGCCCGGGTAGCTGCCGGAGGGCAGAAGGGCGGTGGCCCGGGAGTTCAGGTAGGTCTGCGGCGTGTCGTTGCGGTAGTAGTCGAACCCGCCGAAGCTGCCGAGGAACACGATCGCGGCATTGGCCGAGCCGGCCAAAGAGGCCAGGACACTCACGGCGGCAACGGTGCTGATGGTCTTCATGTGCTCTCTCCTGCTCGAACGCTTTGAGGATCACAGGGGTGAAAGACACCCCGGAGTGGTGGCGAAAGGACTGCCCTCTTTCGCTTCGTGGACTCTACCCCACGGATCCGCGTTCTCGGAACGAAAGCGTGTCAATTTTCGGCCCGTCGCCCCGGACCGCGGAAAAACACCCCAAATAGGTGTGTCTAGTCCACCAGTTCGGCCTCGCTCGCGCCGACGCCGCCCGCCCGCCGAAGCCCCAGCACCGCCGGCAGGATCAGGATCGTCACCAGCCACACCCCGACCAGCCCGACACTCATCACAAACCCAAGACTGCGGATGCCCCTGTGCTCGGCCACGAGCATGGTCGCGAATCCGATGACGGTGGTCACGGTGGTGAGCGTGATGGCCCGTCCGGACCCGCCGGCGAGGCCCGGGGGGCGGTCGAGGGGTTGCAGCCGCCACCGGCGCACCGCGTGGACGCCGCAGCCCACGCCGATCCCGACGATCAGCGGCATCACGATCATGTTGGCGAAGTTGAGCGGGACGTCGGCCACGCGCATGACGCCCAGCATGAACACCGTGCCCAGCAGGACGGGCAGCAGGGCGCACGCCGCGTCGGCCGGACTCCGGAAGTCGATGAGCAGAAGGAGGATGATGGCCCCCAGGGCCAGCAGCGCGGCCTGGGCGTAGGCCGCCACGATGAGCGCCGACGACTCGTGGATCTGCACGCTCGGGCCGGTGGCCTGCGGGGCGACGGCGAGCACCGCCGAGACAAAGGGCCCCAGACGCTCCGGCGCCAGGGGGCCGGGCACCGGGGCGCCGTCGGTGGCGGGCGACGGTTCGGCCGGGTACACCCGCAGCAGGCGCTCGCCGCCGGTGCCGATCATGATGTCGCGCAGGGCCGGCGGCAGATCGCTCGGCCGCGCCGGCTCGGCCCGGCGGAGCGCCTCGAGCTGCGCCGCCACCTCGCGCCGGTCGCGCGCGTAGGCCGCCTGGACGGAGCCGAGCTGATCGTCGGTGAGCGCCGCGACCCGCGCGGCCGCGGCGGCGAGGGCCGGATCCCGGGTCGCCCAGGCCTCGCCGATCGCGCGGGCCCGGGCCCGAAGATCGGCGGCCGCCGACGCCGCGGGGCCCGACGCCTCGGCGAGGGGCGGGGCTTCGGGCAGGGCGGCCAGCAGGGCCCGCTTGGCCGCGGTGTCGTCGTCGGGGTGGTAGAGCATCCCGACACCGCCGACGTCGCTGACCAATGGGCTTTGACGCAGGGCGAGCGTCAGCTTCCGGGCCTCGTCGTCGTCGCGGGCCACCACCACCGCGTGCCAGACGCTCTTGGCGTCGTCACGTTCCAGGGCGGTCTGCCAGACGACGCTTTCGCCGCGGTCGGCCATGAGTTTCATCAGGTCGGGGTCGTAGCGGGCCCCCGAGGCCAGCCATCCGACGATCGCGAACGCCGCGGCCGCGCCGCCCAGGATCAGGCCCGGGCGGCGGTGCATGAGCAGGCCGAAGCGGCCCAGGTAGGGCCGGCTCTCGCCGCCTCCGTGCACGCGCAGCTTTCGCTCCGGCGAGCGGATGAGCATGAGCCCCGCGGGGAAGCAGCACATGACGCTGGCGGTGCAGAGCACGATGCCCCCCGCGGCGATGATGCCCATCTCGGCCACGCCCGCGAAGCGTGTGAGGCCCATGGCCGCCGCCGCCGCGGCGATGGTGAGCGTCGCCGTGACGATCCCCGGCCCCACCCCGCGGAACGCCCGGGCGATCGCATCGGCCAGATGCTCGTGGTCGGCGTGGACCAGTTCCAGCCGGGCGATGAGGTGGATCGCGACGTCGATCCCCAGGCCCAGCAGGAAACTGGCGAACACCACGCTGAGCAGCTGCAGGTGCCCGACCGCGATCGTGGCCCACGCGAAACTCCACGCCACGCCCACCAGCAGACTGGCAACGGCGATCATCGGCACCACCCACCCGCGGTAGGCCACCAGCATGAGGACGGTGATGAGCACCAGCGAAAGGACCGTGCCGATGGTCGCGTCGCGGGTCGATTGCTCGGTCTCGTCAGACTCGAGCACCGGCACGCCGGTGACGCCGGCCTTGATTGGCGAGAACCGCGTATCGCGGGCGAGCGCGCCCAGGTGGCCGCGGAGTGCCGCAATGCCCTCGGCCCGGTGGTTCACGCCGCCCGCTCTCGCCGCATCCGAGCCCGGCGCGGCCGTCTCGGCCGCCAGTTGCACAAGCACCGTGGCCAGCCGGCCCGAGGCGCTCACCAGCCGCTCGGTGCGGTCGGCCTCGTCGGCGCCGAGCACCGATCGCGGGCCGGGGGCCGAAGGGTCGGCCGCCCCCACCGCTGCCGCGCGGGAGAGCAGGTCGCGGAGTTCCGCCCGCTGCCCTTCGGAGATCAGCCCCCCCAAGCCTCCCCGCCCGGCCGCCGCGGCGGGGGCGAGCAGTTCGGCGAGCGTCGGTGCCCTCAGCACGGGGCCGGAGCGCGCCAGGGCGCCCGCGGCGGCCTTCACCCGATCGACGGGCAGCGTGTAGATGAGGCCGGGCGGGGCCTGACGCCGCGGGAACCCCGCGGTGATGCCCGTGAAATATGCATCCGAGCGCAGCCGCGACTCGAGCGCCGCGAGATACGCCTCGCCGGTGGCGGGGTCGGGGGCGGTCGAGAGATCGACGACGACGACGGCGTCGTCCCACCTCGGGAACGCCGCCTTGAAGGCCGCGTACCGCCGCTGCCAGGGCAGGGTGGGGTCGATGAGCTCGCTGCGGTCGGAGCGGAACTCCAGCCGCCACGCGGTGAGCGCCGCCGAGGCCACGGCCAGCAGCACCGCGACGACCAGCACCAGCCGCGGCCGCGCGGTGACGGCCCGCGCCCAGGCGGTGAAGAATCGGTGTCGGTCGGGGAGCAGCGGCACGGGTGCTTGCGGTGGTCTTGCGATCGGCGGGGGCGGGGCTTGGAAAGGTGCGCGGGGCGGCGGTGGGGGCTAGGCGGAGTACACGAACGCGCAGCGCTCCACACGCTGCTCGCGCCCGCGCTGCACGACGTACTGGTAGCCCTCGTGCATCGAGGCGGCGCCGGTCTGGCCGTCTTTGCGGACGGCGTAGACGGTGACGTTGAAAGCCGGGGCGCCGCCCGTCCTGAGCAGGCGGGCCTCGCGCGTGCGGGCGGCGATGCGGCGGAGGGTCTCGGTCGCGGCCTCTGTCGGCGTGCGGCCGGCCTCCATCAGGGCCACGGTCTGGAACGCCGCGCACGACTGCATGCTCGCCTCGCCGCGCCCCGTGCAGCCGGCCGAGCCCACCGTGTTGTCGGTGTAAAGGCCCGAGCCGAGGATCGGCGAGTCGCCGACGCGCCCGGGGATCTTGTAGCTCAGGCCGCTGGTGCTGGTGCAACTGAACAGGTCGCCGCGCACGTCGAGCCCCGAGGCGTGGACCGTGCCGAAGGTGAACGGGGCCCTGGGCGCGCCGCCGGACTCGCCCGGGCGCGGGGCGTGCGACGCCGGCGGCGGGCCGCCGGGTGTGGGGTTGGCGTGGTGCCCGGCCCAGAGCGCCCCGCCGAAGCCGGTGGTCTGCTCGTTGGGGCTCAGCCACGCGTCGCGCGGCGAGAGGTCGGCCTTCCAGGCCAGCCACGCGTCGCGGGCCTTGGGGGTCAGCAGGTTCTCTTCGTGAAAGCCCAGCTGGCGGGCGAAGCGCGCCGCCCCCTCGCCCACGAGCAGGGCGTGGTCGGTCCGGCGCAGCACCTCGAGCGCCAGCCGCGCCGCGTGCCGCACCCGCCGCAAACCCGCGACCGCCCCGCCCTTGTGCAGCGGGCCGTCCATCACCGCGGCGTCGAGCTCGACCTCGCCCTCTTCGTTGGGCAGCCCGCCGTACCCCACCGACATCTCGTCGGGGTCATCTTCGATCAGGGTGATGCCCTCGACGATGGCGTCGAGCAGGGGCACACCCGCGAGGTGGCGCTCCGCCGCGCGGGCGGTGGCCGGGCCGCCGTTCCAGGAGGCGACAAGGATCGGTTGCGACATCGCCTGATTCTCGCAGGCCGCCCCCGCGGCCACAAACACGCCGGGGCCCGCGCCCGCGGCCGATTTACGCCGAGCCCGCCGGCAGCACGCCGCTCATGCGCAGCAGCGTCTTGAACCCCTCGCCGAAGACGAAGTTGTGGTCCGGGAACGCCGTCCCCGCCATGTTCTGGTCGAGGTGGCTGAAGAGCAGGTCGATGCGGCCCATGGGCTCGGCGGCGCCGGTGGCCGGGTCCAGACGCTCGACGGTGCCGCGGGTCGAGGCGCCGGTGTCGTCCAGGCGTTCGATCTCGGCGGTGTAGCGCAGCGCGTGCCCCGGCGCGGCGTCGAGGCCCAGCTCGGCCCGGCTCACCTTCGCCAGCACCACCTTCTCGCGGAAATCCTTCGCGTGGCCGACCAGGATGCCCGCCGACTGCGCCATGCCCTCGATGATGAGCGCCGCGGGCATCACCGGCTGCGCCGGCAGCCCGAGCGCCGCGTCGGCGGCGAAATGGTCGTGCAGATGCTCCTCGGCCAGCGAGATGTTCTTCACCGCCACCAGCCGGCGGCCGGGCTCGAGGGCCACGACGCGGTCGATCCACATCCAGCGCATCGGCGGCTCAGGCCCCGACCGGCTGCTTGTTGAGCTTGCGCTCCACGTACCGCACCAGCGTGTCCACCGTGAACAGCGAGGCGACCTTGGTCAGCTGCGGGTCTTTCTCGAACTGCGAGAAGTCGACGTGCGGCAGACGCTTCTTCAGTTCGCCGAGGCCCTCGGCGGTGATCCGGCCGTCCTGCACGTACTTGGGGTCGCGCGCCGCCGAGTCGGGGAACAGCTCCCCCTGCGGGATCTTGAAGCCGAAGGCCTGCTCGAGCTTGAAGGTGATGTCGAGGAAGTCGATGGACTCGGCGCCGAGATCCTTCGTGAGGATCGACGCGGAGGTCACCTCGTCCTCGTCCACACCCAGAGCGTCGACCAGCAGGGCGCGGACTTTGTTGAAAATCTCGTCTCGGGTCATGTCGTATGCGGCTCGCGGGAGGGTCGGGGCCGGGGAACACAGCGCCCGGGGTGCGGGCCCGGAATGAACCAGACATTATGCCGACCGGGCGGGCCCACGCCAACGCCGACGGCCGTTCACAGACGCACCGGCCGCAGCGTGAACCGCCCCGACACGCACACCGGCGGATCCCCCACTCCTTCCCCCCCTCCTGCCCCCCCACCC
>JACVCL010000033.1 GCA_016742075.1 Phycisphaerales bacterium
GGGGGGGGGGGGGGGGGGGGGGGGGGGGGGGGGGGGGGGGGGGGGGGGGGGGGGGGGGGGGGGGGGGGGGGGGGGGGGGGGGGGGGTCGGTGGGGGGGGGGGGGGGGGGGGGTGGGGGGGGGGGGGGGGGGGGGGGGTGGGGGGGGGGAGGGGAGGGGGGGGGGGGGGGGGGGGGCGGGGGGGGGGGGGGGGGGCCGCGGGGCGCCGGGGTTGGGTTCATCGCCGCCGATGAGCCGATGCGTAGGGATCGGGCCGTGTCCCGACGCGTCCCGCCCGCCCCGGGGATTCCCTGCCGCGGAGCGGGGGTTCGAGGGGCGTTGGCGGGGCGATCGTGTCGCCGGGACGGGCGAACGGCCGATCGTCATCTCCGTATCGTGTTCCGGCGAAATCGTCAGAAACCCCGCTGGAGTCGCCGTTCGACCCGCCGGCTGGAGAAACAGGAGCATCCCGATGTCCGAGGCTTGGAAGGTTCGTGGCTTTGGTGTGTCCGCGGCCGCGCTGGCGCTGTCGGCGGGTCTGTCGGCGGGTGTGACGGGGTGGGTGGCGGGCGGGGCTTCGGCGCAGCCGGCGCCGGGTCAGGCGCCGGCGGGCGGGCCGGAGAAGCCGGATTACCCGCCGTTCAACGAGGTGGCCAAGGGCTTCGACCGGGTGCAGCCGCGTGAGGGCGACGGCGACGGTCTGTGGACGCTGTTCGTGCGGCAGAAGGACGGGCACGCGCTGGCCGAGCTCCCGCGGGCGTTCGCGAACCAGAAGTACTTCATCGCGATGACGATCTCGACGGGGTCGATCTGGGCGGGCCTGCAGGGTGGTGACCTGTACGTGTACTGGCGGCAGTACGACAGGCGGCTGGCGCTGGTGTCGCCGCAGATCGACACTCGTTCGACGGGCGACCAGGAGAGCAAGGACTCGGTGGAGCGTCACTTCACCGACCGCGTGCTGCTGGACATGCCGATCCTGACGACGGGCCCGGGCGGCGGGCCGGTGATCGACCTTGACGACCTGCTGCTGGGCCGTGCCGACGTGTTCTTCGGTGGCGAGGCGCGGGGCATCAACCGCGGTCTGGTGAAGATCAAGGAAGTCAAGGTGTTCCCGCAGAACGTGGTGATCGCCTTCGAGGTGCCGGCGGCGGGCGGGCAGCTCAAGACGTTCCACTATTCGATCTCGCTGATCCCCGAGAACACCGGCTACAAGCCGCGCGTGGCCGACGAGCGCGTGGGCTTCTTCACGACGGTGTACCGCGACCTGGGCAAGTTCCGCGACGATGAGAAGTGGGTGCGGTTCGTGAACCGCTGGAACATCGAGAAGGCCGACCCGAAGCTCAAGCTCTCGCCGCCGAAGCAGCCGATCGTGTTCTACATCGAGCACACGGTGCCGATCCGCTACCGTCGGTTCGTGCGCGACGGCGTGCTGTACTGGAACAAGGCCTTCGAGAAGATCGGCATTTCCGAGGCCATCGAGGTGCGGTTCCAGGACAAGGCCTCGGGCGCGCACATGGACAAGGACCCCGAGGACGTCCGGTACAACTTCATCCGCTGGCTGTCGAACGACATCGGCACGGCGATCGGGCCCTCGCGGGTGCACCCGCTGACGGGGCAGATCCTCGACGCCGACGTGGTGCTGACCGACGGGTGGATCCGCCATTTCTGGTACCAGGCCAACGAGGTGCTGCCCGAGCTGGCGATGCAGGACTTCACGCCGCAGACGCTGGCGTGGCTGAGCACCAATCCGGGGTGGGACCCTCGGGTGCGGCTGGCCGAGCCGGGCGAGCGTGAGCGGATCCTGATCGAGCGTCAGATGCAGCGCCGGGCGATGGCGGCGCCGCAGCGCGGGCTGGCCCGCTTCGGCGCCTCGCCGACGGCGCTCGACCCGGCGACGGCCGACGCGGCGTCGAACCCGTTTGCGCTGCCCGATCACCTGCGTGGGCTGTGCATGGCGGCCAAGGGCAAGGGGATGTCGCTGGCGGTGGCCCGGATGCACTTCGAGCTCGAGGGGCTGATCGGCGACGAGGCCTGGGCCGCGCAGGACGGCGGCGCCGGCGGCGGCGACGAGGGCAAGGGCGATGAGAAGAAGGACGACAAGAAAGACGAGAAGAAGAAGGACGACAAGCCCAAGCCCGACCTGCTCGACGGCATCCCCGACTGGTTCATCGGGCCGATGCTCGCCGACCTGACGGCCCACGAGGTGGGCCACACGCTGGGCCTGCGGCACAACTTCAAGGCGTCGTCGGTGTACACGATGGCCCAGATCAACTCCGACGAGCTCAAGGGCAAGAAGCCCTGGGCGGGGTCGGTGATGGACTACAACCCCGTCAACATCAACATGGACCCGAAGCTGGTGCAGGGCGACTACGGCCCCTCCGACATCGGCCCCTACGACCTGTGGGCGATCGAGTACGGCTACGGCTTCGGCGACCCGAAGGAAACGCTCAAGCGCGTCGCCGACCCGATGCTGGCCTTCGGCACCGACGAGGACACCACCGGGCCCGACCCGCTGGTGCGGATGTACGACCTTTCGGCCGACCCGATGGACTACGCCCGGAACCAGATCGCCCTGGCCAAGTACCACCGCGAGCGGCTGCTGGGCAAGTTCGTGAAGGACGGCCAGTCGTGGGCCCGCACGCGCCGCGGGTACAACATCACGCTCGGGCAGCACGTGGGCGCGGTGAACATGATGGCCCGGTGGGTCGGCGGCTCGTTCGTGAACCGCGACCGCAAGGGCGATCCCAACGGCCGGCCGCCCATCGTGCCGGTGCCGGTGGCCCAGCAGCGGGCGGCCCTAGACTTTGTCATCCAGCAGACTTTCTTCGACGAGGCCTTCGGCCTGACCCCCGAGCTGCTGAAGTACATGACCGTCGACAAGTGGTGGGACGGCGGCGGCATGGGCGAGATCCGGTCGGACCAGACGTTCCCCATCCACGAGCGGATCCTGGGCATCCAGGCCTCGGCCCTGACGATGCTCATGAACCCGACGACGCTCGGGCGCGTCTTCGACAACGAGTGGCGCTCGGCCGGGCAGGAGGACATGCTCACCCTCCCCGAGCTGTTCGACACCGTCTACAAGAACATCTGGGGCGAGCTCGACAAGGCCGGCGAGCGGACCGCCTCGGTGCGGCAGCCGCTCATCAGCTCGCTGCGGCGCAACCTGCAGCACGAGCACGTGAACCGGCTGATCGACCTGACGATGCCCGACGGCTTCTTCGGGGCCGCGGCCAAGCCGGTGGGCAACCTGGCCGTCATGCAGCTCCGCAAGCTCAAGGACCAGATCGGCGGTGTGCTCGACAAGAACTCGGGCAAGCTCGACCCCTACTCGCTCAGCCACCTCTCGGAGGCGAAGCTGCGGATCGAGAAGGCCCTGGACGCCCAGTACATCTACAACGCCAACCAGATCGGCGGCGGCTTCGGCGGGTTCATGTTCTTCGGCGAGCAGCCCGGCCGCGCGGGCGAGGCGCCGGCGCCGCAGATGCCGGCCCCCAACCGCCCCGCTGGCGGCGACTACTCGGCCCCCTCGGGGGACTGAGGCCCGCGGCCGGGAGGGTTTCGCAGGATTCATGGCCGCCCCGCGCCGGTGCGCGGGGCGGCTCATTTTTGTGATGCGGGCGACGTGGATGGGCGGGATTTCGGTTCGGTCGCCACAGAGTTGCGGCGTCGGAGGGGGGTTTTCGCTCAAAGTTGTGGCGGTGGGGGAGGGGTCGGGCGGAAAGGCCGTGATTGCACAGAACTGTGGCGATTCGAGGCTCGTGTGCCTCAGTTCTGTGGTGGCCGCGAGAATGCCCCGCAAAGGTTTCAGACTTGTCTTGACTCGTGGTTGTACTGGCAGTACGTTTATAAACATCGGAGGTCCTAATGAACGTGAACACAACCAAGCGTCGATCGATCGGGGTTCTGCTGTTGGTCGTTCTGCTCGGTGCGGGCGTCATGGGAGCCGATCGGGCTCTGGCTCGGGAAGAGGAGCTTCCGCCGGGCACGCTGCCGCCGCCGGGGCCGACGGGGCCGAGTGGGCCGATCTCGGCGACCACCACCTGTCTCCATGACAACTGCGCTCGCAAGACCGCCACGTGCCTAACGGGTATGGCCTGCTGCTGCGAGCCGAAGTCTGCGCTCGGAACGTGGGAGTGCATCTGCCACGACGCTCAGAAGTGCAACCCATCCGGTTCTCCATCCACGCACCAGAGTTGCCGGCCGTGATGCGTGAGTATCCGATGGTGCGCCCCCGGTTACTCTGGGTGTGCGGGATCGGGGGTGGACTCGGCGTTGCAGCAGGTTTGGTTGTTCTTGTCAGTAGGCCTGAAGCCCCGAAGCCCCTGCCGCCTGCGCCCTATCGGTTGAGCGCCGGCTCGGCAGTTGGTGGGGGAGAGCAGCTCGGTCCCGCCGGGAGCTCGGCGGCATCGAGCGCTGCGAGCGGGGTGCCGGGCCCGTCGCGCCTTTCGTGGAGCCAGGGTCTGGCACGTATCACCGATTGGCGTCCGGTGACCGACAGCGAGCCGGTACGCGCGGCCGTGTCTGCGGCGATGGCGTCCGATCGTCGGTTCGATGACCTCCCGGCTCGGGCGCAACTGGCCGACGATGTCGCCATGTTCGTGAGGCTGCGGCTCGGCTGGCGGACGGAAGCCGACATCGAGCGGTACATCGACTGGCGGTTGGCCGGCGGTTATCGCGTGAGAACCATGGCGGAGATGAATCGCGACGGTACTCTTCGATATCTGTACCAGAGCCTGTTGCAGCGGCCATTTTCTGAGAGCGCCGACCAGAGGCGTGAGTTGATCGAGGCTCTCAAGTGGGAGCGCCGGGCCTGGCCCGGAGGACGTGCCGACTTGGTGGCAGTTCAGCCGGTAGGGATCGGTCTCTCTCGCGGCGTCATCAATCGCGATCCGCGGCTGACCCGACTGCCCGACGTCTCCGGTGAAATGACCTCCGAGGCGTTCGTCCCGCCGGGAGGTGGGGCGGGCAGCACGAACAAGTGGATCGTGGCTGTGCCGTCGTGGCCCGACATCCGCAAGCAGCACGACACGATCGAGGCGGTGGTGATTGCCTTGATCGTCGAGACCAACGAGGGGCGCTATCGCCCGATCGAACTGACCTATTTATTCAACGCTCAGCAGGGGCGATGGTTTCTCGACGGGCTCGCCCTGCTGCGGGCGCGAGATTTCGACAATACGGGCAATCTGGAAGTTCGATTCTTCTGAGTGCCCGAGCGCCTCGGCAAGGCAGGGTAACGATGAACGGTGGCCATTTCTCTCGGCGAGGATCGTCAGCCGGCTTTACCGTCACCGAGCTTCTGGTGGTGATCGCGGTGGTGGCGATCTGGGCGGCGGTGTCGTTCCCGGTGATCTCGCGGGTGCGCGACCGGGTGGCGGTGGCGACCAGACTCTCGACCCAGCGGCAGATGCTCGGGGCCATCCAGATGTACACATCGGACCAGCGCCAACAGTTTCCCTACCCTGTGCGGCCGGGTGACCCGTGGTCGCCGGTGATGGTGCGCGGGTTGGCCCTCCCCTCGAGTGGGAGCATGTACTTCTCGACGGTCGCGTTTGACTGGATCAATCTGGTGGCCCCGGACTACGCGGAGGTGCGCGTCGAGCCGTGGACGGCGCCGGAAGCCGAGTTCCGCCGCGTGAATCCCGAACTCGGCCGGCCGCCGTGGTACATCTTCGCGGAGTTCATGCTGTCGGGGACGACGGGGGCGGCCCCACGGTATTTCGAGGGCCCGTGGACCGAGGCGACCGACGACCTGCGCCCCACACGGGTGACCGAGGTGGCCAGCCCGTCGCAGAAGATCCTCCTGGTCAGCTCGGTGTACCGAGCCGACCGATACGCGGGGTGGACGGTGGGGCTCGCCGACGGATCGGCCCGTGAGCGTGAGCCGGGGATCAACACCGAGCGCACGGTGAGCCGGCCGTTCGGGCTGATCCCGGTCGAGGGAATCGCCACGCCGGGCGGCCTCCGAGGGCGCGATATCCCCTGAGCGTGCGTGGCGCCGGTGCTCGTTGCGGCGAATCGGCGGGCAGAGACGAGCCCGATCAAGACCCATCTGGGAGATGGCCGTGAGTGATCGTGAGCGCCGGGGGGATCGCAGGGGGCTCCGTGCCCGTGTGTGCATCGCGGCGTGCGCTGCCGTCGCGGTCCATGTCGCGCTCACCGCGGCGATCGTTCTGCGCGGGATTGCCGCCGGCAGCGGCGTTGCCGAGACGATCGGCGCCGGTGAGCCCGGAGAGTGGTGGTGGCAACAGTTGTCGGGGCTGGGGCAGACGGTCGTCTTTGGCCAAAACGCCCCGGCCATACGGCCCGAGGGAGAACCGGTGAAGGTGGGCGGATCCGTCCCCGCTTGGAGCCGGATCGGACATGCGGACCCGTCAAGATCCGAGGCCGAGCGATATCTCGTGATGGTGGATCAAGCGATCGGCTGGCCATTCCGGGCCGCGGTCGCGCGGACGAGCATCGCCCTCAGCGGCCCGACATGGCGTGTGGACTCGGGCATTCGGATTCCGGACGAATGGACGTCGCCGCGGCTCATGGGCAAGTCCTGGTACCTCGAGGGCATGCCCTTCGTGTTCCCCCTCGAGCCGATCTGGGGCGGCCTGCTGGCCAACCTGGCGATCTACGTCGCGCCGATCGTGGTGGCGCTGGAGACGGCCCGCGCCCTCCGCCGCCGGCGGCGTGTGCGGCGCCGTCGGTGCCCGGCGTGCGCGTATCCGATGGGACCGAGCCGCGTCTGCACCGAGTGTGGCGAGCCGCTGCCCGATGCTCCGAAGGCGGCCTGAGCGAGGTGGCGGGGCGTTCTCGCGGAGGGGCGCGGGGCGGGTGTTCGCCTAAGATTCGGTGCAGGAGGTCTTGCCATGCTCATGCTCCGCCGGGCTCTGTCGCCGTTGGTGCTCGCCGCCGTTGCGGGGGCCGCCGCGCCCGCGGCGCTGGCCCAGAACGCCCTCGGCGACGGGCGGGCCCTGGACGCCAACCTGCGGCAGGGCTCGGGCGGGCGCAACGCCAACGCGCGCGACTACGCCGCGGAATTCCGCTTCCGCAACGCGATCGTCACGGGCAACGCGCCCGACGGCAAGTCGTTCCGCGGCAACGTGGGCTACCGGGCGCCCGACGACTTCCGGGGCAACCTCGGGTCGAACGCGCAGTTCAACTTCGAGCGCGATTCGTTCTCGTCGGGGCTGGCCACGGCCAACGTCCGCAACCTCGGCGGGCTGCGGGCGAGTTTCGACTGGACCACCGGTGGGCAGTCGGCGGGGTACCAGGATCTGATCATCCGGCGGGCCGGCAGCGGGGCGACGTCCGCGGCGGCCGACCCCAACCGCTCGCCGATGGAGGCCGACCCGTTCATCGGCCTGCACTCGCGGCTGCGATCGCCGACCGGCTTCACGATCGGCGAGGCGTCGCAGCCGCTGATCCTCGGCGCCTCACGCGATCAGTTGCAGAACCGCTGGACGGCGCTCACCGTCTCGGGGCTCGAGGGCGTGCGGAACCTGCCGCTCGACGGCCCGTCGTTCGGGAACAACTTCCGGCCCGCCCGTCCCGCCGGACCGGCCACGCCCGACAACCCCATGGGCGGCCCCGCCGCCACCACCTCTGCCACCGGCCCGACGGGCGCGGCGGGTACCACCGGTGCGACCGGGGCCGGCGTGCTGAGCAACCGGGTCGAGACGCCGTTCGAGGGGGTGGTCGACACCCTGCGGGCGCGGAACCCGAACCTGGCGCAGTTTGTTCCCCCTGAGCCGCCGCGCGCCGCGACGGGGCCGACGGGCCCCACCGGCCCCACGGGGAGCACGGGCGTGACGGGTGCGACCGGCCCCACCGGCCCCACCGGCGCCGCCGAGCCCGAGCGGCCGCGCACCGAGTTCGACCGTCGGATGGATGAGTTCCGCCGTCGCCTCCGGCTGCCGGGGGCCGAGGGCCCCACCGGGGCCACGGGTGCGACCGGGGCCACGGGGGCGACGGGCGATGACGGGGCCGTCATCCCGCTCGACCCGCGCGACCGGCGGGCGATGATCTCACGCGACGCGGCCGAGCTGCTCAGGGGCCCGGCGCCGGTGATCGACAGCCTGACGCCGAGGCAGACCGGCGAGCAGGTGTACGCCGAGCACATGGCCCGGGGGCAGGACGAGCTGATGGCCGGGCGGTTCTTCAACGCCGAGGAGCGTTTCGCGGCGGCGATCGGCGTGATCAAGGGCGACCCGATGGCCGCCGCCGGGCGTATCCACGCGCAGCTCGGCGCGGGGCTCATCGTCTCGGCGGCGTTCAATCTGCGGAACCTGCTGCGGGCCTACCCGGAGCTGATTCCCGCCCGCTACAACGCGCGGCTGCTGCCGCCGGCCGACCGCCTCGAGCCGCTGCGCCGCCAGCTGGAGGCCCGCGGCCGGCTGAACACCGTGCAGGGCAAGGACGCGGGGCTGCTGCTGGCCTACCTGGGTTACCAGACGGGCAACGCGGGCGATCTCACTTCGGGCTTCGCGATCATCGACCGCATCGACCAGGCCCTGGGCGGCGACCCCGACCCGCTCACCGAGGCGCTGCGGGCCATCTGGTCGCAGCCCGCGGGCGAGCGGCCGGCCCCGGCCCCATGACCGCGGCCGGTGCCGTCACCGGGGCGGGCGGTCTGCGCGCGGGGCGGTGAATCGGCCGCCGGGCCTTCAAGGCGCGGGCGGTGTAGCCTTCACCCCTTCGGCCCACGCCCCGCATGACGAGCCAGCGGTACTCCATCGCCGACTTTCTGACCGACGGCTCAGTCGCCGCGCTGGCCGATGCGCTGTCGCAGCTGGCCGGCGGCCCCGGGCGGATCACGGTGCGCGACGAACGCGGCCGCCGGATCGTGCAGACGCAGGGCGAGCCGCCGTGGGCGGTGATCGAGCCGCAGACGCGTGAGGCGCTCGAAGAGGCCGCCGACGTGCGCACGGCCCTGGAACACGCCGCGGACCTCTCGGCCACGCTCTCGGAGCACCGGCGGCTGGTGGTGCCGCTGCACGTGGCGGGCCGGCCGAGCGGGGCGATCGTCATCGAGCCGCCGGAGGGCCCGGCCGAGTCGATCGACGACGGACGATGGGGCGCCATGCAGACGGTGGTGGAGGTGGTGGCCAGCACCATCAACGAGTTCTGCGAGCACGAGGTGCTGCTGAGGCACCGCAACACGGGCCTGGCGCTGCTCAACAAGCTCTCGTCGCTGCTGGTGGGGCAGCGCGACCTGGGGCAGATCCTCGACACGGCGATCCGCTCGGCCATCGAACTGCTGGAGGCCGACGCGGGCACGGTGCACCTGCTCGACGCCGACGAAGAGCGGCTGGAGCTCAAGGCCTACGTGGGCATCCCCGACCGGCTGGCGGCCCGGCTGGCCGAGCAGGCGGTGCCGGGCCTGCCCGACGCGTCGGCGATGAAGGGGCGCGTGGTGATCTCGCCCGACGTGCGCACCCCGGCCGACGAGGCGCTGCGGGCGGCCTACACCGAGGAGGGGCTGGTGGCCTCGCTCAGCGGCGGGCTGAGCTTCAAGGGCCAGTCGGTGGGGCTGATGCGGCTGTACACCAAGCACGCGCGGCCCTTCAGCGACGAGGAGCAGGCGATGCTGCGCACGATCGCCGAGCTGGTCTCGGCGGCGGTGGCGGGGGCGCGGCTGATCGAGGCCGAGCAGCACGCGCGATCGATCAAGCGGCAGCTCGAGCTGGCGGGCGACATCCAGCGCCGGCTGATCCCCGCCAAGCCGCCCGAGTTCCCGCAGCTCGACATCGCGGCCCGGTACAACCCCAGCTTCGACGTGGGGGGCGACTTCTACGACCTCATCCCGCTCAACGGCCACCTGGGCGTGGCCATCGGCGACGTGGTGGGCAAGGGGGTTCCCGCGGCCCTGCTCATGACGGCCGTGCGGGCCAGCCTGCGGGCCCACGCGCAGCAGCTCTACCACCTGCACGAGGTCATCACCCGTGTGAACCAGGACCTCACGCGCGACACGCTGGCCAACGAGTTCGCCACGCTGTTCTACGGCGTGATCGACCCCAAGACCCTGCGCCTGACCTACTGCAACGCCGGGCACGACCCGCCGCTGCTGGCCCGGCAGAAACCGGCGACGGGCATCTCGATGCCCGGGTTGGGCAAGGCCGGCGGGTACGTGTGCGAGCTCGAGTCGCTCACCGCCGGCGGCATGGCGGTGGGCATCGACGAGGCCCAGAAGTACGACCGGGCCATCGTGCACCTCAAACCCGGCGACACGCTGGTGGCCTACACCGACGGCGTGGTCGACGCGATGAACTTCGAGAACAAGAAGTTCGGCCGCCCGCGGCTGATCGACGCGCTGCGCTGGATCCTGACCACCGACCCCGAGGCCCCGGCCCAGATGATCGCCGACCACATCATCTGGGAGGTCCGCCGCTTCATCGGCCTCAAGCCCGAGACCGACGACACGAGCCTGGTGGTGATCCGGGTGAGGAGGCGTTAGGGGGGGTGCCCGGCGGGTTGCGCGGCGCCGGCCGCCCGCTCGTCTCGGCGAATCGCCGGGCATCGGCCGTGTCCGCCGCAATCTCACCGATGAGGTGCTGCGCCTCTGGACTGTTCATCAGATTCTGAGCGTGTACCGGCCGCCGACGCAGCCCGTCTCGATCGTGCGCGTGCTCCACGGGGCTCGGGACGTGCATGCGATCCGCGATTCCGATCCCTCCGGTGATCCGACCGAAGCACCGGAATTGAGCGACCCATCCGCGTCGGTCGAGCCCCGGGGGCGCACGCGTCCGGCCTGATCCAAAAAAGACACCGCCCGCGACTATGCCTTTCGCGGGCGGGCTTTGCAGGCGTCTGAGGTCACGCACGACACGAACGGGGTGCTTGCCCTCTTACTCACAGAGGCGTCTTGCGACGCGAACGCCCCGGCCTCAAACGCTGCAATCCGACGCCGAGCCTGGGGGGCGCGGGCCGACCGCCGCGGATTGCACAGATGGGCCCCTCCGCGGCATGGGTGGGGCGGGGAACACGCCGGCGAAGAACAGGGACACTTCCGCTCGGCCCGAACGTATTCCGGTTGCAGGTTATCGGAACTCCGACCGCCCTGTGCGAGGCGGGCCTTTCGGCTACGCCAAAGAATACCCGCGCAATCCTCGCCCGCAAGGGGTTTCCCGAAGATTTCGGCCCTGCCACGTCCGAGAGAAGGGGTCAGCGCGGGTCCTGCGCGGTCGGTGGGGTGACTGCGCGAGCGGCCGACACCCGAACGGGCGGTCGATTCGGCGCTGCCGTCAGGTTGTCCACACCCCTAACGGGCTACTGGGCCGGGATGGCCACCAGGGTGCTCGGCTGCCGGCGGGCCTCGGCCCCGGGCGAGCGTTCGAGGATCTCGCGGCCGTTCATCAGGTTGTGCGGGTACTTCTGGCGAAGGGCCGCCAGCACGGGGCTGACCTCGACGCCCTTGTCGTTGATGTCGCGCGGGCCGAAGACGCCCACGGTGACCATGCTGCGACGCGGGCCGTGGTAGTAGAACGCCTGCTCGCCCTCGGCGCGCAGGGCCGCGGCGGCGCTCTCGGCGGCGCGCTTGGCCTCTTCGCGGTCGGGCGACTCGTACACCGCGATCTGCAGGGTGTACTTCGCCTCGTCGCCGATCAGCTCACGGACCTTGGCCAGGTTGTTCTCGGGGGACTTGCCCGGATCGGCCTGGGCCGGCGGCGGGGCCAGGAACGCCCTGGAGAAGGGCCGGCTCCCGTTGATCTCGAAGTCCTGCAGGCGTTTGAGATCGGCCTGGGCCTTGGGATCGCTGGGGCCGTTGTACGAGCCGGCCACGATGGCCCAGCCTCGGCGCTCGCGCTGCAGGCGCAGGTCGCTGCGGCCGAGCGCCTCGGCGATCTCGTCGAGGCGCTGCTGGGCGGCGCGCTGCGCGGCCGGGCCGTCGCCGGAATCGCGCAGCGACTCGAGGAGGATGCTCCAGCCCACCTGCCGGCCGCGGACCCGGGCCGAGTGGTCCTGCACCACGAACCCGGAGCGCTGGGCATCGTCCTTCCAGGTGCCGCCGAAGAGCTCGGTGCCGGTGCTGCGGCGGGCCTCGGCGTTGGGGTCGGCGGGAGGGGGCGCAGGCTTGCCGGCGCAGCCGATGAGGGCGGCGACCGCCGCGAGGCTCAGCACCGACCCCACAACTGGGAGTTGGCGTGCCCGGAACCGGGTTTCCCGGTTGGGAAAGGGCCGGTGACACATCAGAAAAACCCTGAGGACCGCTTTTGAATTATTGCCGCAAGTCATGGTCTACCAGGTGCTTGAGTGATTTTTGCCGAACTCGGAGAATTCGATCAAGGCGCCTCCGCACAACCGATACACCTGTTCGTTCGAGAGGTTCCGGAGGGTCCCGGTGGAACCGCCCCTTCGGAGTGTACGCCTTCCTTCCCACGATCCGCTCCGCAGTCCGGCCGCGTCGGCAACCAGGTCTGTTGCCCCCCCGCCGCCGGGCTCCGAGCCCTTGTACGGAGGTTCCCCACCATGTCCGCGATCAACACTGTGAACTCTGCCACGACCCTCCGCCCCGACGCCGCGACCCGCGCTCAGTCCGCTCGCACGGCCCCGGCGGCCACGCCCCGGGCGGCGCAGGCCGACACGGTCGAGCTCTCGGCCGAGGCGCTGGCCTCTTCCGAGCCGATCCGCACGGATCTGGTGAACCGCGTCCGCGGCGAGATCGCGGCGGGCACCTACGAGACGCCCGAGCGGCTGGACCAGGCCGCCGAGGCCCTGGCCCGCGAGCTGGGTCTGGCCTGATCGGGCCGCGCTGACCGACACCACCCGCCCGTGGCCGCGACGACGCGGCGGGCGTGAACGATCTTCCTCCTCTACTCCACCTGGGAAAGCACAACGCCCGCACCGGACAGGTGCGGGCGTTGTTGTTCACGCGGGATGGTGGAAGCGGGCGGCGCGGGCGCTCAGCGGCCGGCGGCGGCGGGGCGGGCGTTGCCGCCGGCCCGCGGGGCGGGCTGGTCGTGCGGGCCGCCGCGACGCGACTTGGGCCGGGTGTCGCGGAGGGTGCATGCGTCGATGTGGCCCAGCACGCGGGCGACGAGCTCGCCGCGGGAGGACGCGTTGAGCTTGCGGTGGAGGCTCTTGACGTGGTCGTGCACGGTGTGGGGCGAGCGGTCGAGATCGGTGGCGATCTGCTTGACGGTCTTGCCCAGGGCAAGCTGCTCGAGGACTTCCTGCTCGCGCGGGGTGATGCGATGGTTGGGGTTGAGGGGCGAGGCGCCGAAGGCCGAGAGGGCCCGGGCGGCGAGCGTGGGGAGGACGGCCGCGAGCAGGGCGGCGTCGGCGGTGTTCAGGTGGGGGTCGTTGGGGCGGACGGCGACCTCGACGGCGAGGACGCGCCCGATGTTCTCGCCGCCGAGCTTGACGACGGCGACGAGAAGGTCGTGCAGGCCGGCGGAGTGGTAGCGCTTGCCGGCGGCGGTGGCGGCCCAGCCCGAAGCGTCGGCGACTTCGCGGAGAAGTCCGATGCGCGGGGCGCCGTGTTCGCCGGCGGGCAGGTGGGGCAGGGCCCAGCCGAGCAGCGAGGCGTCGGCGCCGCGGAAGATGTCGAGGTCGACGCCGGCGCCGGGCTTGCGGCCGGGCGCGGCGGTGCCGTCGACGGCGCCCTCGCACTCGAAGTCGGTCAGCATCAGGCCCTGCGGCATGTGCTGCGACTGGGCGATGGTGACGCTGACCATCGAGCGGGCGTGCAGCGGGAGCAGCGCGGCGGCGGCGCGCTCGCACCAGTCGAGCGTGGCGATCGCCGGCAGCGCGGCAAGTTGGGTGGTGATCTGAACCGCCCGAGCGAGGTGCTCGGAGCCGAGGTGGGTGGCGGCGATCGTCATGGATCGCTTCTCCTTTCAGCCGTGGAAAGGGCTGTGCGAGGGGACGGGCCCCGCAGTGGGGCATCCGGGTGCGTGATTATTCCCCATCTTGGGGTCGAAATCGAGCGATACCTTTGTAGGGGTTTTCGAAATGAGCAAGATTCCGCAGAACTGGGTGAGGATCCGGTGAAGATTCCCAGTTATAGGCCAGGACCAGGGTAATTACCAGTCTCGGACGCCACCCAAACTGGTTACTTACCGCTGATCTCCCGGGCGCGGTCCCTGATTTTCGCGGCAAGGCTGGCAGCGAGGGCCGGGTCGGGGCGGAGGTCGCTGGAGAACTGGCGTGGCTCGCCGGCCTGCTCGGAAAGGGTGTCGACGGTGAAGCTGCTGAGGCGGATGGAGGTTGGGTCGACACGGCGGCCGGGGCGGTAGGTGCGCTGGATCATCACCGAGACGCTGAGGGTCATCGGGGTGTTGGGGTCGGTAGGGCCCGGGGCCGAGGGCGCCTGCCCGGCGGTGGGGGGTGAGGTGGGGGGTGAGAAGGCGATGGTGGCGATGCGGCGCTGGCGCTGGGCGACGCCCTCGACCGAGTCGGCGAAGGTGGCGGAGTGGGGGATCCAGGGTGTGGCGAAGCCGGAGGAGGCGCGCGGGTCGGTCTGGACGATGCCGGACTGGGCGTCGATGCGCGCCAGGTCGAAGCGTGCGTCGCGGAGGACGTCCTTGGCGGCTTGGAAGTAGACGGGGTACTCGCCGGCCGGGAAGCTCAGCGCGGGCCCCTCGCCGCTCGCGGCGCAGCCGGAGAGCAGGGGTGTGAGGGCGATGGCGGCGGTGGTGAGCGCTCGGGCGCGCATGGGGTCAGTGTAATGGTTGGGCCCGGGATTGCCCGGTGGGCGGCGGCGACGCGGTGGCGTTTGGGGGGGTGGGCGGTAGGATCGGAGCCGGGGTTGATAGGGAGCGCGATCATGGGCAAGCAGCTGGTGGCCGGGAACGCGGTGATCGGTCAGTCGGGCGGGCCGACGGCGGTGATCAACCAGTCGCTGGTGGGGGTGATCGAGGGCCTGCGGGGTCACGGGGCGATCAAGCGGATCTTCGGCGCCCGGCACGGTGTGAAGGGGATGGTGGATGACAAACTGGTGGATCTGACCGACACGCCGCAGGACCGGCTGGAGCTGATCGCGGCGACGCCTTCGGCGGCGCTGGGGTCGTCGCGCGACAAGCCCGATAGGGCCTACTGCGAGCGGATCTTCGAGAAGCTCAAGGCCCGCGACATCCGGTACTTCTTCTACATCGGGGGCAACGACTCGTCGGACACGTGCCGGATCGTCAACGAGCTGGCCAACGGCTCGGGGTACGAGTTGCGGTGCTTCCACGTGCCGAAGACGATCGACAACGACCTGATGGAAAACGACCACACGCCTGGGTTCGCCTCGGCGGCGCGCTACGTGGCGATGGCGTTCATGGGCGACCAGCTCGACAACCGGGCGCTGCCGGGGATCAAGATCAACGTGGTGATGGGGCGGCACGCGGGGTTCCTGACCGCGGCGTCGGGGCTGATGCGCGAGCGGGACGATGACGGTCCGCACCTGATCTACGTGCCCGAGCGGCCGTTCGACACCGATGCGTTCGCCGGCGAGGTGGAGCGGGTGTACGCCCGGCACAAGCGCTGCCACATCGCGGTGTCGGAGGGTGTGCAGGACAAGAACGGCACGCCGGTGCTGGCGCTGGTGTCGGAGATCAAGGAGAAGGACGCGCACGGGAACGTGCGGCTTTCGGGCACCGGGGCGCTGGGCGATGCGCTGGCCGACTTCCTGACCAAGAAGCTCACCCCCGCGGGCGGGAAGCCGCCGCGGGTGCGGGCCGACACGCTGGGCTACCCGCAGCGGTGCTGGCCCGACGCGTCGCCGGTGGACCAGCAGGAGGCCCGCCGGGCCGGGCGCACGGCGGCCGAGGTCGCGGTGCGGGGCGACCGCGACGGGTCGATCGCCATCGAGCGGGTGTCGACCTCGCCGTACGAATCGCGGATGAAGAGGGTGGAGCTGTCGGCGGTGGCGGCCAAGACGCGGCACATGCCCGAGGCGTGGCTGAAGGGGTCGAGCGACGTCGCGCCGGCGTACTTCGAGTGGCTGCGACCGCTGGTGGGCCCGATGCCGCGGATCGGCTGGATCTGAGCGAGGACGGGGGGCGAAGAGCATGTGCGCGGTGTCCGGCGGGGCGTGGGTTATCGGTCTGCGCGGGCGCAGGAACGGCGCCGGGGCTGCAAAAACAGGGAGGGTTCCGGGAACCGCGCGAAAGCCGGGCCCGCGGGGGGTCGATGACCGGGTGCTGCCGGATGTCGGCCGCGCGTGATCGCGGCGGTCCCCGGCGGGCAGGGAGACCCGGCATGAGCGTCAAGACGATGGAGCAGAGCCAGGTCGTGGCGTCGGCGATCCGCGAGATCAGCCACATCGCGACGCTGCCGGAGATCACGATCCGGATCATCGAGCTGGTGGAGGCGCCGTCGTCGACGGCGCAGGACCTGCACAAGGTGATCTCGAACGATCCGGCGCTGTGCAGCCGCATCCTGAAGGTGGTCAACAGCTCGTTCTACGGGCTGCCGGGGCAGATCGGGTCGATCAACCGCGCGCTGGTGCTGCTGGGTCTGAACGCGGTGAAGAACATCGCGATCTCGGCGAGCCTGGCCAAGCTTTTCAAGGGCGGGCAGATCTGCCCGCAGTTCGCCGCCAAGGACCTGTGGAGCCACTCGGTGGCGACCGCGACGGGGGCGAAGCTTGTGGCGTCGGAGCTGGGCATGGGCGCGGCCGACGAGGCGTTCCTGGCCGGGCTGATCCACGACATCGGGATCATGGTCGAGCTGCAGTTCGACCGCAACAAGTTCATCGAGGTGTTCAACGGTCTGGCGGTGGGGCCGAACGGCACGCCGCAGAACAACCTTCTTGACGTCGAGTCGCGCGTGTTCGGGGCCAACCACCAGCAGTTCGGCATGGCCCTGAGCGAGAAGTGGAAGTTTCCCAAGGCGTTCGGGGCCGTGTGCGGGCACCATCACAACCCGATGGAGCTGCCGGCGGGCACGCGGACGCTGGCGTGCCTGGTGCACGTGGCCGAGGCGCTGGCGGCGGGGCTCGACAAGGGGTTCCGGATGGAGACGGTCACGAACCAGATCATCCCCGCGGTGCTCGACGAGCTCTCGCTGAGCCCCTCGAAGCTTCCCGAGCTGGAGAAGAAGCTCGCCGACAGCCTGGGCGACGTGGAGGCTGTGCTCACCGCCTGAATCACGACCGCGGTCGCCCGCCGCACGGACGCGGCGGGCGGGCCGCGATCACCGGTCTCTCTTTCTCCCTCCGGGCGGCATGGCGAAACCGTCATGCCGCTCGTGGTTTTTGGGGGGTGGCCGGCGCGGTGGTGGTGGGGCGCTGGGTGAGGGGGGCCGCGCGATCACCCCAGCACGAACTTCTTGTCGGCGTAGAGCTTCTCCATGCGCTGGATGAGCGGCTCGGCGTCGGCCAAGCGGGTGGCGCAGGCCACGAGCAGGTCGATGAGGTTGTGGTAGTCGTCGGCGCTGACGAACTCGCGTCCGGCCCGGGCGTGGGCGGCGGCGTGGGGGTCGCCCGACTGCACGAGGTCGAGGTCGGCCATGTTGTGGTAGTTGCCCAGGGGCAGGCAGACGCAGGTGGCGTCGTGCCCGTAGCACTGGAAGGCCGAGGCCTCGCAGGCGCCGCCGGGCATGAGCTTGCGCTGCCAGCGGAAGCCGTCGGGCCCGGGGCGATCTTTGGCGAGCGACTCGCAGACCTTGGCCACCGCCGCGGTGAGCGTGGGCGAGAAGGTCGAGATGCGGTCGCCGACGCGGACGATGGGCCCGGCGCCGATGGGCGAGTCGTGGGGGAAGCTGCGCGAGTTCTCGAGGGCCAGCACGCGGGCGCCGCGTGGGATGGTGCCGAGTTTGCACGCGGCGATGGCCCCGATGAAGCCGATCTCTTCGGCGCGGGTGAACAGCAGGCGGACGTGGGCCGCGGCGGGCAGGCGGCGGAGCTCGTCGATGGCCGCGAGCGCCGCGGCGAGGGCGGCCAGGTCGTCGCAGGCGTGGGTGTGGATGAGGCCGCTCTCGACGGCGGGCTCGGGCAGGTCCCACCGGCCGACGTCGCCGCGGGCGAGGCCGGGGTCGGCGTCGATGAGCTCGGCGGTGCAGGTGCGCCAGGGCTCGCCGCTGCGGGTGGCGGTGATGCGGGCCCTCACCGGGCGGTCGTCGGAGGTGTAGAGCACGATGGGGGCGTTGGTGAAGTAGGGGTCATTGACGCCGCCTCGGAACGAGAGGTCGAGCACGCGGCCGTTGATGGCTTCGACGACGAAGGCGGGGTGGTCGAGGGGGGCGGGGATGGGCAGGGGGGGGCCGCCGGGGGCGGGGGGGTCGCG
>JACVCL010000034.1 GCA_016742075.1 Phycisphaerales bacterium
GGGTGGACGCGGTCGACTTGTTCTACTGCATCTGGACGCCGGGGAATCACACGCCGTCGGGCCCGATTGAGAATGTGGTCGATCTTCGCGTGTTCGACTGCCGCGGGGAGAGCCTGGCGTGGGACCGCGACCCGACGCGCGTCGAGCGCGTCACGGTGCTGGTGCCGCGCGGGTGCGACGAGGTCCGGGTGACGATGGGCTACATCGCGTCGCAGCCCAACGCCAACTCGCGCAGCACCGACACGTACGGGCGGCGGAACTTCGGCGGGCTGAACTGGAACACGGTGCTGGTCTATCCCGGGGGCGTTGGGCACTCGGAAATCGATGTGCGTCCGACGGTGCACTGGCCCGCGGGCTGGGCGGCGGCGTCGGCGCTGCCGGGGGGCTGGGTGACCGACGCGGCGGGGCAGGCGGTCCGGCTGGGGCCGGTGCCGCTGGCCGAGCTCATCGACTCGCCGATGATCTTCGGCGAGCACCTGGCCACGACGCGGCTGCACGTCGAGAACCAGGGCGCGCACCTGCTGCACACGGTGGCGGAGGACGGGCGGGCCGTGAAGCCGCCGGAGTGGCTGATCCCCCGACTGGAAGAGATGTGCCGGCAGACGGTGTCGGTGTTCGGGCCGTTCCCGCGGCGGGGCTTTGACTTCCTGCTGTTGCTGGGCGACGACCTGCGCTTTGGCGTGGAGCACGCGACGTCGACGTTCATCGGGCTGCCGGAGCGGGCGCTGCTGGAGGCGCGGCCCGACGAGCACCGGGCGGGCGGCGGCGGTCTGCAGGTGATCCCGCACGAGTACATCCACGCGTGGGTGGGCAAGCTGGCGGCGCCCGAGGGGCTGGTGCGGCCGGACTTCCACACCCCGGCCCGGACCGAGCTGCTGTGGGTGTACGAGGGGCTGACGGCGTACTACGACTCGGTGATCAGCGTCCGCAGCGGGCTGACGAACGTGGAGGAGTACCGGCAGGAGATCGCCGACTCGGCGGTGGCGATGCAGCAGCGGAGCGGGCGCTTGTGGCGGAGCGTGGAGGACACGGCCCGTTCGGCCCGGTTCCTGAGGCCGCGGGGCGTGAGCTGGTTCGACATCCGGCGGGGTCAGGATTACTACGGCGAGGCCGCGTTGTTCTGGCTGGAAGCCGACGCGATCATCCGGGCGGGCACGGGGGGGGCGAAGTCGCTGGACGACTTCTGCGCGGCGTTTTTCAACGTGCCGGTGCGGCCGGTGGGGTCGGTGCACACCTACACCCGGGCCGACGTGGTGGCGGGGCTCGCGGCGGTGTTCCCGGGCGAGGACTGGGACGGGCTGGTCCGCCGGCGGATCGAGCGGCCGGCGGAGTCGCTGGACATGGCGCCGCTGTTGTCCCGGCTGGGCGTGCGGCTGGACTGGGCGGACGAGCCGACGGCGCTGCAGAAGAAGATCGCCGCCGAGGACGCGGGCGTGAACCTGCGGGCGTCGATCGGGCTTCGGACCGACGCGGCGGGGATGGTGACCGAGATCGTGCCGGGCTCGCCGGCCGACCGCGGTCAGGTCGCGTTCACGCAGAGGATCGTCGCGGCGAACGGGTGGGTGTACACGCCCGAGCGGCTGCGGCAGGCGGTGCGGGAGTCGGCCTCACGCGGGCGGATCGAGCTGCTGGTGGAGTTCGGGGATCGGATCGAGCCGCGGACAATCGAATACGGCCGGGGGCTGCGGTACCCGCGGCTGACGGCGATCGAGGGGGCGGACGACGTGCTGGGGGCGATCGCGACGCCGCGGGCGTGGGAGGCGCCGCGCCGGGCGCGTCCGGCGGGCAATCCATAAACCAGAGTGATCGAAGCCATACAGTTGATCGATTTGGTGGATATCTGATCGAACCCTATGGTTCGTTCGGAGTTCGACCCAAGGAGCCACGCCATGAAGCCCGCCGACCCGTTCAACGCCCGCCGCTCGCTCGCCGTCTCGGGGAAGACCTACACCTACTTCGCGCTGGCGGCGCTGGAGCAGGCGCGCGTGGGGAGGCCGATCGCGACGCTGCCGTACTCGATCCGCGTGCTGCTGGAGGCGATGCTGCGGAACGTCGACGGGTTCGTGGTGACCAACGACGACGTGGCGGGGCTGGCGGGGTACGACGCGAAGAAGCCGGGCTCGGGCGAGCTGCCCTTCATGCCCGGTCGCGTGGTGCTGCAGGACTTCACCGGCGTGCCGTGCGTGGTGGACCTGGCGGCGATGCGCAATGCGATGAAGGCGCTGGGGGGCGATCCGAACGCGATCAACCCGCTGGTGCCGTGCGACCTGGTCATCGACCACTCGGTGCAGGTCGATGCCTTCGGCTCGGCGGCGGCGCTGACGATCAACGCGCAGAAGGAGTTCGAGCGGAACACCGAGCGGTACGAGTTCCTCAAGTGGGGCCAGCAGTCGCTGAGCAACTTCCGGTGCGTGCCGCCGGCCACCGGGATCGTGCACCAGGTGAACCTGGAGCATCTCTCGCCCGGCGTGCTCACCAAGACCGTGGGCGGCGAGACGGTGGCGTACCCCGACTCGCTGGTGGGCACCGACAGCCACACCACGATGATCAACGGCCTGGGCGTGGTGGGCTGGGGCGTCGGCGGCATCGAGGCCGAGGCGGTGATGCTGGGCCAGCCGTACTACATGCTGCCGCCGGAGGTGATCGGGTTCCGCCTCGTGGGCAAGCTGCCGGAGGGGGCGACGGCCACCGACCTGGTGCTGACGGTGACGCAGATGCTCCGCAAGCGGGGCGTGGTCGACAAGTTCGTGGAGTTCTTCGGGCCGGGCATGGCGGCGCTGTCGGTGCCCGACCGGGCGACGATCGCGAACATGGCCCCGGAGTACGGGGCCACGATGGGTTTCTTCCCGGTCGACCGTCAGACGATCGAGTACCTGAAGTTCACCGGGCGGGCCGCGCAGGCCGAGCTCACCGAGGCCTACTGCCGGGGCAACATGCTCTGGCACGACGAGGCGTCGCCGCAGCCGGTGTTCACCGACGTGATGGAGCTGGATCTGGGCACGGTGCAGCCGAGCCTCGCGGGCCCCAAGCGCCCGCAGGACCGCGTCGAGCTGAAGAACGTGAAGGCCGAGTTCTTCAAGAGCCTGGCGGCCCCGCTGGGCAACACGAGCTTCGGGCTGCCGGCCGAGAAGATCCTGGGCGCTTCGGGCGAGGTGAAGCACGCGGCGGGCGGCGCCAGCCGCATCACCCACGGAGCGGTGGTCATCGCGGCCATCACGAGCTGCACCAACACCAGCAACCCCGACGTGATGATCGCGGCGGGTCTGGTGGCGCGCAAGGCTCGGGCTCTGGGCCTGCGGAGCAAGCCGTGGGTGAAGACCTCTCTGGCTCCGGGCTCGAAGGTGGTGACCGACTACTTCAACAAGGCCGGGCTGACGGCCGACCTGGAGGCCCTGGGCTTCCACACCGTGGGGTATGGGTGCACGACGTGCATCGGCAACTCGGGCCCGCTGCCGGAGGAGGTAGAGGCCGCCATCCGGCAGGGCGACCTGGTCGCGGCGTCGGTGCTGTCGGGCAACCGCAACTTCGAGGGGCGCGTGCACCCGAGCGTGAAGGCGAACTACCTCGCGTCGCCGCCGCTGTGCGTGGCCTATGCCATCGCCGGCTCGGTGGCCATCGACCTCGCCTCCGAGCCGCTGGGCACGGCGGCCGACGGCAAGCCGGTCTTCCTGAAGGACATCTGGCCGACCCACGCCGAGGTGCAGGCGGTCAGGGCCCAGTGCGTGACGCCCGAGCAGTTCTCGCGCCAGTACGCGGGGGTGTTCACGAGCAACGAGACGTGGAACAAGGTGCCGGTATCCAAGTCGGAGTTGTACGGCTGGAGCGAGAAGAGCACCTACATCCAGCACCCGCCGTACTTCCAGGGCATGTCGGCCAGGGCCCCCGAGGGGCGTCTGCCGGGCATCTCGGGCGCCCGGGTGCTCGTGCACGTGGGCGACTCGGTGACCACCGACCACATCTCTCCGGCGGGCGACATCGCCGAGAAGAGCCCGGCCGGTGAGTACCTCAAGTCGCTGGGCGTCGCGAGGAGCCAGTTCAACTCGTACGGCTCGCGGCGCGGCAACGACCGGGTGATGACCCGCGGCACCTTCGCCAACGTGCGGGTGAAGAACAAGCTCACCGGCGTCTCGACCGACGGGCAGCCCGCCGCGGTGAAGGAGGGCTGGTGGACGCGCGACTTCACGCGGCCCGGCGCCCCCGTGGCCACGATCTTCGAGGCCAGCGAGAACTACCTGAAGGCGGGCACGCCGCTGGTGGTGCTGGCGGGCAAGGACTACGGCATGGGCTCGTCGCGCGACTGGGCGGCCAAGGGCACGATGCTGCTCGGCGTCAAGGCCGTGATCGCCGAGTCTTTCGAGCGCATCCACCGGTCGAACCTGGTGGGCATGGGCGTGCTGCCGCTGACCTTCAAGCCCGGCCAAACGGCCGAGTCGCTGGGCCTGTGCCCGACCGACGTCTTCGACATCGAGCTTCCGGCCGAGCTCACGCCGCGGGGCGAGATCAAGGTGACCGCGACGGTGACGCAGGGCGAGAAGAAAGGCCAGAAGGTCGTCTTCCACGCCGTGTGCCGGCTCGACTCGGCGGTTGAGCTGAACTATTACCGCAACGGCGGCATTCTGCACACCGTGCTCCGCAAGCTGCTCAACGAGAGCCGCAAGGGCGCCGGCGTGCCGGTGAAGGCCTGACGGAGAGCCGACCCCGGGCAGGCGCACGCTTGGGGTTCGCAGGGTTTGCCCCGGGGCCGCCGGCGTGATCGGTGCCGGTGCGATCGCGGCCGCCCGCGCGGCGGTCGGCTCAACGCGCCGCCGATCGACCCACGGCGGCGAAGAGCCCGCCGGACATCGCGGCCTCGTGCGCGAGAAGCCAGCGCTTACGCTCGATACCCCCGCCGTACCCGACGGGCGACCCGTCGGCCCCCACCACACGGTGGCAGGGGACAACGATCGCCAGGAAGTTCACACCGTTGGCCCGGGCCACGGCGCGGGCTCCGTCGGGGCGGCCGATGGCCCGCGCCTGGACGGCGTAGCTGCGGGTCTGGCCGAGGGGGATGCGGCACAGGGCGTCCCACGCGGCCCGCTCGAAGGCGGTCGTGGGGGCTGCGGCCTCTAAGGGGTCGAGCAGACGCTCCCAGCCGGAGTCGCCAGAGAAGTAGGCGTCGAGGGCTTGGCGCGCGGCTCGGTGCGCGGGGTGCTCGCCCGCGGCGATCGACGCGCCGGCGGCGACGATCCGCTCGAGACGGCCGGCGAGGCCGCGCCGGTCGGTGAAGTCGAGCAGGCGCAGGCCGCGGTCGTCGGCGCGGGCCGTCATCGGCCCCAGCGGAGTGGGGATGGTTGCTTTGAGCAGCGAGGGCACGGAGGCTCTCTATCGTCCCGCGGCGGCACGCTCGCCGGCCAGGGCCCACGCCCGCTCGAGCGCATCGCCGAAGCGGCGGGCGAAGCCGGGCCCGTCGCACAAGGGGCTGGCGAGCATTCGCGGCCGCAGACTCCGGCGAAGCTCGGCCAAGCGAGGTCGGTCGAGCGCCAGCTCGGCCGCGAGGCGGATATACCCGGCCTCGTCGCCGGCGATGAGCTCCGGCATGCCGGCGGCCCTGAGAAGCGAGACGCCGACCCGCGAGGCGTGGCGGCCGCCCGCGAGCGTCACCGTGGGCACGCCCATGAGCATCGCCTCGCAGGTGGTGGTGGTGCCGTGATAAGGGAAGGTGTCGAGGGCCACGTCGGCCCGCGCATACGCCGCGAGATGCTCGCGGAGACCCTGGGTGGGTCCGGCGAGTTCCAGCCGCGCGGGGTCGATGCCGGCGCGTGCGGCGCGGGCGGCGAAGCGATCGCGCTCGTCGGCCCTGGCGAACGCGGCGTTCTTGAGCAGCAGCCGGGCGGCCGGGCCGGCTGCCGAGAGCACCCGGCCCCAGATGGCCAGCAGCTCGTCGGAGATCTTCTGCGCCGCGTTGAAGCTCACGAACACCGGCGGCTCGCCGCGCGACGCGGGGCCGGGGTCGACCTCCGGCGCCTCGTCGAGCGGCGGGCGGTAGCAGAGGAAGCAGCCGTCGATGCGCAGCAGGCGCTCGGCGGCGTGGCTCTGGAAGTCGGCGGGGGCCTGCGGGTCGGTCTCGGCGTCGACGATCCGGAAGTCGATGCGCGACGAGCCGACCGTCGAGGGATAACCGCAGTACGTGACGAGGACCGGCGCCGGGCGGGCGAGCAGGGCGAACATGGCGTGCCCGTGCGTGAGGCCGGTGAGATCCACCAGCACGTCGAGCCGGTCGCGTTTCAGCCTCTGCGCAAACTCCGCGGCGGTGCCCGGGCGGGCCTCGCGCCACGACACGCCCGGGCAGGCCCGCATGCGTGCGGTCACCGCGTCGGTCACGGTGTTGGTGTGGTGCACGAAGAGCTCGAACCGCGAGCGGTCGAGGTGCTCGATCACCGGCTCGATGAAGTACGCCACCGAGTGGCGGCGGAAGTCGGGCGAGACCAGCCCCACGCGGAGCTTACGTCCGGCGGCTCTGGGCCCGGGCGCCGGCACGCCGGGCAGCAGTGGCACGCGCGGCTCGACCGCCCGCGCCCAGTCGCGGTGGCAGGCGAGGATCTCTTCGGGCGTCGAGTCCCACAGCAGCAGCGAGTTGAAGGCCCGACCTTCGAACATCATGGGGTTTCCGTCCTGTGCCTCGGCGGCGAGGCGGAAGACCTCCAGCGACTCTCGTCCGCGGCCGGTGGCCAGCAGCACCGCAGCGAGCACCTCGGCGTGGCGCACCGAGCGGTTGAAGACCGCCGGTGCATCGGCCTGCAGCTCCCGGCACATCGCCTCGGCCTCGGCCAGGCGCCCGCTGGCGCGCAGCAGGTCGGCCAGCTCGCCCCGCCCGGTCACGTTCTTCGGCTGCACGGCCAGCGCCCGGCGGAACAGCCGCTCGCTCTCCTCGCGCTGATCGCGTCGGGCCAGCACCACGCCGAGGTGGATCAGCACGCTCGCGTCGTTGGGCGCCAGCAGCACCGCCCGGCGGGCCAGCCGCTCGGCCTCGCGGATATCCCCGAGCCGCATCACGATGTCGCTGAGGAGCTTGTCGCCCTCGGGGTGCCCGCTGGTCCCTTTGAGCGCCGTCTCGGCCGCCGCGCGGGCCTCGCGCAGCTTGCCCTCGTCGCGGAGCCGCTGCGCCTCGAGGATCCGCTTGAGGAACAGGTCTTTCACGGCGGGCCCCCGGCGGCTTTGGCGCAGGCATCGGCCCAGATGCTCTCGATCGCCGCGCCCAATCGGGCCCCGTACGCCGGCCCGTCGCAGAGGGGTCCGGACAGCAGCCGCTCCCGCAGCGATCCGCGGATCGCCCGCAGCCTCGCCCGATCGCCGGCGAGCTCGGCGGCGATACGCACGTAGTCGTCTTCGTCGCGGGCCGCCAGTTCGGGAAGCCCCGCGGCCGAAACCAGGCTGATTCCGACGCGCGAGGCGTGCGTGCGGCCGGCGAGCGTCACCACCGGGACGCCCATGAGCATCGCCTCGCAAGTGGTCGTGGTGCCGTGGTACGGGTAGGTGTCCAGGCCGATGTCCACGCGGTGGTAGGCCCGGAAGTGATCGGCGTTGTTCGCGGCCCAGGGCATGGGAACAAGCCGGTCTTCGGGGATGCCCGCGTCCTCGAATCGCTGCTTCATGGCCCGTCGCTCGCCCTCGTGTGTCATGCTGCTGTTCTTCAGCATCAGGCGCGATCCCGGCGCCGCCTTGAGCACGCGGGCCCAGAGCTCGAGCAGCCGCTGGCCGGTCTTCCGCCAGTGGTTGAAGCTGGCGAAGGTGACGGCCCCGCCGGCGTCGTCTCGCTCGAAGGCCGGCGGGCCCACGCCGGCGGCCAGGGCTTCCTCCGGCGGGCGGTAGCAGAGGAAGACCGGGTCGATCCGCACCAGCGTCTCGGTGGCCCAGCGGTCGGCCTCCGGCGGATCGGTGAGCGAATCCACGATGCGGTAGCCCACCCGCGACAGGCCGAGCGTGGCGGCGTAGCCGATGCACGTGGCGGTGGCGGCGGCGGGCATCATCGCCGCGGTGAGGATCGAATTGTTCGCCGTCAGCCCGGCCAGTTCGATCAGCAGATCGACCCGGTCCTGCCGAATCCGCTCGGCGAGCGCCTTCGGCGTGGCCTGCCTGATGCTCGTCCAGCGGAGGCCGGGGTACTCCGACATGCGCTTGGAGAAATCGTCGGCGGCCTCGCCGTTCGAGAAGTACACGATGAGCTCGAACCTGTCGCGCGGCAGGTGCTGCAGCATCGGCTCGGCGAAGAAGCCCACCGAGTGACGGCGAAGATCGGGCGAAAGGACGCCCACGCGCAGCTTCTCGCCGGGCGCCTTCGGGGCCGGCTTCACCGTGACGCCGCCGGGGGCCCACCGCGCCAGCGGCATGCGTTCTTCCAGCACGCGGCCCCACGCCCGGTGGTTGGTGAAGACCCGCTCGGGATCGTCGCCCACCGCGTAGTTGGTGATGCTCGCCCGGGCGAAGAGAATGTGGCGGTCGGCGGGGCTCACGGAGGCCGCGCGTTCGATGAGCGCCAGCGACTTCTCCGTGCGGCCGAGGTCGAGCTGCAGGTACGCGTAGATCTGCGCGGCCTTGGAGTCCCTGAACAGATCATCGCCCACCAGCGAGGCCGCGCGCCCCATCACCTCGTCGGCCTCGATGAGCCGGTGCTGGCGGCCGAGGGTCTCGGCCAGCTCGGTGACGCCCGGGACGTACGCCGGTGCCAGCCCGACGCACACCCGCAGGACGCGCTCGGATTCCTCGAATTGGCCCAGCTCGCGCAGCGTGTGGCCGAGGTTCGCGGCGCACTCGGGGTCGCGGGGCGCGAGCTCGAAGGCCTTTCTCGCCAGGCGGAGCGCCTCGCGGGGCTGGCTGCGCATCAGCAGGAGATGGCTGAGCAGGCCGTGGGCCTGCGCGTGCCGCGGCTCGAGCCGGATGAGCTTCTCGAGCGCGCCCCTGGCCTCGTCGAGCCTGCCGGTGTCGTACAGATGCTTGGCCTGATGAAACTTGGCCGCCAGATCGGGCATCGTCTCGGTTCTTCCGCCGCAGCGATCCATTGGACGCGGGCCCAGTCGCCCGGTCGCGGGGGTGAGTCTATCGGCCGCGGGGCGGCCGGGCCGCCGCGTGCCGCCGGCCGGTCGGGCAAGGGCCCGATCCGCTACTCTTTCCGTCCCGAAGAACAGGTCGCCTCCCGAGAGAGAACCCCTTGCCCACCGCCCCGCGAACCGCCCGCGCCGCCCTCCGCCGACTCGCCGAACTCCACGGCGTGCAGACCTCCTTCATCGACGGCGGAGGCGTCCGCCGCTCGGCAGCCGACGAGGATCTGGTCCTGGTGCTCAGGGCGCTGGGATCGCCGATCTCGCGGGTGTCCGAGGCATCGCGGCTCGGCAAGCAGCGCGAACAACTTTTGGCGTCGCGCTGCCTCGACCCGATCACCGTGGCCTGGGCCGACGACCGCTCACCCGCCGCGTATCTCCGCATCCCGCCCCGCGGACTTCCGGGCAAGCTCTCCTGCTCGCTGACGCTCGAGGATGGCTCCTCGGCGGACTTCATGGTCGCCACCGCCGACCTCCGGACCGTCAAGCGGCCAGCGCCCGAGGGCGGGCGTGCGGCCTTCGCCGCGGTCCCGCTGCCGGCCGACCTGCCCCGGGGCTACCACACGCTCGAGTTGTCCTTTGCGCGGCGGACCCACTCAACCCGCATCTTCGCGGCGCCGGCGACGTCGTACATCCCGCCGGAGGTGGAGGCCGGCGGCGAGGACGCCCGGCGTTGGGGCGTGTTCTGCCCGCTGTACGCCCTGCGTTCGCGCCGCAACCTCGGCGTCGGGGATCTGACGGATCTGCGCCGGCTGGCCGACTGGTCGGCGTCGCTGGGCGGCCGGGTCGTCGCCACGCTGCCGATGCTCGCCTGCTTCCTCGGCGATTCGCGCGGGCCCGGGCTGGTGCACGACCCGAGCCCGTACTCGCCCGCTTCGCGGCTGTTCTGGAACGAGCTGTTCACGGACCCCACCGCCGCCGAGGAGTTCCCGCTCTGCGCCGAGGCCCGCGCCGCGGCCGACTCGGCCGACTCCAGGGGCGAGCTCCAGAGCCTTCGGACCTCGCCGCTGGTCGATTACGCGCGGGCGATGCCCTTCAAGCGGCGCATCCTCGACCGGCTGGCCGCGTTCTTCTTCGAGAGCGGCCGCGACCGTTCGCCGGAGTTCCAGGCCTTCCTGAAGGAGCGTCCGCTCGCCGAGCTGTACGCCCAGTTCCGCGCCGTCGGCGAGCGCCTCGACACGCCATGGCCCGAGTGGCCGGCGCGGCTGCGGGGCGGCACCATCCGCCCCGGCGAGTTCGACCGCGCGGCCCGCGACGCGCACCTCTACAGCCAGTTCCTCTTCCACCGGCAGATCACCGCCCTGTCGCGTTCGCTGCGGGCCAAGGGTGGTGTGCTGTATCTCGACCTGCCCGTGGGCGTGCACCCCTTCAGTTTCGACGTCTGGCGAGACCCGGCGCTCTTCGCCGACGGTGCATCCACCGGCGCACCGCCCGACCCCTACTTCACCGGCGGGCAGAACTGGGGCTTCCCCCCCATGCACCCCGAGCGGGCCCGGGACACGCACTACGCCCATCTCATCGACGTGCTCCGCAACCACTTCCGCTACGCCGACTACCTGCGGCTCGACCACGTCATGGCCTTCGACCGGCTCTTCTGGATCCCCAGCCACCGCACCGCCGACCACGGCGTGTACGTTTCGTACAACCCCGACGAGCACTACGCGGTGCTGGCCATCGAGAGCCAGCGCGCCCGCTGCCGGCTCATCGGCGAGAACCTGGGCACCGTGCCACCGGAGGTCAACGAGCGCCTCCACCGGCGTCGGGTGGGAGCGCTGTACGTCGCCCAGTACGAGATCCAGCCCGACCCCAAGCACTGCCTCCGCCAGCCGCCGTCCAACGCGGCGGCGTCCATCAACACGCACGACATGGCCCCCTTCGCCACCTTCCTGGCGGGGGGCGACATCGACGACCGCATCGGCCTGAAGATGCTCGACGCCGCCAAGCGCCCGGCCGAGGTGAGGGCCCGCGACGCCGTTCGGGAGTCGCTGCGGCGGTTCCTCGCCTCGCGCCGCCTCGCGGCCGCCCGGCCCACTCCGGCGCAGACGCGCGACGGCGTGCTCGACTTCCTCGCGTCGTCCGACGCCGAGCTCATGCTCGTCAACCTCGAGGACGCCTGGCTCGAGACCAAGTGGCAGAACGTGCCCGGCACCCTGCACGAGCACGCCAACTGGCAGCGGAAGCTGCGCCTGGCTCTGGAAGAGCTGGAAACCACCGCGGCGCTCAGGTCGCTGCTCACTCGGGTTGCCAAGCTCCGCCGCGCGGGCCCGGCGCCGGGCCCATCGGCGGCGCCACGGGCCAAGGCCGCGCGCAAGCCCGGCAAGGCCGGCCACACGCGGCCGCGTCGCTCGCTGCCCAGGTAGGCCGCGTCACAGCCGCTGCTCGGCGCTGCGGGCGTGGCCCTCGAGCCCTTCGAGCCGCGCCAGGCGGGCCGTGTCGGCGATCAGCGCCTCGTCGCGCCGGTCG
Organism: Phycisphaerales bacterium; assembly: GCA_016742075.1. Lineage (GTDB taxonomy): Bacteria > Planctomycetota > Phycisphaerae > Phycisphaerales > UBA1924 > JACVCL01. The sequence goes on from JACVCL010000034.1 coordinate 11,538, forward strand.
ATCGCCAGGTACGTCCGCACCCGCAGGAACGTCAGCACCGACAGCCCGGCGGCCGATCGGGCCGTGCCGCCCGTCGGCAGCGTGTGATTCGGGCCCGCCCCGTAGTCGCCGAAAACCTCGGCCGATCGCGGCCCGACGAACACCGCCCCCGCGTGCCGCACCATCGCGGCGGCGGCCGGCGCATCCCGAACCATAAGCTCCAGGTGCTCGGGCGCAAAGCGGTCCATGATGGCCACGGCTTGCTCGATGCCGGCCACCTCGACCGCGAAGCCGTTGCCGAGCGACCGCGCCGCCACCGCCGCGGTGGGCAGCGTCGCCAGCTGCCGGGCCAGCGCCGATTCCACCCGGCCGATCACCCCCGGGCCCACCGCCACCAGCACCGGGATCGCGTCCACATCGTGCTCGGCCTGGGCCAGAAGGTCCGCGGCGACCACCGCGGGGTCCGCCGAGTCGTCGGCGATGATCCCCAGCTCCGACGGCCCGGCGAGCATGTCGATCGCCACCACGCCGGCGACCAGCTGCTTGGCCGCGGTCACCCAGCGGTTGCCGGGGCCCACCACCGCGTCGCACGCCGCCACGAGCGAACCCGCGCCGTACGCCAGCGCCCCGATGGCCTGCGCCCCGCCGACGCACAGCAGCCGGTCGGCCCCGGCCGCCGCGGCCGCCGCCACCGTGATCGGGGCCGGCCGCGGCGAAGCGACGATCACTTCACGCACCCCGGCCGCCCGGGCCGTCACGGCGGTCATCAGCACGCTGGAGGGCAGCGGGAACCGCCCGCCCGGCGCGTAGCAGCCGGCCCGCGCCACGGGCTCGATCGTGTGCCCGGCCCGGCCGCCGGGCACAGCCATCTCGCCCGCGCGCAGGCACGAGCGCTGCATCTGCGCAAAGGCGCGGATGCGGGCCGCGGCCCGCTCCAGCGCCGCGCGGTCGGCTTCGGGCACCTCGGCGGCGCGACGCTCGATCTCGTCGCGGTCCATCGCGAGCGCGCCGCCGGGCGGCACGTCGCCGAGCCGCTCGGCGTGCCTGCGCACCGCGGCTTCCCCCTCGCGCCGGACGTCGTCGACGATGGCCGACGCCTCCGCCAGCGTCCCCGGCTCCACGGGGCTCCGCCGCACGGCGGGCACATCCTCCGGTCGCACCGCTCGCAGCAGCCGGGCTGTCGAACTCATGTCAGGTCCTCGCGTGGGGTGCGTGGCGCCGTGCCCGTTGCCGGGCCCGGCTTGGCATCGCCCTTCCGCCGCGTCAGCTTCATCGACCGAAGATCGAGCACGCGGCCGATGTCCTCCAGCCTCACCCCGGCGGCCGCGGAGCGGGCCAGGGCGAAGTAGATGAGGTCCGCCGCCTCCTCGGCCACGTGATGCGGCGCCCGCGCCTCGGCCAGCTCGGCGGCCTCCTCGAGCAGCTTGGCCCTCAGCAGCGCGGGGTCGTCAAAGAGCCGGCGCGTGTACGACCCGTCGGGCGCTTCATCGCGCCGGGCCCGCAGCAGACGGTCGAGCGCCGCCAGCCCGCCCTCACCGCGCCCGCCGCGGTCGCCCCAGCAGGTACGGGTGTCGCGGTGGCAGAAGCCCGGGCCGGACTGCCGCACCGTAAAGCGCACCGCGTCGCGGTCACAGTCGGCGTCCACTCGGAGCAGCTCCTGCGTGGCGCCGCTCGACTCGCCCTTCACCCACCTCCCCCGTGCCCGGCTGTGGTACACGCCGCGCCGGGTCCGCACCGCCTCGGCCAGCGTCTCCCGGCTGCTATAGGCCAGCCCTAGGGCCAAGCCGTGCTCGTCGCACACCACCGTGGGGATCAACCCGTCGGCACGGTCGCTCTTCAGCGGCGCTGCGAACGCCTCGCCCAGATCCATCGCGCCGGTGTAGAGGGCCATCCCCACCTGCGCGTGGGCCCCCAGGCGGTCGATCTGGGCCACCTCGGCCGCCGACCGCACCCCGCCGGCCACGGTCACGTCGGTCACGCCGCAGGCGCGGCAGGTATCCACGAGCTTCCCGATCCGATCGGCCTCGATGCCGACCATCCGCCCCTCGCGCTCCACGAAGGTGACGAGGAAGCCCGAGACAAGCTCCGAGAGTTCCTTCACCCGTTCCAGCACCGGCCGCCCCGTCGGCTTGCGCCAACCCTCGACCACCACGTCGTCGTGCACCGCGTCGAGTGCCGCGACCACGCGGTCCCGGGGAAGCTCGCGCAGCACCTCCGGCGTCGCCGCCGTGCCGAGGATCACTTTCACCGCCCCGGCGTCGAGCCATTGCACCGCCTTCTCGACGCTCCGGACGCCGCCGCCCACTCGGCACGGCGTCATCCGCACCAGCGCCCGGACAAGGTCGGCGTTGTTCTCGCGCAGCGCGCCGCCCTTGGAACCCAGGGCCGCGTCCAAGTCAATCACGGCGAGATCTCCCGCCACGCCGAAGCGCTCGGCGATGGTCCGCGGGTCGCCGGCGTCGAGGGCTTTCTCCCGCCCGCCCACCAGCTGCACGGCCTGCCCGCCCATCAGGTCGATCGACGGAGTGATCATCGTTCCGCTCCTTCCTCGCCCGTCCGGCGCACCGCCACGCCTTGGGCCGCCAGCTCGTTCTTCAGCGCGCCCACGGTGTGCACGCCGTCGTGGAAGATCGACGCGGCCAGCACCGCCGAAGCCCCCGCGCGCAGAGCCGCGAGCATGTGCCCGGCCGAGTCGGCCCCGCCGCTGGCGATCACCGGCACGCCCGCGGCGGCGCTCACCGCCTGAAGCAGGTCCAGGTCGTAGCCGCTCCGGGTGCCGTCGCGGTCGAAGCTCGTCAGCAGGATCTCCCCGGCGCCCAGCGCCGCCGCGCGGGCCGCCCACGCCGCCGCGTCGAGCGTCGTGTGCCGCGTGCCCGATCGGGTCACCACCCGCCACCCGGCGCCGTCGGTGTTCCGGGCCGCGTCCAGGGCCAGCACCGCGCACTGGGCGCCGAAGCGAGAGGCGATCTCGGCGATCAGCTCCGGCCGCTCCACCGCCGCCGTGTTCACACCCACCTTGTCGGCCCCAGCGTCGAGCAGCCGCCCGGCGTCTTCCGCCGCCCGCACGCCTCCGCCCACCGTGAGCGGGATCGACAGCACCCGCCGTACGGCACGCACCGTCTCGGCCGCGTTGGCGCGGCCCTCCGGGGTCGCCGAGACGTCGAGAATGACCAGCTCGTCGGCCCCCTGCGCCTCGTACGCCGCGGCCAGCTCGGCCGGGTCGCCCGCGTCGCGAAGGTTGGTGAACCTCACGCCCTTCACCACGCGGCCCGCGTTCACATCCAGGCATGGGATGATCCGCGTCATCAGCCCGCTGCCCAAACCGGCTCCGGCGCGGTCATCGCCCGGAGGGCCCCCCTCCAGCCACCGCCGGATCAGCCCGAGCCCCCAGGGGCCTGAAAGCTCGGGGTGAAACTGGCACGCCACCACCCGGCCGTTCTCGCATTCAACGGCCGAGACGAACCGCCCCCCATACTCCGTGGCCGCGCTCCGCCAGCCGGCCGATCGCAGGGCCTGCTCGCCCTGTCCGGAGGCGTCGATACGGAAGCTGTTGGCGAAGTACGCGCTGCCCGCCCGCAGCACGCGGCAGCCATCCTCGGCTTGAACCCTGTTCCAGCCCAGCTGCGGCACACGCAGCCGCTCCGGGCCTCGCCCGCCGTCGCCGAACCGGGTGACGCTCACCGGCAGGATTCCCAGCCCCGCGACGCCCGGCGACTCCTCCGATGCACGCCCCAGCAGCTGCAGGCCCAGGCAGATGCACAGCGTCGGCCGCCGCGCCGCCAGCCGCCGGCGCAGCGGCTCGACCAGCCCGCGGGCGTGCAGGCCCTCCATCGCCGCGCCGAAGGTGCCGACCCCCGGGAGCACCAGACGCTCGGCGAACTCGACCTCGCGCGCGTCGGCGGCGAACTGCGCCGCCGCCCCGAGGCGCGAAAGCGCCGCCAGCACGCTGGCCACGTTGGCGGTTCCGGTGCTCAGCACCCGCACGCTCATAGAACCCCCTTGGTGGAGGGGACGCTCGATGGGTCCCGCGCCGGGTCGGCCGACACCGCGTGCCGCAGCGCCAGCGCCAGCGCCTTGAAGGCCGCCTCCGCCCGGTGGTGATCGTTGTCGCCCCGCAGCACGTCCACGTGCAGGCACAGCCGCCCGGCCGCGGCCAGCGACTGAAAGAAATGCCCGATGTTCTCGCACGCCCAGCCGCCGATGTCGCGCCGGCTCAGGCCCAGCGACACCACCGCGAACGGCCGGCCCGAGAGGTCCACCACGCAGCGGGCCAGGGCTTCATCGAGCGGCGCGTACGCCGTCGCGAACCGGCGCACCCCGCCCCGCGAGCCCAGCGCCGCGTCCAGCGCCTGCCCGAGCGCCAGGGCGCAGTCCTCGGCGGTGTGGTGGTCGTCCACGTGCAGGTCGCCCCGGCAGGTCAGCGTCAGGTCGAACGCGGCGTGATGGGCGAGGGCCGTCAGCATGTGGTCGAGGAAACCCAGGCCGGTGCGCACCTCGGTACGCCCCCGCCCGTCGAGTTCGATGGTGAGGTCGATGGAGGTTTCCTTGGTCGTCCGGTTGATCGTCGCCACGCGGCTCATGCCCGCACCTCCGCAAGATCCAGAAGGTTCACCACATCATCCACCCGTGGCAGGATCCGGGCGCAGCCGGCGCCCAGCAGCGCCCCGGCCGCCTCATCGGCCCCGCCGTCGCGGTCGTACGCCGCGAGATACCCGATCGGGATCACCGCCCGCTCAGCGCCGCACGACCGCCGCGCCGCCCGCACGTCGTCCACGGTGTCGCCCACCAGCCACGCCGCTCGGGCGCCGAGGCGGTCCATCGCCAGCAGCACCGGCGCCGGGTCGGGCTTGGCCGGCGCATCCTCCATGCACACCAGGCACGGGAACAGTTCGCGCAGGCCGTGACGCTCCAGGAACCGCAGCGCGTCGCCCCGAGGCCGCCCGGTCACCACGCCCAGGCAGCCCGGGAAGCGCGCCGCCAGTTCGACGAGTGTCGCCCGAGCGGGGATCAGTGTCTCGGTCTCCCGCAGCCCCGGCCGCCCGCCCTCGCCCTGGTAAATCGCCTCGAAACGGCCGGTCACCTCGTGCAGGGGAGCGTCGACCCCGCGCCGGGCCAGAAGCCGACACGTGAGCACCCAGTCGTTGTTCGCATCGCCCTCGGCCTTGGCGGCGGTGATCTCGGCCGCCGTCACGGTCACGCCGTAGCTCGCGCACGTCGCGACGATCGCCCCCCGATAGCTCCGCGAGACATCCGCGAGAACGCCGTCCATGTCGAACAGCAGCGCATCGGGCGAGGCCGCGGCGGTCAGGGCGGCCAGCAGCCGGTCGGTGTCGCCGGGGCAGCCCGGCGCTGTCAGCCGCACCGCGTCGGCCAGCGCCGGCTTGTCGGGATAGGCCCGGATGGCGATCCCCGCGCCGGCCAGCGCATCGCGCAGCCACACCGCCCGCTCGGGCGACCCCGCCCGCCCGAACGAATAGTTCGCCCGCGACTCGGCCAAGCGCACCCCCACCGCCCGCAGGCCGCCGTCGGCCCGAGCCCGCTCCCGCCGCACCGACAACACGAAGTCGTGCACATGATCCGGCCGACGCTCGGGCTCGGCCGGCAGCACCGCCGCCGCGGCCGCGAGCGACGCGCCGCTCACCGCGTACGGGCCCCCGGCGGCCCGCAGCCAGGTCATCACCTCGTCGGCCTGATCCCACCCCAGACCTGTTGCGGCGTACCCCACGCGCATGCCCGCCAGGCCCCAGGCCTTGCTCAGCGTCCGCACCACCACTACGTTGGGGCACGCCAGCAGCAGCGAAGTCGGATCCTCATCGGCGAACTCGACGTAGGCCAAGTCCACCGCCAGGAGCACACCGCACTCAACCGCCCGTCGCGCCAGCCGCAGGAGCGCGCCGGTCTCGATCACCAACCCCGTCGGGTTGTTGGGCGTCACCACGAACGCCAGCGACACACCCTCGCCCATCGCCCGCGCGTAGGACTCTTCCGGAAAGGCCCCGTCGTCCCATGGCACCCGAAGCACGTCGGCGTCCGCCACACCGGCCAGGCGGGCGTCGCGCTCCAGCATCTCGAAGGTCGGCGTGTGCAGCAGCACGCGACGCCCGGGCGCCAGCATCGCCCGGCACAGCCGGTCGAGCGCATCGTCGGCCCCCGCCGTGACCACGACTCGCGCCGGGGTCGTGCCCAGCCGGCCCGCGAGCAGCCGCTCGACCTGACCGCCGCTCGGGTAGCGGCGCACGGTCTCGCCGTCGCGGCCCAGCGCCTCCAGCACCTCGCGCGGCGGCGGCGGGCCTTCGTTGCCGTCCAGCCGCAGGTCGATCGGCGCTGCGCTCCGCGGCACGGCATACGGCCGAACGCCCGCCAGCGACGGTGCCGGCGTCAGCCTGATCCCGCCGCCGACCAGCGCCGGGCCGGTGGTGGCAGGAGTGGGGGGGGTGGGTGG
>JACVCL010000228.1 GCA_016742075.1 Phycisphaerales bacterium
GGTGGGGGGCTGGCTGTTGGTGGGGCGGATGGGGCATTGGGGCCGATGATAGGGGACCGTTGGAATTGCCCCCGCGGCTTCACGGGGCGAACCTTGGCGTCGGATCGGGGCTATACCACGGGCCCCCTTGGTTCCCGAGCGCCCGACGATCGCCGCGCCGCACGACCGCCCGCCGGATGGCGACGGGGCTCTGCACGCGCACGTGAAGCCCGTGCCGCGGTGGCACCTTCACCGGCGGCTGTACGACTGGATGCTGGGCTTTGCGCACCACCGGCACGCGTCGCTGGCGCTGTTCCTGTTCAGTTTCGCGGAGGCGAGTTTCTTCCCGCTGCCGCCCGACATTCTGCAGATTCCGCTGACGCTGGGGCGTCGGAGCCGGGCGTGGTGGTACGCGGCGGTGAGCACGGCGGGGAGCGTGGCGGGGGGCGTGGCGGGGTACTTCGTGGGGTGGTTCTTCTGGAAGCTCATCGCGGGGTTCTTCCGTCCCGACGCGGTGGAGCACGTGCGGGGGTACTTCGACGGTTTCGGGGTGCTGGTGGCGGGGTCGATCGTGGTGCACCCGTACAAGTTGTTCACGATCGCGGCGGGTGTGCTGCACGTGAACCTGGGCGAGTTCCTGCTGGCGAGCCTGATCGGGCGTGGTCTGCGGTTCTTCCTGGTGGGCTGGCTGCTGTGGCAGTTCGGCGCTCCGGTGCGGGCGCTGATCGACCGATACTTCCATATCCTGAGCGTGGTGCTGTTCGTGCTGATCGTGGCGTCGGTGGCGGCGCTGAAGTTCCTGTAGCGGCCGAGGAGCGGTGCAGATGAACGTACTGGTGACGGGCGGTGCGGGGTACATCGGTTCGCACGCGTGCCAGCGTCTGCTGCGCGACGGGCACAGCGTGACGATCGTCGACAACCTGTTCCGGGGCCACTCGGCGGCGGTCGACGTGCTGCGGACGCTGCCGGGGGTGACGGCCGAGCGGCTGGCGTTCTTCCACGGCGACGTGGGCGACCGTTCGGTGGTCGATGCGGTGCTGCGTGAGCGGAAGATCGAGGCGGTGATGCACTTTGCGGCGCTGGCGTATGTGGGCGAGAGCGTGCACCAGCCGCTGCGGTACTTCCGGGCCAACACGGCGGCGACGCTGTCGCTGATCGAGGCGTGCGACGCGGCGGGGATCGGCCGGTTCATTTTTTCGTCGACGTGCGCCAGTTACGGCGAGCCTGCGGCGGAGCGGATCCCAATCGCCGAGACGTGCCCGCAGGCGCCGATCAACCCGTACGGGGCGAGCAAGCTGTTCGTGGAGCGGATGCTGTTCGACTGGGCGGCGGCCCGGGCGGCGGCGGGGCGGCCCTTGGGCGTGGCGGCGCTGCGGTATTTCAACGTGGCGGGGTGCGACCGCACGGGGCTGCTGGGCGAGCACCACGAGCCCGAGACGCACCTGATCCCCGTGGTGCTGCAGGCGGTGCTGGGGCAGCGCGACGGCGTGACGATCTTCGGCACCGACTACCCGACGCCCGACGGCACGTGCGTCCGCGACTACATCCACGTGGAAGACCTGGTCGACGCGCACGTGCACGTGATGAACGCGCTGAAGCCCGGCGAGCAGCGGGTGTACAACCTGGGCATCGGCAAGGGGATCAGCGTGCGGCAGATCCTCGACTGCGTGAAGCGCGTGACCGGCCGCGGCTTCAAGGTGTCGGAGGGTCCGCGGCGCGCCGGCGACCCGCCGACGCTGTTCGCCGACCCGTCGAAGATCGCCCGCGAGCTGGGGTGGAAGGCGTCGGTGACGGGCCTCGACGAGATCGTGGCCTCGGCGTGGCGGTGGTTCGAGAAGCACCCCCGCGGGTACCGCGGGTGAGCGGCACGCCCGGCGGGCTGGGCGAGCGGATCGAGGCGTTCCTCGCCGGGTCGCCCTTCGCGGTGGTCGGCGCCTCGCGCGACCGGGCCAAGTACGGCAACAAGGTGCTGCGGTGCTACCTGCAGCACGGGCGGGCGGTGTTCCCGGTGAACCCGGGGGGCGGGGAGATCGAGGGCCTGACGGCGTACCCCGGCCTGGCGCTGCTGCCCGAGCGGCCGCACGGGGTGTCGATTATCACGCCGCCGGCCGTGACCGAGCGGATCGTGGAAGAGGCGGCGGGGCTGGGGATCCGCCGCCTGTGGATGCAGCCGGGGGCCGAGAGCCCCGCGGCGGTGCAGCGGGCGCGGGCCCTGGGGATCGAGGTCATCGCGGGCGACGCGTGCCTGCTGGTGGTGCTGGGCTACCGCGAGCACTGAGACGCGTCGGGGGTGGGTCGGGGGGGCGGGTCCCCGGGGGAAGGA
>JACVCL010000035.1 GCA_016742075.1 Phycisphaerales bacterium
CCCCACCACCCCCCAATACCCCAGCCCGCCAACGCCGATCCCCCCTACTTCATGCCGCCAAAGACCGGGCCCGGCGGCGCTGTCCGCCGCACATTTCAAGTTCGTTCACAGACCCGCCCGGCCATCGCCCATGCGGCGCCCCCGCGGGGACGGGGCTAGCGGGCCTTCGAGAACTCGGTGACCAGCTTCGCCAGACCCTCGGGGCTCCTCGCGGCGAGCACGCGCTCGACGCGGTCGGGCGGCAGGCCGGTCTTGCCCAGCGCGATCTGGGCCTGCTTCCAGAGCTTGTCGGCCTGCTTGGCCTCGGTGCACAGGTAGAGCTCGCTGACGAGTTCGCCGAGCTTCTGCGCGGTGAGCGCGTCGAGGTGCTGGTAGTAGCGGTTGACGATGCCCTTCTGGTAGGGCGTGAGGTGCTGACCTTTGGCCATGGCGGGCTCGGTGCGGGGTGTGTCGCTGCGGGCGGCGGATGCTCTCCCAGTCTACGGGCCGTCGAGAACCGGTGCCGGGCGCGAAGGTACGCGGCGAGGTCAGGGCTTGGCCGGCGGTGGCGGGGCGTCGGGCTCATGCTCCACGGAGGCCGAGTTTATGCAGTACCGCATGCCGGTGGGCGCCGGGCCGTCGTCGAACAGATGGCCCAGATGCCCGCCGCAGCGGGCGCAGGTGACCTCGGTGCGGATCATGCCGTGCGAGGTGTCGACCGACTCGATGATCCGGCCCTTGTCGACGGCGTCGGAGAACGACGGCCAGCCGCAGCCCGAGTCGAATTTCTGGTCGGACCGGAACAGCTCCACGCCGCAGCCGGCGCAGCGGTACACGCCGGGCTCCTTGGTGTTCCAGTACTTGCCCGTGAAGGCCCGCTCGGTGCCCTTCTCGCGCAGCACGTGGAACTGCATGGGCGAGAGGCGCTGGCGCCACTGATCATCGGTGAGTACGACGCGATCGTTCGGGGCGTTGGGGGGCATGAGCTTGGGATCCTTGGCGGTGGCCGCGGGGTCGGCGTCGGCGCGGCGGGCCGACTGAGCCGCGACGGGCTCGGTGCGCCGATCCTCAGCCGTCTTCGGTGCCGGCGGCGCTGGGGGGCGCGAGCAGGCGCCCGCCGCCGCCATGGATGCGAACAGGGTGAGAACGATAAGAGGGGAGATGCGGTTCATGGCTCGCCCATTTCAGACGCCGTGCGAACGCTCTGGGATTCGCGGCCCACCGGCGCGTGGGTTCACCCGCCGCCGATGGCCGAGATGATGCGGGAAACGACCTCATTCGGGCTCTGGTCGGCCTCGATGATCAACGTGTTCGGCGGCGGTTCGGAGGCCCAATCGGGTAGTTCGAAGGTGCGGAGCTGAGAGTCGAGCAAACCCGGCCCGGCGAAATGCCCGCGCCGCTCGGCGAGCCGGCGGATGAGCACCTCCCGCGGCACGGCCAGCCCCACGAACCGCACACGCCCGGGCGCGGCCGCCGCCAGCTGCGCCCGGTAGGCCCGCTTGAGCGCCGAGCAGGCGAGCACGATCGGCCGGTCGTCGGCCGAGGCGCGGGCGACACGGTCGGCCACCGCCTCGAGCCACGGGGCCCGGTCGGCGTCGGTGAGCGCTTCACCGCGGCTCATCTTCGCGATGTTCGCGGGCGGGTGCAGATCGTCGGCGTCGGCGAACCCCGCCGACAGCCGCTGGGCGAGCAGGCGGCCGATCGTCGTCTTGCCCGACCCCGCCGGGCCGAACAGCACGGTGATGATCGGTCGTTGAGGCTGGGCACCGGGTTGGGGCTGGGCGAGCGTCATGGGCGCAGACGGCGGGCCACCGGCGGCCCGGGACGCGGGCAGCCGGACGCGGTGGCTTGGCATTGTTGCTCTTGCGCGGCGGCAGCGCCGACACCCCCGCGGCGGATTACCTCTCGGCCGAGATGTAGCAGATCCACCCCGCATCGGCCTCGCCGACCTCGGAGGGTGTGAATACGCCGTCGCCCTCCCAGGCCTTCTCGTCCCACCCCTCCCAGTACACCGTGCTCCGCCGGAACCCCGCCTCGGCCAGCACCTCGCGGATCTCGGGCAGCGACCACACCCGCCAGCGGTAGTAGAACGCGTCGCGCATCCGCGAACCGTCGGGAAAGGCGAAGTGGATCCTGCACTCGGCGATGCCCGAGATGGGGTTGTACGAGGCCTGGTCCCAGATGTAGGTGAAGCCCCGGCGGCCGGAGCCGACCTGCCGGCGCTCCTTGAGCACGCGGAAGGCGTCGTAGCCGCCGTAGGCGTCGAGGAAGAACACGCCGTCGCGCACCAGCACCGAGCGGACGTGAGAGAAGTACTCGCGCAGCAGGGCCCGGTCGGTAAGCAGGAAGTAGCTGAAGTTCATCGCCAGCACAATGTCGGCGTGCGGGGTGCGCGTGTGCACCACGTCGCCCTCGATCAGCCGCACCCGAGGCGCGGCGCGGCCGAGCCGCGAGACGTTGTGCCGGGTGCCCCAGTCGAGCGTGGCCCGGTCGAGATCGACGCCATAGGCGGAGTTGCCGGGGCGGCGGCGGACCCATTCGCAGCTGGTGTGGGCGGTGCCGCAGAAGTCTTCGCGCAGCACCGCGGCGGTGCGGCCCCGGAGGCGCCGGAACTCGGCGTCGACGAAGTCGATCTCGGCGTCGACCGCCTGCACCGAGCGCTGGTAGAGATCGTGGCGGTCGGCGAGGTTGGCGATGGAGGGCCGGCGCGCGGCCGGCCGGGCCGCGCGTGGGCGGCGGTGGTCGGTGGGCATGGGGGGCGGAGTGTACCGCCCGCGCGGGGCGCTTACTTCTCGCCCTGCTTGCCGATCTGCCACTCTTCGAGCTCGATGGGAGCCTGACGGCCGAAGATCGTGACGAGGACGCGGATGAGGCCCTTCTCGGGCAGCAGCTCGTCGACGGTGCCCTCGAAGTTCTCGAACGGGCCCGACTTGATGACGACCGGCTCGCCCTTGGTGAAGACCATCTTGACCTCGGGCAGCTCCTCGGGCCGGCGCGAGTCGAGGAGCATCTTCTCGACCTCATGCGACTTGAGCTTGGTGGGCTTGCCCGTGGTGCCGACGAAGTCGCCGACGCCGGTGGTTTCCTTGATGAGGAAGAACACGTCCTGCGGGATGCGGCCGTCGGCCTCCAGCTTCATCTCGACGAAGACGTAGCCGGGGTAGAGTTTGGTCTCGGTGATCTTCTGCTTGCCGCCCTTGACGACCTTGGTCTTCTCGGTCGGCACGAGGATGCGGTTGACGAGGTTCTTGAGCCCCTCGATCTCGATCTTGCGGAGCAGCGTCTCGCGGACGTAGTTCTCCTTGTTGGAGGCCACGCGGAGCACGAACCAGTCCATGCCCTCCTGGACGATCGGATCGCCATGGGCGATGGTGTCGCTGCGCTCGTTGAGCCGGCCGTCGAGGACCGGGGCGTTGCTGGCTGATTCGTTGCCGCTCATGCTGACCTCCGCCCCCCGCGCCCGTCCCTGTTCACTTGCGCCGGGCCGCCGCGCCCCGCGCCGCTCACCCGATCTGCAGCACGCCGATCCACTTGAAGAACAGGCTGAAGAGGGCGTCGACGATGAAGAGCAGCACGGAGAGGAAGATCGCCACGAAGATCACGACCCAGGTCGAGCCGTAGATCTCGCGCTTCGTGGACCAATTGACCTTCTTCATCTCGCCTTCGGTGGCGATGAGGAACTCGCTGGTTCGGGGCTTGACGTAGATGAGCCAGTAGAAGAACACGACCGCGCCGATGACGATGACCGCCGCGGAGCCCCCCTGCCAGTAGATGATCGTCGAGCGGTTGTCGCCGCTGGCGAACTTGCTGAGCTGGCCGAAGATCCACGCCGCGCCCGCCGCGGCGACCATGAGGCCGCCGATGCCGCTCATCATGCGGGTCCAGTACCCCTGATCGGGCTTGTAGGCGATCGACATCGCGAGGCTCTCCTGCTCTTCGGCGCCCGCCGCGGGCGGTGCGGCGGCGCCGGGCCGAATGGTGTGAACACGCCGGGAGGGAATCGAACCCGCAACCTGCGGATTTGGAATCCGCTGCTCTGCCAATTGAGCTACCGGCGTAGCGGCGGGGCCGGCCCGGGGCGAGGGGCGCGGTCGCGCCCGGTCCCGCGTCGGCCGACCGTTTACTTGCGCTTGATCTTATGCAGCGTGTGGCGCCGCAGACGGGGGCAGAACTTCTTCATGCCCTCCTTGAGCTTCTCGGCCATGCCGCCCTTGACGTTCACGGAGGTGCGGTAGTTCAGGTCGCCCGTCTCGGTGCACTGAAGCCAGACGTACTCGCGGGCTTCGCTCTTCTTCTTGGCCATGGCTTGCCTCGGGTTCCGCTCGGGCCGGGCCGGCGGGTGTTGATGCGGGACTGCGGTGTGGGGTCACCAGAGAAAGAGTCGGCGGGCGCGTCTCCGCGCCCACCGACCGTGAAGATCAGAACCCTGCCCGCGAACGGGCCGGGGGGTCAGTCGAGGATCTCGGTCACGACGCCCGAACCCACGGTGCGGCCGCCCTCGCGGACGGCGAAGCGGAGGCCCTTCTCCATGGCGATGGGCTTTTCACCGAGGTCCACGTCCATCTGGATGTTGTCGCCGGGCATGCACATCTCGGCGCCGCCGAGGAGCTTGACCGAGCCGGTGACGTCGGTGGTGCGGAAGTAGAACTGGGGCTTGTAGCCGTTGAAGAACGGGGTGTGGCGGCCGCCCTCTTCCTTGGTGAGGACGTAGACCTCGCCCTTGAACTTGGCGTGGGGCTTGATGGTGTTGGGCTTGCAGATGACCTGGCCGCGCTCGATGTCGTCCTTCTCGATGCCGCGGAGGAGGACGCCGACGTTGTCGCCGGCCTCGCCGGTCTCGAGGGTCTTCTGGAACATCTCGACGCCGGTGATGACCGACTTCTTCTTCTCGGGCGAGAGGCCGACGATCTCGACTTCATCGCCGACCTTGACCACGCCGCGCTCGATACGGCCGGTGGCCACGGTGCCGCGGCCCTTGATCGAGAACACGTCCTCGACCGACATGAGGAAGGGCTTGTCCTTCTCACGGGTGGGCAGCGGGATGTACTCGTCGAGGGCCTTGACCAGCTCGTCGATCGGGGCGTTGGCCTTGTCGTCGCTGGGGTTCTCGACGGCGGCCTTGGACTGGCCGCGGATGATCGGGGTCTTGTCGCCCGGGAACTGGTACTTGTTCAGCAGCTCGCGGATCTCGAGCTCGACGAGGTCGAGGAGCTCGGGGTCGTCGACGAGGTCGACCTTGTTGAGGAAGACGACGATGTACGGCACGCCGACCTGGCGGGCCAGCAGCACGTGCTCGCGGGTCTGCGGCATCGGACCGTCGGCCGCCGACACCACCAGGATCGCGCCGTCCATCTGAGCGGCGCCGGTGATCATGTTCTTGACGAAGTCGGCGTGGCCGGGGCAGTCGACGTGGGCGTAGTGCCGGGTGTTCGACTCATACTCGGTGTGCGACGCGGCGATGGTGACGGTCTTCGAGGCGTCACGGACCGTGCCGCCCTTGGTGATCTCGGCGTAGCTCTTGGCCTTGGTGCCGAAGCGCGCCGCCGAACGGGCCGCCAGGGCCGCCGTGAGGGTGGACTTGCCGTGGTCGATGTGACCGATCGTGCCGACGTTCACGTGCGGCTTCGTACGCTGGAAAGTGTCTTTCGCCATAGTTGCCGAAACCTCCGTCGTCCGCCCGCGGGCCTGCACACTCAGGCGCCGAACCGAACGTCGAAAACCAGACTGTCCGCCGACCGGAACCGCTTCCGGACCGACTCCTTGGCGCGCCGGCAACGATGGCGCCGGTCGCGGGGAAAACTGCCGAGTTCTGCCGCGGGCCCACCGGCCAGACGGCTCGGAGCGGTCGCGGGGGCATCATCATGCCCGAACGCGCCGCCCCCTGCAAGCAAAGCCACCAGCGGGGCTTGAACCCGCGACCTCACCCTTACCAAGGGTGTGCTCTACCACTGAGCTACGGTGGCGAACCCACAGATCACCCGCCGCGGGAACCCCGGGCGGGGAGGGCAAATGTAGCCCCAACCGGCGCGGGCGACAAGGCGCCCACGCCGTTTGCCGGCGCCGTTTGAGCATTGGTTATTGGACGTTTGGATCGTGTCATGTCCGGTCACGTTCCTACCAACCACCCCAAAGCGCGGGTAGTCTTCGGGATCGGGGTTTCCGGCGGCGAACCAAGACCCAGCGCCCAGCCCCGAGGAGTAGTGCCGCATGCGACCTCTGGCTGTGAGTGCGTCCGCTCTTGTGCTATCCCTTCTTTGGGGTACCTCGTCGCTGGCCGCGGTGTTCTTCGTGGGCCCGGGCGGCAATGACGCGTGGACGGGCGCGTCGTCGGTCCTGCTCGGGCCCGCGGGGCCGAAGCGCACGATCGGCGGGGCGATCGCCGCGGCGGCCAACGGCGACTCGATCCTGGTGCTGCCGGGGAGCTACGGCGAGTCGGTGAATTTCGCCGGCAAGCGGCTGATCATCCAGTCGACCAACGGTGCCCAGGCCACCACCATCGCGCCGCCGGCGAACTCGCGGGCGGTGACGGCGTCGACCGCCGAGGCCGCGGGGGCCGCGCTCAACGGCTTCACCCTGCTGAATGGGTCGGTGCCGGCGGGCCAGGAGGGGGGCAACCTGTTTGTGTCGGGCAACGCGAATCTGATCGTGAACGACTGCGCGATCGTGGGCGGCGTGTCCGACAACGGGGGCGGCATCGCGGTGCGCGGCGGGACTTTGGCGATGAACCGCTCGTCGATCCTGAACAACGCGGCGCGGGGCGTGGGCGGCGGGCTGATCGTGATCGCCGGCGGCGCGGCCACGATCACGCGGTGCAGCTTCGCCTTCAACTCGGCTCCGGGCGAAGGCGGGGCGATGATGTGCGACAACGGCGGCACGCTCAACCTCCGCTTCAGCGAGGTGTACCGCAACGCCGGGGGCCTGGCGGCGATACGCAACCGCAACGGCGGCGTCTCGACCATCGACAACTGCACGGTGGCGTACAACACCACGACCGGGAACACCCCCGCGGTGTGGACGTTCGTCGGCTCGATGACCATCCGCAACTCGGTCATCTTCGCCAATCCGCCGGGCGACTTCGGCAACCAGGGGGGCACGACGGTCACGATCAGCACGTCGAACATCGGCGGCGGCGTTCAGCCCGGAACGGGCAACCTCTCGGCCGACCCGCTCTTCGTCGACGGGCCCCGCGGCGACTTCCGCCTGCTGCCGGGCTCCCCCTGCGTCGGCGTCGGCGACGACAACGTGATCATCGGCGCCGGCAGCATCGATCTGCTCGGCAGCACCCGCACGACCGGCCGGCTGAACATGGGCGCGTTCCTCTCCCGCCCGCTGACCGTCGCCCCGGCGGCCGGAACCGGCGTGGACTTCACGAGCATCCAGGCGGCCATCGACGCCGCGGAACCGATCGCCGGGGTGGTCGGGATCCGGCCGGGCCGGTACGCCGAGCGGCTGAACTTGCGTGGCAAGGGCGTGGCGGTGGTGGGCCTGGCCGATCCGCAGTCGGTGACGCCGGTGATCGTCGACGGTTCGGGCGCCGGCAGCAGTTCGGTGGTGCTGGCCGAGCGCGGCGAGCCGCCCGAGGCACGCCTGCAGAGCCTGGTGATCACGGGTGGCACCGGCTCGGTCCGGACGCTCCCGACTTCGGACGTTCTCAATTCCACGCACGGCGGGGGATTGCTGGCCAGCGGGTCGTCACCGACGCTCGTCAACCTTCTGATCGTCGGCAACACCGCTGCCTACGGCGCCGGCGCGATGCTCGAGCGTTCGTCGTCGCGTGTCGAGGCGTGCACCTTCCGCGGCAACTCGGGGGGTTTGGGCTCGGCCGTCGCCGCGACGGGAGGGAGCCCCACACTCCTCAACTGCGTGCTGGAGCGGAACCAGACCTTCGATGGGCTGAGCGCACCCGCGGACGCCGCCAACGGCGCCACGGTTTCTCTACGCAGCTGTACGTTCGCCCAGAACACCGGCAATGGACGCACGGGCGCGTTCGCCTACACGGGCAACCATGGTCCGGCCGCCGTGTCGGCGGTGAACTGCATCTTCTGGTCGCCGGGCGCGACCGCCGAACTGGGTTCGGAGGGGGCCGCGGGGGCCTCGACGGTCTCGGCGTTGAACTGCGTGGTCCGCGGGGGGTTCGTGTCGGGCACCGGCATCATCAACGCCGACCCGCTGTTCCTCGATGCGCCGCGGGGCGACTACCGCCTGCTCCCGGGCTCGCCGGCGCTCAATACCGGCCTGGCCGCGGGCGTGCTCCTGGACCTGCCGACCGACATCCTGGGCTTCCCGCGCGTGGCCGAGGGATCGGTCAACATCGGGGCCCACGAGACGGTGGCCCGCACCGTGGCCCCGGCGGCGGGGACGGGTATCGACTTCACGACGATCCAGTCGGCCCTCACCGCGGCCGCCGACGGCTGGGTCATCCAAGTGCGCGACGGCACCTATACCGAGCGCCTCAACTTCGCCGGCAAGACCGTCGCGCTGGTCTCGCAGAACGGCCGCGACCGCACCACGATCACCGGGCCGGGGCCGGGGAGCGATTCGGTGATCACGCTCCCCGGCGGCGAGCGGCTGGGCACGCTGGTGAAGGGCTTCGCGGTGACGGGCGGGAACACCACGAGCTTCGGCGGGGCCATGCGTGCCCTCAACGCGAGGTTCGCGGTGCACGACTGCCGCTTCGAGGGCAACCGGGCTCGGTTCGGCGGAGGCATGGAGGTGGGCTCCTCGCCGAGCGCCAAGCTCGACAACGTCATCTTCCGCGGCAACACCGCGACGAGTACCCAGGCCGGCGGGATGGACAGCCAGTTCTCGAATACGCTGGTCTCCAACAGCATTTTCGACCGCAACACCGGCCCCGTGGGCGGAGGGTTCACACGGACCTTCAGCGGGGCCGCGACGCTCGTGAACTGCACCTTCGCGGGCAACACCGGGCCCTCCAGCGGCAACGCCGTGCTCAACGGCGCTGACGGCTCGGTGACGCTGGCCGGCTGCATCGTCTTCAACAACGGGGCGAGCCCGCTCGACTCTCTTTCCCCCTTCGGCCCCGCGGTGGTCGCCACAGCTTCGATCGTCCAGGGCGGCTACCCCGGCACCGGCAACCTCGACTCCGACCCGCGCTTCGTCGACACCTTCCGCGGCGACTACCGCCTGCGCCCGCTCTCGCCCGCTCTCGACAGCGCCCCGGCCTCGGCGCTGCCGGTGAACTTCCTGTTCCCGGTCGACGCACGCTCGGCGCCCCGCATCGCCGCCGGCGGGCTGAACATGGGCGCCGAAGAGTCGATCCCGCTGACGGTGGCCGCCGCCGCGGGGGCGGGGGTCGATTTCACGGCCATCCAGCCCGCGATCGCCGCGGCCGACCCGGTCGCGGGCGTGATCGAGGTGCGCCCCGGCACCTACACCGAGCGGCTGAACTTCCTCGGCAAGGGCATCGCCCTGATCTCGCAGAACGGGCGCGACGCCACCACCATCAACGGCGCCGGCAGCGGCAACGCGCCGACAGTCTCGTGGCTCTCGGGGGAACCCCCGGCCACGCTCATCCGCGGCTTCACCATCACCGGGGGGAGCGGACGCCTGTCCGGTGGTTTGTTCTTCGGCGGCGGGCTGTTCTCCATCGCCAACGGCACGATCGCGGACTGCCTGTTCATCGGCAACACCACGAACGTCGGCGGAGGTGCATTCCTCGCCTTCGGCACCTACCGCATCGACGGCTGCCTCTTCCGCGGCAACACCGCAACCACCAGTCAGGCCGGCGGTCTGGGGATGCAGTCTACGACGACGGTCGTGAGTAACTGCCTGTTCTCCGGCAACTCGTCCCAGTCCACGGGAGGAGGAATCCATCAGATCAACGGGGGAACCGTCACGATCATCAACTGCACGGTCGCCGGCAACTCGGCGGGTGCTCCGAGCGGTGTGTCGATCACGGCCGGCACGGCCACAGTCGTCAACAGCATCGTCTGGGGCAACAGCGGCTCGGGCGCCCAGATAGCCGCCGCGAGCGGCGTGACACTCACCGCCACGAACTCAATAGTCCAGGGCGGCTTCGCGGGCACGGGCAACCTCGCCACCGACCCGCTCTTCGCCAGCCCCGCAACCGGCGACTACCGCCCGACCCCCGGCTCGCCCGCCCTCGACAGCGGCGACAACGCCGCCCTGCGGCTCGACACGCCCTTCGACGTCATCGGCCGCCCGCGCATCATCCAGGCCAAGAGCACCGTGACACCAGCCACGGTCGACCGCGGCGCTTTCGAGTTCAGGCCCTGCCCGGGCGACGCCGACCTCAACGGCTCGGTCGGCGCCAACGACCTGAACCTCATCCTCATCGCCTTCGGCACGTCGCTCGGCCAGACTGGCTTCGACCCGCGGGCCGACCTCGACGGCAACGGCAGCATCGGCGCCAACGACCTCAACCTGGCGCTGCTCAGTTTCGGCGCCCTGTGCCCGTAGCACCTCCGTGCCCGCGGCGGGATCACCGATCGGACCACGAACGCTCTGCTGCGTTCCTGTGAAACTCCCGGATGTCCTCGGTCGAGCCGGTCAATTTTGCGAATGGTTCTAGGACTTCGGTGTTTCCTCGGGCAGAGTGATTAGGAACCTCGCCCATGGCGCGGCCGCCGCTGGGTGAGGCCCGCGGACCGCGCGAGCGGCGCCGGACATCTCGGAGGAGGTTGACGATGCTCCTGAATCACCGTCGCTGCCGAAAGCGGGCCCGGGGTGCGACCCTCGCCACGGCGGGCTGGATCGCCTGGTCGGGCGCGGCCGCGGCGCAGGGCGTTCAACTGCCGGCGGACGCGAACGTCGTCGTGGTGACGCAGCCGCCCTACAACGCGGTGGGCGACGGAACCACCGACAACACCGCCGCGTTCCAGGCGGCCCTGAACGACGTGGTGGGGACGGGGCGGGTGCTCTACGTGCCCGATGGGCAGTACGCCTTCTCGGGGCGGCTGAACTGGGGCGGGGTGCGCTCGGGCGGGTTCTTCGTCATGCAGGGGCAGTCGCAGGCGCGGACGGTGCTGCGGCTGAACGACGGCGCCGCGGGGTTCGGCGATCCGAACGCGCCGCTGGTGTTCATCGACGCCTACGAGGGCAACACCGCCAACCAGTTCCGCAACTACCTGCGCGACCTGACGATCGACATCGGCGCCAACAACCCAGGGGCGGTGGGGCTGCAGTTCCAGGCCAGCAACACCGGGCGGATCGAGAACGTGACCATCCGGTCGAGCGACCTGCAGAAGCGCGGCGCCATCGGGCTGGACCAGGGCTTCAGCTTCCCGGGGCCGATGCTGCTCCGCAACATCACGATCGACGGGTTTGACAGCGCGTACATCGGCGCGCCGCAGGAATACTCGGTCACCATGGAGAACATCACGCTCCGCGACCAGCGCGTGCGGGGCATCGGCGTGTACCGGCTGCCGCTGCAGATCAGGAACCTCGTCAGCTTCAACCGGGTGCGCGTCTTCGAGTCGTTCGAGAACCCCGGCGCGTGGGGGCAGCTCGTGGTCGACGGCGCGACGATCAACGGCATCGCCGGCGCCGAGACCGCCGACGCGTTCTTCAACGTGAACTCCGGCGGCGTGATGCTGCTGCGGAACGTGAACGTCACCGGCTATCGCTACGCGGTGAACGACCAGAGCTTCAGCGTCACGAGCCCGACACTGGTCCCGGTGGGGTTCGTCCCGCAGTACGCGACCGATCCGGCCGCGTCGCTGAACCCCTCGCCCGCCGCGGTGCTCAGCATCCCGGTCGAGGACGCCCCCCCGCTGCCGAGCGTCCCGGTCGGCCAGTGGGTGAGCGTCAAGTCGTTCGGCGCCATCGAGAACGACAACCTCGACGACACGGCCGCGATCCGCGCCGCGCTCCGCAGCGGGGCGGCGGTGGTCTACTTCCCCTCGGGCCTGTACGTCGTGAGCGACACACTCGATATCGGCCCCGCCGTGAGCCGCATCGAGGGCCTGCTCAGCGAGTTCTACCTCAACGCCCCGCTGGTGACCGAGGACCGCCCGCTGTTCCGGATCTCGCCCGGCGGCCAGCCGGTGGTGCACATCGGCGGCGTGCAGACGAGCCTCTCGGGACCGGCCGCGACGCGGGCCGGCGGCGTGTGGCTCGAGCACGGGGCGGCCAGCACCGTCGTGGTGCGCGACGGGGACCTCACCGGCTACCGCAACACCGTCGCCGGCGGAAAGGTCTTTCTCGAGAACGTCGTGGGAGAGGGGCTGGTGTTCACCGGCCAGCGCGTCTGGGCCCGGCAGCTCAACCCCGAGGGCAGCCGCCTCACGCACATCACCAACATCGGCGGTGATCTGTACATCCTGGGCCTGAAGACCGAGGGCACGGCCACGGTGCTCGACAACCGGGCCGGCGCCCGCGCCGCGGTGCTCGGCGGGCTGGTGTACCCGTCATCGCCGATCGCCGATCGCACGACGCCGATGGTCATCAACAACGAGTCGAGCCTGTCGTGGGCCATGGCCGAGTCGTGCTATGTCGCCGACGGGTACTACGACGTTTGGGTCCGCGAGACCCGCGGGGGCGTGACGGGCAGCTTCACCCGGTCGATGCTCCCGTTCGGCCGGTCGCGGAACTGCGGGGGCCTGCTCAATCTCTACAACGGCTACCAGGCCGACCCTTCGCCGCCTTCGGCGCCCGGGGCCCCGTCGCTGGTGTCGCGCGACCTGACCTCCTTCACGTTCACCTGGGCGCCGTCGTCCGACGCGCAGAGCGGCGTGGCCCGGTACAACGTGTACCGGGGCGGTTCGTTCTACCGGTCGGCGATGACCAACTCGCTCACCGAGAGCGGCCTGGGCGACAACACCGGCTTTTCGTACCGCGTGGCGGCCGTCAACGGCGCGGGCCTCGAGTCGGCGCCGAGCGGCGTGGGGGCGTTCTCGACGCTCCGCGACGGCGAGGCGCCGCGGGTGCGGTCGGTGTCGGCGGGCCTCGACCCGCGGCTGGTGACGGTGACGTTCACCGAGCCGGTGGCGGCCGCGGGGGCGCAGACGCCCACGAATTACACCCTCAGCGGCCCGGCGCCGGCGACGGTGGTCGGCGCTTCGCTGGCCTCCGACGGCCGGGCCGTGACGCTCACGGCCACCCCCATGGCCGCCGGCGTGCACACGCTGGTGATCTCGAACATCCGCGACCTGGCAACGTCGCCGAACACCATCCTCGCCGGCACGCGCACGGCGTTCGAGTACGCCGACGCCGGCGGCGGCACCGGCCTCACCGGGCGGTACTACACCAACCGGGACTTCACTGGGTCGCCGGTTCTCACCCGCGTCGACCCGACGATCAACTTCGACTGGAGCGCCTCGGGCCCCGGCGGCGGGCTGCCGCAGGCCAACTACGGCGTGCGGTGGACCGGCCAGCTGCGGCCGCGGTTCACCGAAACCTACACACTGTCGGTGCGCTCCGACGACGGAACCCGGCTGTTCGTCGACGGTGTGCTGGCGGTCAGCAACTGGGCCGACCAGGGCGCCACCGAGCGCTCGGCGACCGTGGCGCTCGACTCGTCGCGCACGCACGACATCGTGATCGAGTACTACCAGGCCACCGGCGGCGCGAGCGTGGAGCTGTTCTGGCAATCGGCCAGCCAGCCCAGGCAGATCGTGCCGCAGGCCTTCCTGCTGCCCACGCCGCGGCTGAACGTGGTGCGCACGTTCGACGGCGCCGGGGCCGACACCACGCTGGTGCGGTTCGGCTCCGCCGATGAGGGCGCTGGAAACAGCACCGCCGCGTTCCACGGCCCCTCGGGTTTCCACCGCGCGGCGTACTGGCGCTTCGACCTGTCGCCGCTGGGCCTCGCGAACAACTACGTGGCCGACGCGGTGGCCACGCTCAGCCAGACGTTCTTCGGGATCGGCGACGGCCGGCGGCAGATCAACGTGTTCACGGTGAACCAGGCGGCCAACGGCGACAACTGGGCCGAGACGGGACCCGGTTTCGTGAGGTGGGACACGGCCGCCGGCAACGACGACACCGGGGCGCTGTGCAACACCGACACGGCCCGCTGGGCCGCCACATACCTGCTCGACAACTCGCAGTTCCGGCTGAACAACCAGCCCGATCTGGCCTCGTTCGGCGGGCCCCGCTTGCTCGAGCTTCTGAACGCCGACACCGACGGCCGCGTGACCTTCCTGGCCAAGCGCATGGACGCCAGCAACGAGGGCCAGAGCTGGTTCACCAAGGAGTGGGGAATCCCCGGCTTTGCGCCGGCGCTCAAGGTGCGGACGCTGCCGAATTGTGCGCTGGTGGCCCGGGCTCCGTCGGCGCCGCCGTCGGTCGTCCAGGGGCAGCCGGTGACGCTGACGGCCGCGGCCACGGGCAAGCCGCCGCTGGCCTACCAGTGGCGGCGCAACGGCGCTCCGCTCGCCGAGTCGTCGCGGCTCATCGGCACGCAGAGCGAGTCGCTGACGATCGCCGCCGCCGGGCCGCCCGACAGCGGGGTGTACGACGTGGTGGTGACCAGCGCCGCCGGCGGCTGCGCGCCCGCGACGAGCCCCGGCGCCACGCTCGCGGTGGCGCCGACGTCGTGCCCAGCCGATGTCGACAACAACGGCGCCGTCGGCGCCAACGACCTGTCGATCGTGCTGTCGGCCTTCGGCACGTCCTACGGGCAGCCGGGCTTCGTGCCGCGGGCCGACATCGACGGCAACGGGGCGGTGGGCGCCAACGACCTCTCGGTGCTGCTCTCGGCCTTCGGCCTGCCGTGCGGCTGACGCGCCCCCCGGGCTAATCGGGGCGGTACCGCGCCTGAAGCGCCGCGAGCATCGCGGCCGGGGCCGGCGCCTCGCCCGTGACCCGACGGAGCAGCTCGGCGGCGCTGAATCGCCGCCCCGGACGATAAACCTTCTCTCGGAGCCAGCCGAGCAGCACGGAGAAGTCGCCGCGGGCGAAGGCCGCGTCGGGGTCGCCCAGGTCTCGCGCGGCGGCGGCGTAGATCTGCGCGGCGTACACGTTGCCCAGCAGATAGGTGGGGAAGTAGCCGAAGAGGCCCGCCGCCCAGTGGCCGTCCTGCAGGCAGCCCTCGGCATCGTCGGAGGGTTCGATGCCCAGCGCCGCGGCGTAGGCGGCCCTCCAGGCCTCGGGCAGGTCGGCGGCGGCCAGATCGCCGCGGACCATCGACCGCTCCAGATCGAAGCGGATGGCCACGTGCAGGTTGTACGTGACCTCGTCGGCCTCGGCGCGGTTGAGCGTGGGCTGCACGCGGTTGACCGCCGCCAGGAACGCCTCGGGCTTGGTGCGGGCCAAGGCCTCGTGGAACACGTTGCGCAGCCGGGGGAAGAAGTGCTTCCAGAAGCCGCGGCTGCGGCCGACCAGGTTCTCCCACAGCCGGGCCTGGCTCTCGTGCATGCCGAGCGACGGGGCGTCGTGCATGGGGGTGCCCGCGTCGGCGGGGTCCATGCCCTGGTCGTACAGCCCGTGGCCTACCTCGTGCAGCACGGCGAAGAAACCCGAGGCAAACTGCCGCTCGGCGTAGCGGGCCGTGAGGCGCGTGTCGCCGGGCCCGATGGCGATACAGGCCGGGTGCTGCCCCACGTCGAGACGCCCCTGCTCGAGATCGAACCCCAGCGACGCGGCGACGGCCTGCACAAAGAGCTTCTGCCGGTCGGTGGGGAACTCCCGCTCCAGCACGCCCGCCCCCGGGCCGGCGCCGCCCGATCGGCCGCGGCGCTTGCCGAACGGCCCGTGGGCGGCGAGCAGTGTTCGCAGCGGCGGGCCGATTTCGGCGATGAGCCGCGAGATCTCGGCGCCCGTCATGCCGGGCTCGTAGAGGTCGAGCAGCGCGTCGTAGGGGTCTAGGCTCGGCGCGATGGCCGCGGCCTCGGCCCGGACAAGCTCGACGATCTTCTCGAGCCACGGGCGGAACACCGCGAAGTCGCGCTCCTCGCGGGCCTGCGCCCAGGCCTGCTGGGCCACCGCGGCCACGCGGGCCCGCTCCTCGATGAGTCGCCGCGGAAGGCGGGCGGCTCGCTCGTGGCGGCGCTTGAGTTCGCGCAGGTTGGCCGCCTCAGGAGAGTCCGGGCCCCGATCGACACCCAGCGGCCAGGCTTTCTCGATCAGCCGCCCCACGCGCGGGGCCGAGGCCTTCTCGTGGAGCACCCCGGCGAGCGCCGCGAGCTGCTCGGCCCGGTGCCCGACGCCGCCGCGGGGCATGAACGTCTCGCCGTCCCACTCCAGCAGATCGGCGCAGCTGGAAAGCAGGCTGTGCTCGCGGGCGAGGGCCAGCAATTCGGCGTGGGCCTTGAGTGCGTCGGCGGCCGTGGGCATGGTGCGTCGTGGCGGGCGATGGTAACGTTGGCCCCGGGCGAGGGGGCGGGCACCGGCGGGGGGATGGAGGCGCTGCGTTGCTGACCCCTGCCGAGGAATCCGGTCTGGCCGGCCTGAGGCTCGCGGGGCGCGTGCAGCGGGCGGTGGCGATGATCCCGCCTGAGCGGATGGGCGAGCTGATCGACGCGATCCGCTCGCGCGCCGCCGCCGAGCGGCTGATCTACCAGCACGAGGGCGTGGACGAGCCCGTGCGCGTGATGCCCTGCCCGCTCACGCTGCGTCCCGACCAGCTGGCCTACGTGCACGCGGCCTCGCTCACGATTCTGGGGGCGCTCAAGCGGCTGCCCGACGCGTACCTGGCCAGCTTCCCGGTGCGCGAGATTCTTAAGCTCGAGCCCGCCGAGGAGCGCTGGCTGCTGGACTGCTGGGGCCCGGCCCACCGCGAGAACAACCCGATCTTCGGCCGGCTCGACGCGATGGTCGACTTCACGAGCCCGATGTGGAAGGACTCGCTGCGCTTCGTGGAGCCCAACCTTACGGGCATCGGCGGCCTGCACCTGGCCCCCACGTGCGACGGCATCCTGCACGACGTGGTGCTGCCCGAGCTGCTCCGGCACGTGCCCAGCCTGCGCCTGGAGCGCACCCCCGACATGCGCGACCTGCTGGTGCAGGAACTGCTCGACCACCTCGAGGTGCTGGGCCGCCCCCGCGGCACCATCGCGATGATCGACCCCAAGTACGAGCACGACGGGCCCGACGAGCAGGACCGGCTCGTCCGCTACCTCACCGATCGCCACGGGCTGAAGGTCGTGCACGCCGACCCGGGCGAGCTCGTCCTGCACGACGGCGACGTGTACTACCACGAAACCCGCATCGACCTGTGCTACCGCGACTACAGCGTCCTCGACCTCGAGGCCCGGGCCGCCGGCGGCGCCAACATCGACGCGGTGAAGAAGCTCTTCCGCGAGAACCGCATGATCTCGTCGATCGCCGCCGAGCTCGACCAGAAGAGCTGCTGGGAAATCCTCACCGACCCCGCTCTCGCCCAGCAGCTGCTCACCCCCGAAGAGCGGCAGGTGGCCCGCCGGCACGTGCTTTGGACCCGCATCCTCTCCGACCGCCGCACCACCGACCCGCGCGGCGAGAGCGTCGACCTCCTGAAGTACGCCCGGCAGAACCACGAGTCGCTCGTCCTCAAGCCCAACCGCGGCTTCGGCGGGCGCGGGGTGGTCGTCGGGCCCGCCGTCACCAGCGACGAGTGGGACGCCGCGGTCGACGAGGCCCTGCGCAGCACAGACCGCTTCGTGCTGCAGGAGCTGGCCTCGATCCCGGTGCGCGAGTTCCCCGTGCTGGGCCCCAAACAGGGCGACGCCGGAGGGCTCGCCGTGCACAACGAGCCGTTCTACGTGGTGATGGGCTTCGCCGCGACGCGCTACGGCGTGGCCCTCATGGCCCGGGCGTCGCAGAAGCAGGTGGTCAACGTGGCCCAGCACGGCGGGGTCTGCGGCCCCAGGGTGGGCCCACACGCCCGCTAACCCCCCCCATCCCCCCCCCCCCCCCCGCTCCCCCCCCCGCTATCCCCGCGGCACCCCCCCACCGCCGCCGCACCCCC
>JACVCL010000229.1 GCA_016742075.1 Phycisphaerales bacterium
CGGGGCGTGGGGTGGCGGGAGGGTGGCGTGGGGGTGAGGGGGGGAGGGGGGGGAGGAGTGGGGGGGAGGAGGGGGGACCGCGGGGGGGGGGGCTGGCGGCCTGCGGGTCCATCGGCGGCGATGGTAGCGGAGCCGCGCGGCCTACTGGAGGCTGGCGCGGGAGGAGATGCCCGAGGCGACGGGGGTATGGATCTCGATGCGCTGGCGGCCGACGTCGAGACGGCGGCCGGGGGCGAGCACCTCGCGGAGCGCGGCGAGCTTGGAATCGGCCGACACCTCGCCGGGGGTGAACTGCCCGGGCGGGGCTCCCCAGACGATGGTGGTGCCGGCGTCGGTGAGCAGCAGCAGCCGCGAGTGGGCGGCGAACTCGGCGAGGTCGACGCCGACGACGGACTTGGACTCGGGAGCGGCCGCGACGCGCCGGAGCAGGTCGAGGGCGGCCTGCACGTCGCCGCCGGGCCAGGGGACGCCGTAGGCCAGCTCGCCCGCGGCGTTGACCGGCGGCGGCAGCCGCGGCGAGCGGATGACAAAGCCCCGGCTGAACATCGGGGTTTTGTCCTGGAGGAGGATCGGCGCGCCGTCCATGCCCACGAGCACCTCGCGGCCGTCGTCGGTCTTCACGGTGGCGGCGGGGATGCGCCAGAGGACCTTGATGTCGATGACCGGGCCATCGGCGGTGTGGGTTCGGCGGATCTCGATGCGGTCGTCGACCCAGCCGGTGGCCAGCAGGTAGTCGCGCACGGCGACGAGGCTGCGCGAGTCGAAGGGGTCGGGGGCGATGTTGCTCGCGACGATCGCGGTGAGGTGCTGCTGCACGCTCACGGGGATCCAGGTCATGTTGGTGCCGGGGGTGGCGGGCCAGTTGAAGCGGACGGCGGGCGGGCGGCCGTCGGCGAGGCCGGCGACCTTGTGCTCGAGCGGCCCCTTGACGAAGAACCACGCCGCGACGCCGCCGACGATGAGCACGGGCACGGCCATGTTGAGCAGCGAGGCGAGGCCGGCGCGCAGCTTTGAGAGACCGGACGCCGCGGCGTTCAGGCCCCCCCGGATCCCCCGCATGCCTTGGCTCAGACGCTCTCGCACGGTCGTTCGGTCCTTGTGGCGTCGGTCAGGCGACCGCCGCGTCCACGAGCGCGGCGCACAGCGCGGGCATGGGGACGCCCGCGTGCGCCGAGGCCTTGGGCACCAGCGAGTGGTCGGTGAACCCGGGCATGGTGTTCACCTCGAGGAACCACGCCACCGGGCCGGGCCCACCTCCTGTTTCGTCGAGAATGAAGTCGGCCCTGCACAGATGCCGGATGCCCATGGCTTGGGCGAGGCGCAGGACCTGCTCGCCCATCTGTTCGGTGAGTTTTCGGTCCAGCGGCGGGTCGACGAGGTAGCGGGTGTCGTTTCGGGTGTACTTGGCCTCGTAGTCGTAGAGCCCCTCGGCGGGGACGATCTCGATGACCGGGAGGGGGGTCAGCCGGCCGGCCCGCTCGACGAGGCCCAGGGTGAGCTCGCGCCCCTTCACAAACCGCTCGACCATGCACGGCTTGCCCGACCGGACCGACTCGGACCAGGCGTGCCGCCACTGGTCGGGCGTGCGGCACACGTACAGCCCGATGGTGGAGCCTTCGAAGATGGGCTTGACCACGACGGGGAGGTCGAAGGGGCAGGCGTCGTCGGCGGGGTCGAGCACGGCGGCGAAGGCGGTGGGGATGCCCAGTGAGGCGGCGAAGGACTTGGTGGCCATCTTGTCCATCGCCAGCCGGGCGGCGCGCGAGCCACAGCCGACGAACGGCCGGCCGAGTTGTTCGAGCATGCGCTGGAGCGGCCCGCCCTCGCCCCAACGCCCGTGCAGCGCGGGCCAGACGGCGTCGCCGGGCATGGCGCGCAGCTCGTCGAGCGACGGGCGGTCGATGACGCGGGGCAGCGCGCGGTAGCGGCCCGAGCGGTCGAGCGCCTCGGCGATGGCGGCGCCGGAGCGGAGCGAGACCTCGCGTTCGGCGTCCGGGCCGCCGGAGAGAACCAGGACGGTTGTCGTCATCGCTCGATCGCTCCCGGGCCGCTCAGCGGCCGCGCTTCCAGATGACCACCTCGGGCTCGAGCGTGACGCCGCTGTGGGCCTTCACGCGGGCGCGGACCTGCTCCATGAGCCCCTGGATGTCGGCCGCGGTGCAGCCGGGGTGGGCGACGATGAAATTGGCGTGGTGATCCGACACCTCGGCCTGTCCGACGCGCAGGCCCTTGCAGCCGGCCTGGTCGATGAGCCTGCCGGCGCTGACCCGCCCCCCCCCTCCACCCCCCACTC
>JACVCL010000036.1 GCA_016742075.1 Phycisphaerales bacterium
GTGGTGGGGGGGTGGGCCCTGCCGAGCGCGGCGCAGCCGGTACAAACCCCGGTGTACGTGGATGACTCCCCGGCCGCGACGCAGGCGCTGGGGCGGATTCCCGAGTTGTCGGCGATCGGCAATTTCGCCGAGGCGGCGGCGGTGGCGCAGCGGCTGTTGGATGAATCTTCGGAGTTTGTTGCGGCATCGCCCGAGGACGGGACGCTGTACCGCACGGTGCGCGACCGTGTGCACGCGCTGCTCCTGGGCAACGCGAAGCTGCTGGAGGCGTACCGCGCGGCGGAGTCGGCGCAGGCGCAGCGGCTGGTGGAGGCGGGGCAGATCGACGCGGCCGAGCGGACGCGGCTGCTGACGCCGGGCGGTCTGGAGGCGGCGCTCCGGCTGGCGCAGCGGCACATCGAGTCGGCGCGGTTCGAGGCGGCGGTGCTGACGCTGGAGCAGCTGGAACCGCACCCCGACCGGGCGGCGGGGGGCGCCGCGTCGAAAGACGCGGCGCTGATGCTGGGCGAGTCGGCGCGGTTCGCGTACCACCCGCGGGGCTCCTCGGCCGATGGGGGGCTTCAGGCGGCGCTGCTGCGGCGGCTGGCCGCGTGGCGCGAGCGGGCGGGCGAGGGAGAGGCGAAGGCGGCGCCGCAGCCCGCCACGCTGCCGGCGGGACCGGTGGTGGTGGGGCCGCTGTCGGCTTCGCAGGCGCTGAGCTTCGAGGGGCTTCTGGCCAAGCCGATGGCGTCGGACCGGCTGGGCGATCCGATCGAGCGTTTCGAGGAGCTCTGGCCGCGTGGCAACGACCGGTCGATCCCCGACTCGGCGCGGTTCCTGCACGCGCTGCCGACGGTGGCGGGCGACGCGGTGCTGGTGAACGACTCGCGGACGATCTCGTGCTGGGACCGCTTCACGCTGGCGCTGCGCTGGCGGCTGCGGATCGACACGCCGATCGGCGAGCAGCTGGTGCAGGCGAACGCGACGAGCATCGCCGACCCGCTGGCGGTGGCGGTGGCGGGGCAGGTGGCGGTGACGCTGACGGGCATCGAGGTGCGCGGGCAGATGAACCCCGAGCGGGTGGTGACCGCGGTGCACATCCCCACCGGGCGCGTGCTGTGGACGGCGACGCGCCAGCAGTTGGGCAGCGAAGCGCTCGACGAGTCGGTGTTCCGGGGGCCGGTGGCGATCGATCAGGGCGTGGTGGTGGTGGCGGCGTCGAAGAACTCGGTGATGAAGCGGCTGGAGGGCGGGCAGCTGGTGGGGTTGGACCTGGAGACCGGGCGGCTGCGCTGGGTGCGGTCGCTGGCGTCGATCGGCGTGGTGCCGTGGGGCGGGATGACGCCGCCGATCGACGGGACGGCGGTGCACGGGGGGGTGGCGTACCGGGTCGATCAGCTCGGGGTGATCGCGGCGGTCGAGTCGGTGACGGGCCGGGTGCGGTGGATCCGGCGGATGGAGTCCGACGGCTTCCCGCGGCCGCGCAACCCGCAGCCGTGGCAGGCCTCGCCGCCGGTGCTGCACGAGGGGCGGCTGTTCACGCTGAGCCCGAGCCGCGCGTCGGTGCTGGAGCTTGACCCGGCTGACGGGCGGGTGGTCCGGCAGATGCCCGCGTCGCAGTTCAACAACCCCGACTACCTGCTGGTGGCGGGCGAGCGGCTGGTGGCGGTGGGGAGCGGGTCGCTGGTGACCAAGGCGCTGGCCGAGCTCGGCGACGGCCGGGGCGGGCAGCTCATCGGGGTGCCGCAGCCGGGGGTTCGGGGGCGGGTGGTGGTGATGGGCGAGAGCCTGCTGATCCCGCTGGCGGAGGGGCTGATGGTGCTCGACGCCCGCTCGCCCGACGTGCGGACGGCGCGGCGGGTGCGGCTGAACGAGCCGGGGAACCCGCTGGCGCTCGATTCGCAACTGCTGGTGGTGGACGACGGGCGGATCCACAGCTACGTGCTGTGGGACGAGGCGGACCGTGCGCTGTCGGCGCGGATGGCCGCGGACCCGAAGAACGCCGCGCCGGCGGTGACGCTGGCGGAGCTGGCGTACCAGGCCGAGAAGCCCGAACGGATTCTCCCGGCGGCGGACGCGGCGATCCGGGCGCTGGAGGCGGACGCTTTGGCGACGGTGTCGGAGCCGCTGCGTGCGCGGCTGTTCGGGTCGATTCTGGCGATGGTGGAGCCGGCGCACGGCCCGGCCGACGACGCGGCGCTGCGTGCGCGGCTGAGCGACGATCTGCGTTCGGCGCTGCTCGACCGGCTGGGGAGGCTGGCGCAGTCGCCGCGGGAGCGTGCGGCGCAGCTGCTGGCGGCGGGGCGCATGGCCGAGGTGGCCAACCAGCCGGCGTCGGCGGTGGAGAAGTACCAGGCGGTGCTCGATGATCCGGCGCTGGCGCGAGCGGAGTTCACGCAGCTCGGGCGGACGGTGCCGGCCGAGAGCGAGGCGCTGTGGCGCGTGCGCCGGCTGATCCGGAGCATGGGCCGGGGCGTGTACGCGCGGTTCGACGCCGACGCCGAGCGGCAGCTGGCGGCGCTGGCGGGGGCCGAGGCGGGCGAGCTGGAGGCGCTGGCGAGGCGTTACCCGCTCGCGGCGGCGGCGCCGCGGGCGTGGCGGCTCGCGGCCGAGCGGGCGGAGAAGGCCGGGCAGACCGCGGCGGCGATCTTCTCGCTGGAGCGTGCGCTGGCGGCGTCGGCCGACACGCTGCCCGCGGGCGACCCGCTCGCCGGCGAGGCGGCCGGGGCGATGGTTCGGCTGATGGCACGTTCGGGGCGTGCGCGGGCGGCGCTGGCGCAGCTGGAGCGGCTGAAGGCCGAGGGCCCGGCGCCGCTGAATGTTGGCGGCGGACCGATGGATGTGGCGGCGCTGGAGGCCGAGCTGCGGCGTCAGTTGGCGGCGTCGGACCGTCGGGCGCGGATCGGTCCGGAGCTGTCGGGGGCCCGGGTGCTGGCGGGTTGGGCGATCGCCGAGCCCGAGGCCGAGCCGACCGGCCCCGACGTGCCGGGCGGGGCGCCGACCGACACGATCTTCCTGCGTTCGCCGCGCGGGCAGCTGGCGCTGTTCCGGGCCGAGGCCGACGCGGAGCGGCCGGGCTCGCGGACGCTGGTGAAGAAGTGGGAGGCGGCGGAGGGCGAGACGCTTCTGCGTGCCGACGGCGCCGCGGCGTACCTGGCCCGTCGGGCCGAGACTCCCACGGGCAACGACGTGGCGATCGTGCGGCGCGATCTGGCCTCGGGGACCGAGCAGTGGGTGGCGCCGGGGTTCCGGAGCCTGTTCGGCGGCGAGAGCGACTTCGAGCGCACGCGCGCGATCGGGGTGGCGAGGCTGAACACGCCGCTGGCGTCGAATGTGCCGGCCGACGAGGTGGTGTTCTGCCTGGAAGATCGGACGCTGGTGCTGGTGGAGCGTACGGGGCGCGTCGCGGCGTTCGACGCCGACTCGGGCAAGCCGCTGTGGAAGCTGCGCGCGCCGGTCACGGCGGTGAACGACGCGGTGCTGTCGGGCGGGGTGCTGCTGCTCGGCGGGGGGCGGCCGGCCGCGGGCGGCGAGGAGGCGCGGGGCCCGCAGGCGGCCGAGGCGGTGCGGGGGAACCAGCCCGACGAGAACGCGGTGCGCGTGTTCCCGGGTGCGCGCGGCGGCGGCGCGGCCGACGGGTTCCCGTCGGTGGTGCTGGCGATCGAGGCGCGGTCGGGCAACCCGATCATGCGGCACGAGGAGCGGCAGCAGGTGCGCTGGCTGCGGGTGGCGCCGGACGGCGCGGCGGTGGTGGGGCTCGACCTGGCGCTGGTGGCGCTGGACCCCGTGAGGCAGCAGGTGCGCTGGCGCAACGAGGCGGCGGAGGTGGCCGGCAGCGTGGGGGCCTGGGCGCTGGGCGGGCGGATGGTGGTGCGGACCGGCGACAGCAACGCGCTGCTGCAGATCGACCTGAACGACGGCCGGATGGCGCCGCAGCCGCTCAACGCGCGGGGCAAGCTCGATGCCCGCTTCGGGCGGGTGCGGGCCGCGGCGATGGGCGACCGGCTGGCCCTGGCGACGGGGCACGGCGTGGTGATTTTCGACGGCGAGGGGCGGACCGTGGCGGCCGACGGGCGCGGGGCCGAGTCGGGCATCCTCCCGCCGCTGTTCACCGAGCGTTACTTCGTGACGGTGCAGGACCCGACGGTGTTCCCCGGCGTCGCGGGCCCGGTGATGAGCGCGGTGCAGATGTTCGACGCCGAGACGGGCCGGATGCTGGAGGGGGCACGGACGCTGGAACTGCCCGAGCGGCCGGCGAGCGCGGCGGTTCTCGACGGGCTGGTGCTGGTGTCGGTGCGCACCGCGACGGTGGTGGTGCAGGCGCCGGCGGGCGCCCCGAAGGGACCCTAGCGGTCGGCCAGCGCGTCGAGGATCACCCTGATGCCCGGCGGTTCGTCGGCGGGCCTGCCGGCGGCACGGCGGGCCGCGTCGACGAGCGTCAGGCGGTTGACGAGCGTGCGGTGGTTGGCGTCGACGGTGACGGTGCGGACGTTCTCGGCACCGGCCGCGCCGGGGAGCTGCGCCGAGGAGTCGGGCACGATGCCGTCGCCGACGGCCTCGGAGGCCCGGCCGAGCTGGTCGCGGAGCAGCCGGGCGCGCTCGGGGCCCAGGCGGTCGGCGATCCAGGGGATGTCGAGCAGCGGGGCGAGTTCGGCGGCGGCGCCGTCGGCCAGGCGGCCGATGAGCACGGTGATTCGGACGCCGGAGGGCATGGGGCGCGAGTTCAGATCGGTCAGGTAGGGGGAGCCGGGGATGAGGTCGCGCCCGGCCTGGCCGTCGCCGTCGGCGATGAAGCCGAGCAGCATGGCGGGGTCCTGGCCGTCGGAAGCCAGCCAGCGCGAGAAGTGCTGGCGGACGCGGCCGAGCGCGGCGAGCTCGGCCAGCGGGGCGCCCTGGTTCGGCGTGCCGATGGTGACAAGGCGGGCGACGTCGGGCAGGCTGCCGTGGCCGGCGGCGCGGCCGGCATAGTGCGCCGGGCGGGTGAGCAGGTCGCGTGCGATGAGGCCGCCGAGCGAGTGGCCCACAAGGTCGACGGTTCGCACGCCGTGGCGGGCGCGGAGGTTGGCGAGCGCGGCGGCGAGGTCGTCGGCCGATCGCGTCGCGGGCTGCGAGTTGCGGTAGTTGAAGCGCACGACACGATGCCCGGCGGCGCGGAGGGCGGGCGCCAGGTCGTCCCAGATGTCCCCCGGCTCGGCGAGGCCGTGGATGAGGACCACCACGCGCGGGGCGTTCAGCGGCCGATCGTCGGAGACGGGGGTCCAGACGATGCCGCCAGCGAAGCCGTCGGTGTCGTTCAGGGCGAAGAGGCCGAGCGAGGCCTCGTATTTCTGCCGGGCGTCGGCGATGGCGGAGTCGATCGAGCGGCGGACGGCGGCGTCGGCGTCGCCCGCGGCCTTCTTCAGTTCAGCGGCGGCCTCCCGGGCGATCGATTCGGCCGATCGCGCGGCGTCCTGGCCCGCCGACAGCAGCCGGTCGGCCCAGCGCAGGAAGCGCTCGGTTCGTGTGGGCTCGCCGGCGGCCGCCGGCTGGGCGCGCAGCGGCAGGGTTGCCGAAGCCAGAAGGATGAGCCCCAGCACAGCGGGCCGGAACGCGATACGGACGCTCATGCGCGGTCTCCCATGGTCCTGGCCGATTGTTGGGATCATCGGGCCGGCGGTTGCGTTCGGTCTCGGGCCGGTGTGCCACGTGTTGGGGCAAGCCCGGGGGAGTGGGGGAGAGGGGAGGCGGGGTCAGGCGGGGCGGACAACCAGGGACTGGTTGATGGCCACGTTGGAGAGTTCGCGCTCCAGCCCGTCGGTCCAGCGGACCTTGACGCGGGAGACACGCGGCGCACGGCCGAGGCCGAAGTGGGCGACGGGCTCCATCTGGCAGAGGTAGCCCGAGCCGCCGTCGATGTGTCGGATCTGGGGGCGCGAGTCGCCGCCGTCATCGCAGACGATCTCGACGCGGGCGCCCACGGCGGGCGCGCCGTCGCGGGTCTGGGCGAGGACGCGGAGCCAGCCGTGGTCGTTCTCGGTGTCGTTCATGAAGGCGGCGTTGGGCTGCTCGGTGGACTCGCCCTGTGAGATGAAGAGGTCGATCCGTCCGTCGCCGGTGAAGTCGCCGGCGCTGGCGCCGGTGCCCTCGCCCTCGGGGAGAGCGATCTCGTCGGGGGTTGCGGGCCGGAAGGTGCCGTCGCCGTTGTTGAGGAACAGGCGGTTGGGCTGCCCGATGTTGTTGAAGAAGATGTCGAGGTGGCCGTCGTTGTCGAAGTCGGCGGTGAGGACGGTGCGTACGCGGGAGGGCTCTTTCATCTCGGGCGGGGTGCGGTCTTCGAAAGTGCCGTCCTCGCGCTGGATCATGAGGCGGTGGGGCCCTTCCCAGTTGCCGTAGACGATGTCGAGCCGTCCGTCGCGGTTGAAGTCGCCGACGGCCACGCCGCGGCCGTGCTGGCGCGGGTCGGCCAGGCCCAGGGCGGCGGCGCACTCGACCATGGTGAGCTCGCCGGAGTCGGATACGCCGTCGTTGCGCCAGAAGCGGTTGGCGTCGTTCTCATTGGTGCAGAAGAGGTCGAGGCGGCCGGAGTTGAAGAAGTCGGCGGCGACGACGCCCCTGCCGCCGGTGACGCAGCCGATGCCGCGGCCCGGCGGGGCGACGTTGGCGAAGCCGAGCCACTCGCCGGTTTCGGGGTCGCGGCCGCGGTTGATGTAGAGCAGGCCGGGGGCGCCGTAGTTGGCGACGTAGAGGTCGGGCCAGCCGTTGCCGGTGAGGTCGGCGAAGCAGACCGATCGTCCGGCGGCGCGGTTGAGGGGGACGATGAGGGGCTGGCCGTCGGTGCGGTGGCCCATGGCGATGTCGCGCCAGGTGTTGGGGCCGACGCGGAGGAACAGGGCGTCGGGCTGTGACTCGGGGCCGAGGAAGCGGTCGGTATTGAGGAAGTAGAGGGCCAGGCGTCCGGAGCCGTCGACATCGGCCGCGGCGACGCCGATGGCCGAGCGGTGGGTGTCGGCGAATCGCGGGCCGGCGCAGTCGACGAAGCGGCCGTTCTCGAAGCGGTACATGTGGTTGGCGCCGCCGACGGTGGCGACGACGATCTGGGGAAGGTCGATCCCCAGGAAGTCGGCGATCACGCAACCGTAGCTGCGTTCGCCGGGATTCGGCACCAGAGCCCCCGAGACATCGCGGAACTTGACGACGCCCGTTCGGGTCACGGAAGACTGTAGGCCCCGCCGATGCCCATCATGCCGCCGTCGTCGGGGGCGCCGGGGGTGAGTCCGCCGCCCGGCGCCGTCGGTGCGGGGGGCGGCGCGGTGGTCGAGAGAGAAACCGAGCCCGTGCTCGACGAGACGATGAGGTAGAGATCGCCCGAGACGTTGCTGACGCGGACAACGGCATCGCCGGGCGTGGGCAGGCGGCCGAAGCCGTCGAATCGCACCTCGGGCGGCTGGCGGTCGAGGGTCAGAGCACCCACGCCGGAGAGGGCGCCGGCGAGCCCCTCGCCGAAGACCACCCTGAAGGGCGATCCGGACCCGGGTCGGGTGATCGGCGTCTGGGGGCCCGAAGTGCGGGCGAGCCAGTAGCCCGTGCCGTCGGCCTCGAAGCAGACGACCACGGGGTCGGAGGGCGTCGCCAGCGATGCCGACTGCGCGTACTCGAGATCGGCGGTGAGCATGCTCGCGGCCGAGACGAGCTTCATGGGCTCCTGGGGCCGGAGCGTAGGCACGATCGCCAGCAGCACGATGCCGAGCACGGCGAGGCAGATGGTCATCTCCACCATCGTGAACCCCCGCCGGGCGGCGGGGCGGGTCGGCCGGCCGGCGGGCGGGCGCGTCATCCGCGGCTCTCCAGCGAACGCGCGGCCAGCGGCACGTCGAGGCGGCGGAGCGCCTTCATCCGGTAGGGCGTGGGCAGCGACTGCTGGCCGGGGCTGAGCGGCGGGTAGAGCGTCGAGAGCAGGTCGTCGGTCGTCGCCATGGTGGTGGTGGTGGTGGTGCTGGTGAGGGTGCCCGTGAGCGTGCCGGTGAGAGTGCTGAGCGGTGCGGTGACGCTCGAGGTGGTGGTGGTGGTCGGGGAGGTGGTCGGGGAGGTGGTCGAGCCGGTGGGTGCCAGCGCGTCGAGGCCCGATCCGGTGAGCGGGGCGGTGATGGGGCTGAGCGGGACGGTCTTGAGGGGGTCGTTAGGGATCACGATGATCGTGCTGGTGGCCGGGTCGATTTTCGAGATGGCCAGCTCTTCCGGCGTCGCGGCGTAGGCCTGATTGACGCCCGCGACGATGGTCTGGCGCAGCATCCCGGCGCCGAGCGACGGTGAGAACGAGGCGATGGCCTGAGTGAGGCCGTTCACCGGGATGACCGCGTCGGGCCGGAGCGGGTCGGGCTGGTAGAGGGGGCCGTCGAGGTTGGTGAAGCCCACGCGGCTGTCGAGCTTGGGGTCGTAGAGCAGGCACGATCCGCCCGAGAGCTCGAACGCGGCGGCGGTGGCCCGGCCGAGCACGGCGGAGGCGCTGTTGACGATGATGCTCGCGGCCGGGGCGTGCACCACGCCGAGCACGATCGACCGGTTGCTCACGCGCACGGTGGGCGAGAGCAGGCCGCCGGAAGAAGGGTCGAGGGTCAAGATCCGCACTTCGTTCGGCGATCGGTAGGCGATCGGCGCGGGGGTGCGGGAGGCGTCACGGGCGATCGACCGGTCAAGGCCGAGGGCGGAGTTGTCGACCTCCACGTTCCCCGCGGCGAAGACCGTGAGTTTCGAATCCGGCGTGGCCAGCTCGACGGCGCTCAGGTTGCGCAGCTCGAGGTCGCTCCTCACGGCGAGCTCGACGTTGCCGCTGATGCGGAGCACCGCCGAGGTGTCGATGCGGAGCCGGTTTACGCTGAAGCGTGCCGGCTCGCCCGTGGTCGAGCCGCTGAGCGTCGCGACCGCGCCGTCGCGCACGATGACATCGCCGTAGCGGCCCGGGCCCCACGACGGGTTGGCGGTGGCGCCGCGGGCCAGCGTGGTGAGGAGATTGACCGTGGGCAGGCTCGTCCAGACGGGCGGAAGGGTGGCCGAGACGGCGGGCACCGCGAGCGGCAAGGCCGCGCCCTCGACGAACATCGTGGTGGACGGCAGCGCTTTGAGGGCCGTCGACGCGGTCTGATCCACATACAGCGCGGCGCTCTTCAGCGACGACGACGTGGAGAGGGTGAGGTCGCCCGCCGAGGCGAAGCCTGTGCCGAGCCGGACGGGCGCCATGGTGTCGGCCTCGGGGCTGGCGGGCCAGACCTCGATGCGGGCGGTGTCGAGCAGGCGCAGGCTCTGGCGGGCGAAGACGGCGAACTCGCCGAGCATCGGGTCGATGGCCTCGTTCACCGTGCCGGCGGGGATCACGCTGACGCGCCGCTGCACGGTGACCGAGGTTCCGTCGACGGTGGCGCGGGCGGTGATGAGCAGCTCGCGGTCGCTCGGCCGGGCGCCGCGGCCGGCGAGGTTGGTGGCCGCGACGCTCACCGCGCCGGCGCCCATCGCGAGGTTGTTGGCGATGGTGCCGCCGGGGCCGTATCGGGCCCAGTCGCTGTTCTCCTCCAGCACGCGGACGGCGTACCCCGCGGCCGATTGGGCGGCCCACTCGGCGGCCACGGTCTTGGCGGCGTTCTCGCCGAGGGCGGGCGAGGCGTCGCCGGCGGTGAGCGCGGCGCCGGTCATCACCACGGCCACGGCCAGGGTGACCATGACGAGCATCATGGCCACGCCGCGTCGCCGCGGGCGGGCGGGCGTCGCACGTCGGGCGGCGCCGGCCGCGGAGGCGATCCGCGTCGCCGGGCTCTGGCCCGTCGGGCGTGCGGCCGGTGTCGGCGTGAGGTCGAAGGGTGTCATGGCGCGGGTTCCTCGGGCGGGGGGCTCAGCGGGGCCGGAAGTAATTGGCCAGGCCGAAGGTGAGCAGGGCATCCTCGGGCTGGTGATCGTGGGTGTTCCACCCGGCGACCACGCCGAGCGTGAGACGGAGGCGGTTGGCATCGCGCGGATCGGGCGCGTTGGTGGCCAGCGACCACTCGGCGATCCCGTCGGCCAGCACGTCGCGGCGCGTGCGGCCCATGGCGCGCTGCGTGAGCATGACGGCGAAGGGGTCGTCGATCAGAGCGAGCACGCCGTCGGACTGCTCGATCCACGCGGGCGGCCAGTCGGCTGGGAACTGCACGCGCTCGACGGTGATGGTGCGGGCCTCGCGGTCGAACCAGAAGACCCGCAACTCGGAGAGATTCACACGGCCGTTGCGCCGGTCGTCGTGCAGCCACAGGGCGATGCCGCGGGCGGGGTCGCAGGCCAGCAGGGCCAGGGCCGGTTCGGTGTAGGCGCGCAGGCGGGCGTGCGCGGCGTGGGCACGCTGCACGGCGCTGCGCCCGTCGCTGATCGAGCCCACTCCGCGCGCCACGGCGGTGATGACCCCGGCCACCGCCAGCCCGGTGAGGCCCGTGATGCTCAGCGCGATGAGCAGCTCGAGCAGCGTCAGGCCGCGGCGGATGCGGGTCGGTCGGGCGGCCGTCATGGGCGGGGCTCCGGCACGAACAGCTCGGCCCGGGCGAGGGCGGCGCCGTCGTCGCGGGCCTCGACGGTGATGCGCACGCCGCGCACCGGCACGCCCAGGGAAGGGTCGGTGAGGGTCTCGCTGCGGACGGTGACCGAGCGGCCGACAGCCCAGAAGGCGCGCGGGTAGGCGGCGCCGTCGAGGCTGCGCATCTCGCCCGGCGGCTGGAGCATGCCGTCTTTGGCCGGAAGCTGGTTGTAGGGCAGGGTGGAGAGCTCGCTGAGCAGGTCGTTGACGGCGATCGCGGCGAGAGTGCGTTTCTGGCCCTCGAAGCCGACCTTCTGCGCCGCCGAGATGGCCGAAGCCACCGCCAGCACGATCACGCCGAGCGTCGTCGCGGCCATGAGGGCCTCGAGCAGCGTGAAGCCTCGCCGGGAGTTGGAGGGTGAGCGGTGGAGCACGCGGGGCCGTCGTCGGGGCTGGGCGGGTTCGGTTGGTGGTTCTCGGACAGATCGCGCCGCGCGGCGGCTGGGCCGGTCGGCTCTTGAGCATCGAATGGCCCGCCGCCGGGCACCAACCATCGCGCGTGCGGCGGGCCCCGGCGTGCCGGCGCGGCCGCGCTATCGCGCACATCTCGCCCGATCGATCGGGGTGGAGGTCCCGAGAACCGGGCCGGGGTCGGATGCCGTTCGGTGCCGCGGCGGTTCCCCGCTACGCTGTCGGGCCCGAGATGCCGCGTTTGCCCTGGACACTCTGGACGTACCTTGCCGCCGACCTGCTGCGTCTGCTGGTGGTATCGGCGGCGGCGCTGGTCACGCTGGTGGCCTTCGCCGCGGCCGTGAAGCCCCTGGCCGACGGCGACGTGGCCCTGCTCGACGCCCTGAAGCTCATGGGGCTGATGATCGTGCCAATGCTGCAATACGCCTCGCCCTTCGCGGCGGGGTTCGCGGCGACGCTGGCCTACCACCGGTTCGCGGCCGATCGCGAAGCCTCGGCGGCGCACGCCGCGGGCGTGCCGGCGCGCACGCTGCTGGTGCCCGCGCTGGCGGTGGGCCTGGTGCTGGCGGCGGGGCTGTTCGTGCTCATGAACGAGGTGATCCCGCACCTGCTGCGGCGGGCCGAGGCACTGGTGACGCGCGATGCGCCGCGCCTGATTCTGGGCCCCATCGACCGGGGCGAGACCGTGCGCTTCGCGGGGTTCGACCTGCGGGCCGACAAGGTGTACCCGCTGCCGCCGACGGTGCCGGGGGCCTTCGAGCACCTGGCACTGCTCGGCGTGATGGCCGTGCGGACCGACGACTCGGGGCGGATCACCGCCGAGATCAGCGCCGAGCGGGTGGACATCCTGATGTTCGACGAGCGCGGCACGCCGGGCGGGTCCGCGGCGGCCTCCGCCGGCGGCGGAGGCAGCACGCTGGTTCAGCTGCACTTCACCGGGGCCAGGGGCCGCGGCCCGGACGGGCAGCTCCTGCAGGAGAACTTCTACACCCACCGCATCCGGATTCCGGGTCGGGTGCGGGACAACCCGAAGTATCTGCCGTGGCGCGAGCTCTGGGCCGTGCACGAGGACCCGACCCGGATGGCGTCGGTCGAGCGGCGGCGGCGTGCGCTGGCGGGGCTGCTGGCGGGGCGCGCGATGCTCAGCGAGATGCGCGACGGGCTGGCGTCGAGCCAGCGGGTAACGCTGGTGGGCGAGGGTGGTGAGCGGGTGGTGCTTTCAGCCGGCTCGCTGACCGCCGAGGATGCGGCGGGCGCGGCCGGTCCCGCCGCTGCGTGGCGTCTGCTGCCGCGCGAGCCCGGCGGCTTCATCACGATCGACCGCCAGCGGGCCGACGGGCGGAGGGAGATCCAGCAGGCGCAGTCGGGGCTGGTCAGGCTGGGCGAGGCCGACCCGCGCGCCGCGGCCGAGCGCCCGGCGGCGCTGTCGATCGAGCTCGAGAACGTGGCCGCCACGCAGGCCGACGCGGGCCTGGCCCCGGGCGAGGGTGCGCGGGGCGTGGAGGGCGAGCGGAGGCAGCGCCGGCTGGAGGGTCTGCGCACCGCCGGCGAGGGCGAGGCCCGCCTGCTGCGCGAGCCGCTGGGCGTGCTCGTGGATGCCGGGCTCGCGTCCGACGCGGCGACGGTTTCGGCGGCGGCGGCGTCGCTGCGCGACGACGTCGACGACCTCCGGCGCGAGATCGTGTCCAAGGCGCACGAACGCGTGGCGTACGCCCTCACCGCGGTGCTCATGGTGCTGGCCGGGGCGCTGGCGGCCATGCGGCTGAGGGAGGCGATGCCCCTGCCGGTCTATCTCTCGGCGTTCCTGCCCGCGCTGGCGGCGTTCATCGCCGTGAGCACCGGCCAGGGGCTCACGCACCGGTACGGGGCGGGGGCGCTCGTCCTGCTATACGCGGGGTGCGCGTTCCTGCTGGCCTGGTGCGCCGGCCAATACCTGTTGCTGAGGCGCCGATGAGCCGCACCGCTCCCGACATCCGGCCC
This sequence comes from Phycisphaerales bacterium, assembly GCA_016742075.1. Classification (GTDB taxonomy): domain Bacteria; phylum Planctomycetota; class Phycisphaerae; order Phycisphaerales; family UBA1924; genus JACVCL01. Next base: position 12,941 of record JACVCL010000036.1, read on the forward strand.
CGGTCCGGCGCGGTGGCCGACGGCCCGGGCACGGCCGCCGCGCTCGGGCAGCGCCGCGCTTGGGGATGGACGGTCGCGCTGGTGCTCGGTCTGGCCGTGATCAAGCTCGCCTACCTGTGGCTGCTCTCGCCGTACGAACTCGTGGGCGATGAGGCCCAGTACTGGGACTGGTCGCGCCGGCCGGATCTGAGTTATTACAGCAAGGGCCCTGGCATAGCGTGGCTCATCGGCGCGGCGAGGCTGGTGCTGGGCGACAGCGAGGCGGCCGTGCGCACGCCGGCGGTGTTGGCCCACGCCGCTACCGCGCTCGTGCTGGGTGGCCTGGCGACGCGCATCGCCGGCGGCAACCGGCGGGCGGGCTTCTTCGCGGCGGCGGCGTTCTCGATGATGCCGGTGTTCATCGCCACGTCGATGCTCATGACCATCGACGGGCCCTACGTGCTGTGCTGGGCGGCGGCGTGCCTGGCGGCGTGGTCGTGGTACGAGCGACGCCGCGGGGGCCGGCCGGCGTGGGCCGCGGCGGCGGGGCTTGGGCTGGCGCTGGGGGTGGGGTTCCTGATCAAGTACACGATCCTGCTGCTCATCCCCGGCCTCGTGATCTTTGCCGTGCTCGTCCGGCGCTCGCTCCAGGCGGCCCCGGGGCGGCTGGGCAGGCTGGCGCTGTGCGCGGCGGTGTTCGGCGTGTGCGCCGCACCGGTCATCGTCTGGAACGCCCGCGAGGGCTGGCCGACGGTGGCGCATCTGCTGGGCCACGCGGGGGTCAAGGGGGGCGATGTGCCGGTGGAAGGTGAGGGGGCGCGGTGGTCGTACAACCCGCTGTGGACAATCGAGTTCGTCGGCGCTCAGGTGGGCCTGGTCGGGCCGCTCATCGTGCCGCTGTTCTGGGCGGCGCGGCGTGGCATCCGGCGGCGTGCGCGAGCCTCGGCGGGATGGGTCGGGCGGGAGGGGGCCGCCCTTTGCGTGTGGGCGTCGGCACCGATCCTATTGTTCTATGTCGGCTTCACGCTTGTGCATTCCGGCGAGGCGAACTGGCCGATGTCCGGGTTTGTCGGGCTTACGGCCTGGCTCGGGGTGGTGATGGATGGTGAACTGGTCCGCTACCGCGCGCTGGTGGCCGGCTGGCTGGCGCTCCCTCCGCCGCGGCCGAGGCGGGGGATGTTCCGAGGCAGGCCGGAGACGCTCGCGCAGGTCTGCTGGCACTGGGGGATCGTGTACGGGCTGGCGGCCGGTCTGCTGTTCGCATGCCTGCCGGCGGCGCACCGGCTGCCGTGGGTGGGCGGGCTTGTGCCGATCCATCGGCTCATGGGCCAGCGCGAGATGGGGGCGGTCATCGGCCGGCATCTGGAGGAGGCCCGCCGGGCCACGGGCGCCGAGCCCTTCGTGATGACCAACGCCTACTTCCGCACGGCCCTGATGGCGTACTACGTCCCGGGGAGGCCGCCCGCGGTGTCGGGGGCCAGCCGCATGGGGCAGCGCCGCAGCAGCTACGACTTCTTCGCGGACACCCGGCTCGACGCCCCGGGCCTGGTCGGCCGTCCTGCGGTGCTCCTGGGCACCGGGGTTGAAGGCTGGCGCTCGCGGTTTATCTTCGATGACGTGATGGAGCTCGACGCCGAGCGGAAGATCTGTCTGGGCCTCAACTATCGCGGCCCTCGCCCGCCGTCCGCCGGGGGTGCGCCGTGATGCCCGCCCGCACCCGGCGCCGCCCGCTCCTGCCGAGGGTGATCGTCTTCGCGATCGTCTCCGCCGTGCTCATCGGCCTGTCGCACGGGCTCGACCGCTGGTGCTACGCGCACCTGGTGTACCAGCCCGCGGTGGAGGAAGACTGGCAGCGTCTGCTCCGCATCGCCGGTTATGTGCCGGCGTGGCTGCTGGTGGCGGTGTGCCTGATCGCGGTGGACCTGCGCCCGAGGCTGCCGTGGCCGCTCACGGGCCCCTTCACGCGCGCGACGTTGCTTTCGCTGGCGGCGGTGGCGGGCGGTGGCGGTGCCGAGCTGGCCAAGCTGGTCGTGCGGCGGCTGCGTCCGCCCGAGGGCTTCGACGCCACCGGGCGGTACCTGTTCCGCGCATGGGGCGAGAGCCCCTGGAGCACGGGCGGACTGGGGATGCCGAGCAGTCACGCCGCGGTGGCCTTCGCCGCCGTGGCCATGCTCTCGCGTCTGCACCCGAGGTGCGCGGTGCCGCTGTTCCTGCTGGCCGCTGGCTGCGCGCTGACGCGCCTGCAGGACCGGGCGCACTTCTTCAGCGACTGCGTGGCCGCGGCCCTGCTGGGCTGCGCGGCGGCCGAGCTGCTGTGGGCCTGGCACCTGCGGAACCTGGCCCGGCGCGGGATTACTCCTTGACCTTGAACTCGGCGTCGACCACGTCGTCGGGCTTCTTCTCGGCGGTGCTGGCGGCGCTGCCGGGGGCCGCGCCGCCGGCGGCGGCCCTGGCGGCCTCGGCCTCGTACACGGCCTTGCCCAGCTCCATCGAGGACTTTTCGAGCTCCGAGAGGGCCCGCTCGATGGCGGCCTTGTCGTCGCCCTTCATCTTGCCCTCGAGGTTGCCCAGGGCCGACTCGATGTGGCCGCGGACCTCGGCGCTCACCTTGCCGCCGTGCTCCTCCAGGGCCTTGCGGGTCTGGTAGACGACCTGCTCGGCACGGTTGCGGAGGTCGACGAGTTCTCGCCGGGCCTTGTCTTCGCCGGCGTGGGCGTCGGCCTCGCGCTTCATGCGGTCGATCTCGTCCTTGCTCAGGCCGCTGGAGCCCTTGATCTCGATCTTCTGGCTCTTGCCCGAGGCCTTGTCGGTGGCCTTGACGTTGAGGATGCCGTTGGCGTCGATGGCGAACTCGACCTCGATCTGCGGCATGCCGCGCGGGGCCGGCGGGATCCCCGAGAGGTCGAACCGGCCGAGGGTGCGGTTGTCGGCGGCGAACTCGCGCTCGCCCTGCAGCACGTGGATCTGCACGCTGGGCTGGTTGTCGCTGGCGGTGGAGAAGGTCTCTTTCTTGCTCGTCGGGATGGTGGTGTTGCGGGGGATGAGCACGGTCATCACGCCACCGAGGGTCTCGACCCCGAGGCTGAGCGGGGTCACGTCGAGCAGCAGGATGTCTTTCACGTCGCCGGCGAGCACGCCGCCCTGGATCGCGGCGCCCACCGCCACCACCTCGTCGGGGTTCACGGTCTTGTTGGGCTCCTTGCCGAACACTTCCTTGGCGATCTGCTGGGCCCTGGGCATGCGGGTGGAACCGCCCACGAGCACGACCTCGTCGATCTTGTCGGGGGTCAGCTTGGCGTCCCTCAGGGCTTGCAGGCAGGGCTGCTTGATGCGCTCGAAGAGGTCGGCGCAGAGGCTCTCGAACTTCGCCCGCGTGATGGTCACCTGCAGGTGCTTGGGGCCGCTGGCGTCGGCCGTGATGAACGGCAGGTTGACGGTGGTCTCCTGGAGGGTCGAGAGCTCGCACTTGGCCTTCTCGGCGGCCTCCTTCAGGCGCTGCAGCGCCATCGGGTCTTTGCGGACGTCGATCCCCTCTTTCTTGCGGAACTCGTCGGCCAGGAAGTCGATGAGCTTCTGGTCCCAGTCGTCGCCGCCCAGGTGGGTGTCGCCGTTGGTCGAGAGCACCTCGAACACGCCGTCGCCGACGTCGAGGATCGAGATGTCGAAGGTGCCGCCGCCAAGGTCGAAGACGGCGATCTTCTCGTTCTTCTTCTTGTCGAGGCCGTACGCGAGCGCCGCGGCGGTGGGCTCGTTGATGATGCGCTCAACCTTCAGCCCGGCGATCTCGCCGGCGTCCTTGGTGGCCTGGCGCTGGGCGTCGTTGAAGTACGCCGGCACGGTGATCACCGCCCGCGTCACGGGCTCGTTGAGGTACGCCTCGGCGGTCTTCTTGAGGTCCTGCAGCACCATCGCCGACACCTCGGGCGGCGTGTACTCCTTGCCCCGGGCCCGGACCTTCACCAGATCGCCGGCGGCGCCGGTGACCTCGTAGGGCACGAGCTTCTCCTCGGCCTCCACCTCGGCGTGCCGCCGGCCCATGAACCGCTTGATCGAGTAGATCGTGTTCTTGGGATTGGTCACCTGCTGGTGACGCGCCGGCTGGCCCACCAGCCGCTCGCCCTTGTCGGTGAGCGCGACCACCGACGGGGTGAGCCGGTTGCCCTGGCTGTTGATCAGCACCTTGGGCTGCCCGCCCTCCATGATGGCGACGACGGAGTTCGTGGTGCCGAGGTCGATGCCGATGATCTTGGACATGGGTTCACCCTGAAGGGTCGGAGAAAGTTCGGTTCACGGGCGACCGCCTCGGGCATCGCCCGCCGCGGAACAGGGGACCCGTTGCAACCGCCGTACCACGCCCGAGAGGGCGGAAACCGCCCCAGCGGGCAGCGCTGGAGGGCCACCGGCGTGCCGAGAAGGGCCTCCGCCTGCCAATCCGGCAGCCAAGCGTAAAGGCCCCAACCCCGGGGAAGGCTACCGTTGGCCGTGCAGCCCGACGACGAAGTGTGTCTGTGCTTCCACGTGTCGCTCCGGAAGATCCGGTCGTACCTCGCCCGCGAGAACCCGCCGGTCGCCTCGATGATCTCCGATTGTCTCGGCGCTGGCACCGGTTGCCAGTGGTGCGTGCCGTTCCTGAGGCACCTGCACAGCCAGCACACCAAGGGGGTGGAGCCTGACCTGAGAGTATCTCCCGAGGAGTACGCCCGGACGCGGCTGGTGTACCGCCAGACGGGTTCGCGACCGGCCAGTCCGCCCGTCGGGCCGCAGGAAAACGGCCCGGCCAGCGGGGGTTGATCGAGAGGGGCTAGCAGGCTGTTGAACAATCCAAGCGAGCGGCGATCTGATCACGGTCCGCGTGGGGATCGCGGGCATGACGGACCTCGCCGGGTCTCTCTGGTGCCCAGTCGGCTCACGGGGCCAGCAGGTTCTTC
>JACVCL010000230.1 GCA_016742075.1 Phycisphaerales bacterium
CGGTGGGCGCGGGGTGGGGGGTGGGGGGTGGGCGGGGGATTACTCGGCGTCGAAGCGGTGGACCTCGGTCCACTTCACCGGTGCGGATTTGATGCCGCGGCGGCCCTCGAGGATGACGATGGCTTGCGGGGATCGTTCGATGACCCAAAGTCCGAAGGGTGTGGTCCTGACGCCGGGGTCGCGCTCGGGGCCGTCGGATGCGGACTGGAAGGTGCTGGGCTGGTACCGCACGAGCGTGGTTCCTCGCTCGGCCGAGACGCTGACGGCCTGCTCGCCGTCGGTGTTGGTGCTGGCGCCGGCGAAGTAGCCGACGACCACGAACCGCCGAAAGTCGATTTTCGGTGCGTGGTGCCGGTGAGGGGGCACGAACGATGCCTCGACGCCGGTGTGCTCGCTCCAGAGCCGGGCCCACGCCTCGTCGTCTTTCACGAGCACGTAGCGCGGGGCCTGGATGCGGCTGTCGTGGCCGACGAACTGGACCGGAGGGGGCGGTCCGTCGGCGACTTCCGGCGGAGGATCGGCCGAGACGGCGAGGGCGACCAGCGAGGCCGCGATGAGCGAGACGAAGGCGAGCGCGGTGAGTCGGGGAGACATGTGGTGCTCCTTTTGGGCCCGGTTCGACGCGACGGTCCGGGGTGGCCCGGGGTGCGCGGCGGGCCTCGAGAGGCCGGGAGGCCAGTTGCGGAACGGGACGACTCAGGAATACCGAATGTTGGGGAATTCGGTTGCGGGGGATGGGCGGGGATCGTCGTTCGTCATTCCTTGGTGATCAGCCGTGCGCCGCGCTGGTAGGTGATGTAGGCCCAGGCCCAGTTGATGAGCACGACGATCCGGTTGCGGAAGCCGGCGAGGTAGAGGATGTGGACCAGCAGCCAGAGCATCCACGCGGGGTAGCCGGCGACGGCGAGGCCCCAGACCGAGCCGACCGCGCGGGCGCGGCCGATGGTGGCGAGGGTGCCCTTGTCGCGGTAGACGAAGGACGGGCGGGCGGGCGGTAAGGCTGGGCTGGGGGGTGGGCTGGGGGCGCGCAGAAGTTCGCGGGCGATGAGGGCGCCGGCGTGGCGGCCCATCTGCATGGCGGCGGGGGCGACGCCGGGGATTTCGCGGCCGGTGGCGGGGTCGGTGACGCGGGCGAGGTCGCCGGCGACGAAGACCTCGGGCCGGCCGGGGATGGTGAGGTCGGGCTCGACGATGACGCGGCCCTGGCGGTCGGTTGGGGCGCCGAGGCGGGCGCCGAGCGGCGAGGCGCGGACGCCGGCGGCCCAGAGGACGGTGGCGGCGTCGATGCGCTTGCCGGCGGGGTTGTCGAGGGTGACGCCGTGCGAGTCGACGCCGACGACGTGGGTGTCGAGGCGGACCTCGACGCCGAGTCGTTCGAGGTCGTGGTAGGCGCGGACGGAGGCGCGCGGGGAGTAAGCGGAGAGCAGTCGCGGGGAGCCCTCGACGAGGACGATGCGGGCGGCGCGGGTGTCGACGGCGCGGAAGTCGCGGGGCATGGCCTTGCGGGCGATCTCGGCGATGGCGCCGGCGAGCTCGACGCCGGTGGGCCCGCCGCCGACGATGACGAACGTGAGCAGGGCGCGCTGGGCGGCGGGGTCGGTCTCGCGCTCGGCGCGCTCGAAGGCGGAGAGGAAGCGGTTGCGGATGTCGAGGGCGTCGCGGAGGTCTTTCAGGCCGGGGGCGAGGGGCGCCCACTCGTCGTGGCCGAAGTAGGCGTGGCTGACGCCGAGGGCGACGACGAGGTAGTCGTAGCCGAGGGCCGAGCCGTCGGCGAGGGTGACCAGGCGGGCGTCGGGGTCGATCGCCGCGGCCTCGCCCAGAAGCACGCGGCAGTTGGCCTGGCGTCGGAGCACCCAGCGGATGGGCGAGGCGATGTCGGCGGGGGAGAGCGAGGCTGTGGCCACCTGATAGAGCAGGGGCTGGAAGAGGTGGTGGTTGGTGCGGTCTAGGAGCGTGACGCGGGCGTTGGCGCCGGCGAGGCGGCGGGCGCAGTACAGGCCGGCGAAGCCCCCGCCGAGGATGAGCACGCGCGGAGGACCGTCGGTCGACTGGCTCATGGTGTGGCCCTGCGCGTGACTGTACGGCGCGGGCGGGCCGGTGCAAACAGGCCGGGGGAACCCCTGGGGGGAAGAGCGGAGTTGAGTCCGGGGCGGGGGGCGGGGGTCGGGGGCCGGGGGATTAGGGGTCGGTGCGGCCGAGGGACTTGAAAGGCTCGGGGTCCCCGCGGGCCCGGCGGGGGGAG
>JACVCL010000037.1 GCA_016742075.1 Phycisphaerales bacterium
GCTGGGGGGGGGGGGGGTGCGGGCGGGTGAGGTGGGGAGTTCTGGGTGTGGGGGGGGTGGTAGACGGTGGGGAGGGGGGTGGGGTTCAACGCGTTGAGCAACGCCGGGGCTTCGGGGAACCCGACGGCCGCGGCGGTGGGCGATCTCAACGGCGACGGTCTGCCGGACCTGGCGGTGACGCTGCCGGACCCGGTGAACCCGGCGACCGCGCCGGGGTCGGTGGTGATTTTCTATAACCTGGGCAACGACGGCGCGGGGAACTGGATTGGGTTCTCGGGGCCGAGCCAGATCTTCGCGGGGGTGGGTGTGAACCCGTCGGGGATTGCGATCGGGAAGCTCAACCCGGCGACGCCGGCGTCGCGGAACGACATTGTGGTGACCAACCGCGGCACGCCGGGGTCGGGCCAGAGCGGCACGGCAACGGTGCTGCTGAACGGGCCGGCGGGCCCGTTCGCGGCGGCGCAGACGGTGGTGCAGGCGGTGGGCGGCGAGCCGCTGGGCGTGTGCGTGGGGGACTTTGACGGCGACGGGCGGCGGGACATCGCGCTGGCGAACTCGCGGCCGGGGAACAGCGCCGGGTACACGGGCTCGGGGTCGGTGACGATCCTGTTCAACCAGGGCTCGGCGGCGGGGATCTGGAATCTGCCGGTGCCGATCATCATCCCGGTGCCGTCGCAGGATGTGCCGACGTCGATCCAGCCGGGGGATATCGATGCCAGCGGGCGCGTGTCGCTGGCGGTGGGCAACCGCGGCAGCGACCGGGTGACGGTGCTGGGGAACCTGGGCAACGCGCGGACACCCTCGAACTTCTCGCAGACGTTCGTGGGCGTGGGCGCCGGGCCGAGCGAGCTGGTGCTGGCGAACTTCACGAACAACCCGTCGGGGCGGCTGTCGATCGCGACGGTGAACACGGCGGGCAACAGCGTGTCGATCGTGCTGAACACGGGGACGGCCGCGGGGCAGTTCTCGTTCAACCCGTCGGTGGACCTGCCGATTGACGCGGTGAGCGCCGGCGGGTCGGCGCCGAGCTCGATGACGTCGGGGGACTTCAACGGCGACGGGAAGATCGACCTTGCGATCGTGACGGGGGCGTCGAGCCCGTCGACGACGCTGCCGCGGGTGGTGCGTGTGCTGCGGAACGACCTGCTGAACGGGCAGCTGGCGTTCACAGCGCTGGGCGACCAGGCGCCGCCGGCGACGCCGCTGCTGGTGCGCTCGGGCAACCTGCGGGCGCCGAACCTGACCGACCTGGTGACCGTGAACCAGACGGCCTCGGTGACCGGCCGCGGCGACGGCACGCGGGCGGGTGAGAAGGGCCTCTCGACGCTGCTGAGCAACCCGGTGGCGGGCTGCCCCGGCGACGTGGACCGCAACGGGAGCGTCGGGGCCAACGACCTGACCCTGCTGCTGGGCGCCTTCGGCCGCTGCCCCGGGCAGGCGGGCTACAACCCCAACGCCAGCTTTGACAGCCAGCCGTGCGTGGGGGCGAACGATCTGACGATCCTTCTGGGGAGCTATGGGGTGGTGTGCCCGTAGGACGATGAGGTGCGGGCGGGGTGGGAGCGGGAGCGGGGCGGGGGTTCGGTGCGCGGCGGGCGTTGACGGGGTGCTGCCGAAGGAATCTGATAACTTCAGAGCGTGAGGAGCCGGGATGATTCAAGACGGTTTCGTCATCACCTTGGCTGGTTGCGGGGTGTTGGTGATGACGCCTGTCGGAGCCGGCTTCCGGCGAGTTGCGCGGCCGCGCCTGGATTGGCATTTTGAATAAGGAGTGTGCCGGTGAATCCTGCCGAACGAGCACATGCGGCGCGTGAACTGGTGGCCCGGGCCCGGGAGATTCACGCCGCGGAGCGCCCGGCGTGGCTGCGTTCGCGCTGCGCGGCGGATCCGGAACTGGCGCTGGAAGTGGAGCGGTTGATGAAGGGGGCTGAGGGGGCGGCGTGGGATGGGGCGACCACCCGCGGGACCATGGGCTCTGACGATGGCCGCGAGACCGCGGCGACGGCGGAGAATGTCCATAAGACGGCCTTTGGGGGGCTGAGCGTCGACGGCGGGAAGGTGTCGGGACGGTTCGGGAATTACGAGGTGGTCGGGCTGATCGGGCGCGGCGGTATGGGGATGGTGGTGCGGGCGAGGCAGATCAGGCCTCAGCGGGACGTGGCGCTGAAACTGATGTTCGATCTTTCGGGTTCGGAGTCGTTCCGGAGCCGGTTCCTGCGGGAGGTGGAGTTCCTCGGCAGGCTCGAGCACCCGGGGATCGCGCGGATCTACGACGCGGGCATCCACGGGGCGACGCCGTACTTCGCGATGGAGCTGATCGAGGGCGAGACGCTCTTGCGGTACGTGGCGAGGCGGAACCCGAGCACCGAGGCGAGGCTGCGGCTGTTCGCGGAGGTGTGCGACGCGGTGCACTATGCGCACACGAAGTCGCTGATCCATCGCGACCTCAAGCCGGGGAACATCCTGGTCTTTGATCCGCCGGGCGGCGGGCCGCCACGGGCCAAGGTGCTGGACTTCGGCGTGGCCCGGGCCACCGATGCCGACCTGCAGACCGCGACGATGCTGACGGAGGTGGGCCAGCTGGTGGGGACGGTGCCGTATATGTCGCCGGAACAGACGTCGGGCGACCCGGCGGCGCTCGACACGCGGAGCGACGTGTACTCGCTGGGGGTGGTGCTCTACGAGCTTCTGACGGGAAAGTTGCCGTACGCCATCGACGACAAGCCGCTGGGCGAGATGGTGCGGGTGATCCAGCAGGAGGACGCCACGCGGCTGAGCACGGCGGGCCAGCGGTTCCGGGGCGATCTCGAGACGATCGTCGGCAAGGCGCTGGAGAAGGACAAGGAGCGGCGGTACCAGTCGGCCGCGGCGCTCGGCGACGATATCCGGCGGTTTCTGAAGAGCGAGCCGATCGCGGCGCGGCCGGCGTCGACGGCGTACCTGATCCGCAAGTTCACGCGGCGGAACAAGGTGCTGGTGGGCGGCGTGGCGGCGACCTTCGTGGCGCTGGTGGCGGGGCTGACGGCGACGCTCTTCGCCCTCGACGCGGCGGTGCGGGCGAGGAAGGACGCCGAGACGCGGGCCGATGAACGCGACCGGGTGGCGAGGTTCCAGTCGGAGATGATCCGCGACGTGGACACGGCGAAACTGGGCGGCGACATCGTGAGCGAGATCGAGGAGCGGGCGTCGAAGGCCGGTTTGGCCGAGGGCGAGCGGGCGACGCTTGGCCGGGTCATGGCGAGCCTGAACCGCAACGATCTTGCCAAGAAGCTGCTGAGCGACCACGTCGTGCGTGCTGCCGCGGGCCGCGTCGGGTCGGCTTTTGCGGATCAGCCCCGCGTCGCGTCGCGCCTGTGGGCGTCGCTGGGCGAGAGCGGTTTTGCGCTCGGCGATTTCGTCGAGGCCGAGCGATGGCTCAGGAGAGCTATCGACATGGGGTCGGCTTCTGCGTCTCTTGAAGCACGCGAGTTGTTCGCGACCCAGCAGGTACTCGGACGGTTGCTGCTGCTGGACGGGCGGTATGCGGAGGCCGAGGAGGTCCTGTCACGCGCGCTCGCGGGCCGGAAGCGGCTGCTTGGCGATCGTCACGAAGACACGGCCGATACCATGGCCTCGCTCGGAGAAGCGGTGGCCCGGCAGGGCCGACTCGATGACGGCATCGGCCTGCTTCGCCCGGCCCTGGAGGCGATCCGTGCCGCGCATGGCTCCGAGAGCCCTCGAGCGGTTCCGGCGGCGCTGACGCTGGCCGGCACGTACATGCAGGCCGGCCAGTTCAACAGCGCCAAAGACGTGCTGTACTCGTTCCCCCGTCTCATCGAGCGAGGACCGAAGGCGGATGAACCGGAGAGCCGTAACTTCGCGAGCTATCTTGCGGGGCTGGACCTGGAGCTTGCGGGTGATGCGGCGAAGGGCTCGTCCGAACGGGAGCGTCTTGCGGCCGAGGCGGAGCGACTCTGCCGGGCGTTGCTTGCTCTCGATCTTGCGTCGCTGCATTCGGAGCACATCGCTGTTCTGTCGACGCGGTCCCAGATCGCCTATGCGATGGAGTTGCAGGGAAAGGGTGTTCAGGCAGCAGGTGAGTACCGCGCGGTGCTCTCGTCGCTGCGGAATGCCGGCGCTGATGCTGCGCCGGTGCTGATGAGCACCCTCGAAGGTCTCGCGAATCTTCTTCTGACAGATCTCTCTCAGCCGGGCGAGGCCGTTCCGCTGCTCGAAGAACTGGTGGCGATCGGTCGCAATCCGGCGACGGCCTCTGCAACTACGGCCGAGCAGCTGGCGGACTGGGAGACAGCCCTGCGCGAGGCGCGCAAGCAGGCGGGCATACCGGAACCCGCACCGGCCGCGCCCGAGTCGCCGGCATCCGGTCCCGCTCGGCCGTAGGCCGCGGCCTTACCGCATCGCGCTCAGTACCACGACGAAGTCTTCCTCGTCGACGCGGCCGTCGCCGTTCAGATCGGCGCGGCGGAGGTCTCCGGACTCGACCAGGCGCTGGAGCACGACCAGGTCGGACGTGCTGACGCGGCCGTCGCCGTCGAGGTCGGCCTGCGGCCGGGCCGCGCGGGCGACTCGGGCGGGATCGATCGCCGGCGGCGCGCCGGTGAGCGGGGAGCGTGCCAGCAGAAGGACCACTTCGTCGGCCGAAGCCTGGGGCCGCAGGGCCCGGGCCACCGCGGCGGCGGCGGCGGCGGTGGCCGCGGGGGTGGCGGTCCGCACCGGCCGGTCGGCCGATGGGCCCAGCACCGCCGACGACCGTTCGCCGCCCAGCGTGACCAGCCAGCCGGCGCTCAGCAGCCGGCGGAGAGCGGCCCGCGCGGCCGGTGAGGTCGGGGCGTCGCCCGAGGTGGTGTCGAGGAGCACGCCGGGCTCGGTGTCGGCAAGGCGGGCGAGCTCGGCCAGGCGGTCGGACGCGAAGACGAGTGTCCGGTCGGCGGCGGCGAAGCGGGCGACAGCGAGTGCCCCGCGGGCCTGGAACGAGCAGCGGATGACGCCGAGTTCGGCGAGGTCGCCGGCCACGGCGACGAGCGCCGCCGAGGGTGCCTGGGCTTCGAGCCCCAGGCAGGTGATGACGATGGGGGTGATTCCCTCGATCGGCTCCGAGGCCGGAGCGCGGTCGAGTATCGGCGCGGGAGCGATCAGGCCGAGGTCGGGCTCGACGCTGGTGATGCCCCCGGCGTCGAGCAGGTCGTCGATGGCGGAGGCGAGATCCTCGGCGCGGAGCACACCGGCCTCGGCCAGGATCATGCCGCCGACCAGCCGGACATCGCGCAGCCCGCGAAGGGACGCCGCCCTGGCCACGGTGGTGGGAGCGGGCGCAGAGGTCGCGGGCCTGGCGATGACCCTTGGCACGATGAACACCTGAACATCGGGGCCCGCCGCGAGCAGCGGCGAGGTGTACAGGCCCTGATTCTCGAGGGCCGAGCGGGCGCGCCGCTCGTCTCCGCCTTCGCCGATGTCGACGATCCACCAGCCGGCGGCGGGCGCCGCGGTGACACGGGCGGCGTCGACAGCCGCGATGGTGGCGACCGCGGCGGCGTCGCGGCGGGCGGTGCGGTCGAGCACGGCGAGCAGGCCGCGGAGTCGAACGGGGGGATGGTCGAAGGTGTCGAAGACCCGGGCCAGGGCCGGGCCGAGCGGCTCGGTGGCGCGAGCGGATGGCGCCGCGGGACCGGGCGGAAGGGGCCTTGAGGCCGAACCGAAGGCGGCCCGGCCGCCGAGTGCGCCGCCGAGGGGCGACGCGGGGCCCGACGCCACCGCCACGCCCCCCTGCGCCGGGGCCGCGGGGATGGGCGCTTCGAAGGGGCTCTCGCCGGCGGGAGACAGAACGATCGTGCCGCACGGGCGCCCCACGCCGCGGAGGTCGGCGCCGCGGGACGCCCGGACGAGGGCCACGTCGGCGGCGTCGACGACGCCGTTGGCGTCGACATCGGCCCGGACTTGCGTGAGGCTGGACGGGTCGATGGGGGCGCCGTCGAGCTGGGCGGCGACAGCGCGGACGACGGCGAAGTCGTTGGCGTTCGTGCGGGCGTCACCGGTGACGTCGGCGGGCAGAACGCCGACGGAGATCCCCGGGCCGGGCACGACGGCGGTGCCCGAGGGCGAGCGCACGTCGGCCAGCTGGATGCAGTACACGCCGACCTTCGAGAGGGACGGGGTGAACACCGCGCGGATGCGGCGCTGGTCGGGCGACACCGACACGCCGACGAGATTCGACGAGAGGTCGATCGGCACGCCCGCCGGGTCGACGGCCACCATACGCAGCGACGCTGGCGAGACGGTGGCGGGGTCGATCGCGCTGGTGAGGGCGATGTCGATGGCGGCCAGGCCGCCCCGGCGCGGCTCGATGGCGGCGAGGCCGGCGGGCAGGGGCAGCGCGATCTCGCCGAGCACGCCGTGCGGGCGGATAGAGGTCCAGCGCTGGATCTGCGGTGCGAAGGAGGCGATCGTGAAGTCGACCGAAGTGACGACGGCATCGCTCAGGAGGCGGATGGTGTAGGGGCCATCGACCAGCGCCTGCTGGGCGGGAACGGTGAAGGCGCCGCGGCCGCGTGCATCGGTCGAGACCAGGCCGCTGACCACCACCGAGCCGCCCGAGCGGATCTCGACGGGGAGATTCTCGCTGGGGATCGAGACGATGTTGAACGTGGGGGTGGTGACGCCGGTCACCAGGTCGCCGGGCTGGCCGGTATCGCTGGCGGGGTCGAGTTTGATGGTGGGGACGACGGTCACGGCGTCGGGCGTGAGCGGGAGCGGTTCGACGTTCGACGCGATATCAACGGCCTGTGTGGCGAAGCCGTAGACGTGGCCGGGCTGGATCTCGTCGAACACTGCGGACGAGCCGCCGGTCAGCGGCTGGAAGATGCGGTACGGGCCGCCGTCGGTGGAGACGAGCACCCGGACTCCCTCGAGGCCGCTGCCGACGTCGCTGGCCGAGAAGGTCATGAAGGCCTGGCGTCCGTCGAGGGCCCGCGGCGGGGCGCCGCCGGGGTCGATCGAACTGACGGGGTCGTCGGAGTCGATGGTGTTGAACACCGTGTTGGTGCGGATGGGCGGGTTGTCGTCGAAGACGATGTTGGCGAAGGTCTCGAAGCGGGTGCCCGTGGGGAGCGGCGCGGGGCTGACGGAGAACCGCACGGTGCCCGTGCCCGAGAGCGTGGGGCTCTCGCGCGGGAGGAAGCCGCTGAACGGGTTGCTCGGCGGCTCGGAGATCGACGGGTCGATGGTGATGAGTTGCCAGTACGACTCGAAGCCCCCGCCGGACGAGGGCCGCACGGTGGTGCTGACCTTCGACGACACGGGATCGCCGCTCTCGGTGGGCAGGTTCGGCAGGGTGGTCAGGCCCGCGAAGGCGTTGCCCAGGACGGGCTGCTCGATGCTGCCGATGATGACGCTCTCGCCGCGGTAGCCGCCGGTCTGGAGCCCGGAGGGCATCGGGGTCGTGACCTCGACCTTCGACGCGGGCGAGGTGGCCGCGGGCTCGTTCTGGAAGGTGATCGCGAAGTTCACCTTGCGTCGCGGCGAGATCCACCGCAGGTCGCCCTTGCCGGGGCCGGTGATCTGGTTGGGGTCGTACGACGCGACCGGGGCGGGCCAGCACTCGCCGGGTAGAGCGCGGCGCAGCACGCGGCCCGATCCGTCGCGGGAGAGAGCTTCGAGGCCCGAGCAGCCGTCGAGCGCCAGGCGGATCGGCAGCCCGCCGGCGACGATGTTGGTGGTGTCGATGGCGGGGATGCACCCGACGCAGGCCAGCACGTCGCGCACGCTCTGGATCGCCAGGGTGCACACGTCGCACGGGCCGGCGGGCGGGCAGAACCGGGCCGCACAGACCCGCGCGGCCGCGTCGGGCATCCAGGCGGCGAAGAAGGCCGCGTCGGGACGCGGGCGGGCGGCCAGCGCCCCCCAGACGAGCGCGCCGACCTCGTCCGCAGCGCCGCCCGTGGGGCTGAGGGCCGCCTGGTAGCCGGCGAGCGCGAGCGAGACGAACTCGCCGCCGGCGGCCTGGGCCGCGGCCGGATCGACGCCGGAGGAGAGCAGAGAGGCCTGGAACTGGTCGGCCGCGGCGAGCGCCGCCTCGGTGATCACCGAGCCGTACTCCGCACGCGTGCGGGACTGGCCGCCGATGGCGATGCCCATGCCGCCCGGGACCGGGGCGTTGAACGTGAGCGCGTAGGGGATGGTGACCAGTTGCTGGGGCGCCAGGCGGCCAAGGAACAGCCGGCGGGCGATGGGGAGATCGGTAGCGCCCACCGAGTTGATGACCGCGCGGCGGGCGGGATCGTCGGGGAACAGCGTGAGCGTCGCGGCGCCCGAGCCGATTCGGGGCAGGCTGGCGATGAGCTCGCCCACCTGGACATCGACATTCCCGGAGTTGACGGCGGTGATCTGGCCGGCCACCGGTTTGCCGATCTTGGCTGTGGTCACGCCCGCGACCTCGAAGGCCAGCCAGGCCGAAGTCGCCGGCGAGACGCTGACGGGCGTGGCGAAGGTGCTCGTCTGGCCGCTGAAGGCGGCGTTCAGGCTGTAGGTGCCGGGGCGGCCGGTCAGGTCGAAGGTGAGGAGGAAGTCGAAGATCCCCAGCGACGTGACGCGCAGCGGCAACACGTCGGCCCCGCCACCCTGCGGGATGAGGCGGAACACCGTGCCGACCGGCATCTGCGCCCCGCGGACCCGGATGCTGACCTCGCCGGCGCCGACGCTGGTGGGGCTGACACCGAGGATCTGGAACGGCAGATACTCGGCGCGCACCACGCCGCTGGGCGGCTGGGCCGGGCCCGCGGCGCGGGCCAGCACGTAGTAGGTGTCGCGGTCGGTCAGCGGCACGATCACCTGCTGCGCCGGGTCTCCCGGGCGGTCGAAGGCGAAGTCGAACGAGCCCGAGGTGGGGATCGCGTCGCGGCCGACGTAGAGCTCGGCCAGCGCCTGCGGGCTGTCGTGACGGAACGACACGCGCAGCGTCTGCCCCGGCGCCACGGGCCTGATGGCGAAGTACCGCTCGGCCCCGGTGGTGAACAGCGTGCTGCTGACGAACTCGCCCGGCGGGGCGATCTCGGCGATGGTCACGGGGAACGCCGCGGGCGAGGTGCTGTCGTCGTTGCCGGGGGTTGCGTCGACCTGCGAGAGGAACCTGCGCGAGTCGCCGCGGACCACGGCGTAGTACGGGCCCGGGATGGCCGGCGGGATGCTCGGCGAGGCCTGGCGGGGAAGCGAGTCGCCCGGATTGATCGGGGTGTTCGCGGTGATCGGGAACCGGCCGACGAACGTGTCGCCCGGGTCCCAGACGGGGTCTTTCGAGAGGAAGACCGAGTCCTCCCAGCTGCCGGCCAGCACGCCCCGGGCGGTCGCCGCGTTGCCGACCCGCCAGGAGAACAGCGCCGGCAGGCCGAGCTGGGCCGAGGGCGGCCCGAGCACGTCGGTCACGATCAGATCGGGCGGGTCGGGGAGCGTGACATCGACGAGCGTCGAGGATGCCAGGACGTTGTCGCCCTCGCCGCCGGGCTCGGGCACGCTGCGGTCGGAGTTCACCCGGACGATGACGAAGTAGGGGCCGCTGAGCGCGGCGGGCAACCTGAAGGACGCGCTGGTGGTGTACGGGCTGCCGCCCGGCAGCGGCCCGGAGACCGCGAGCGTGCCGAGGAGCACGTCGCCCGAGTCGAGCGCCTGGTTCCGCGAGAGGTACACGGCGTCGCGCCACGCGGGCACAGGCACCGCGGCGTGGCCGGTGTTGCGGGCCGACCATGTGACGGAGAGGTCGCGCCCGGCGCTGATCGTGCTCACGGCGGGGTTCACGGCCGTCGGCACCAGGTTCGCGGTGCCGACGCTGACGAGGCCCGCCGACGCGGCCACGTTGTCGGCGGTCACGCCGCGCTCGTACACCTGGCCCCGGGCGTCGGTGCGGAGGAGCACGCGGTATGACCCGGAAGCGCCGGCGGGCATGGTGACCGTGGCCGTCTGCGGGGCGGGGTACGACGACCGCGGGCCCAGACCGCCCGAGACGGTGCGGACCAGCAGACGGGTGTCGCCGCCGTCGATCGTGCCGTCGCGGCTGAGCCACAGCTCGTCGTCCCACACTGCAGCGTTCGTCGCCTGGTCGCTCTCGTTGCGGACGGTCCACGTGACATCGAAGGGCCGGCCCGCGTCGACGGAAGCGGGAATCTGCGGGGCCTGGGCCACGAGGTTGGCCGGCGGCGCCGCGGTCACCGAGATGCTGTCGCTGCCGGAATTGTTGGTCTTGTCGCCCTCGGGAATGCTGCCGCGGCTGTCGGTGGTGACGATCACGTCGAACGCGCCGTCGGCCCCCAGGGGCAGATCGAACTGCGCCTGCCGCTGGTATACGGCCTGCGGCGCCAGCGCCCCGCTGCGGCCCACCTCGGTGCTGGCCAGTTCGGTGCCGCCCCCGGCGCCGCGCACCACGACGCGGTCGGCCCACGTGTTGCCGATCGTCGCGCGGGTGCCCGCGTTGGTGACGGTCCAATCGACGGTCAGCCGCTGACCGCCGACGAGGGTCTTCGGCGACGCGGCGACGGACGCCACCCGCAGGTCGGCGATGTCCGGCGTCACCCTGAGCGGGATGGCCACGAAATCGGGGAGGCCGCCGGCGGGCTTCTGGAGAACCTCGCCGCCCGAGTCGGCCCTCACCACGATGAAATAGTCGCTCGCCGCCGTCCCGCCGGGGATCACCACCACCCGGCTCACCGAGTACGACGCCCCGGGGGCGAGCACGCCCGAACGCGCCACGCCCGCCAGGGAGGTGTCGCCCGCGCTCGGCGTGCCGTCGGACGACAGCAGCACGGCGTCGGTCCACGCCGATACGGGCGTGGGCGCATCGCCGGCGTTGGTCACGGTCCAGTCGATGCGCACCGACGCGCCCGGGGCCGCCGTGATCAGCGCGGCCGAGGGTGTCGAGACGGCCAGGTCGGCGTACTCGGCGCGCACCTCCACCTGCGCGGCCGAGAACAGGTCGTTGTCGAGCCGGCCGTCGGTGACATCCGATCGCTCATCGACGGTGTTGTCGGCGTTGGTCCGCAGGGCCAGCCAGTAGCGGCCGGGCGGGATCGCCCGCGGCAGGCGGTAGCTCTGGGTGACCACGTAGCCCTTGCTGTCGGACCCGTCGATGGGCCCGAGGTTGGCGGTGGCACGGGGCACATCCGGCGTGAGCAGGAAGTCCGCCGACGGATCGATGGTCCGGTCGGCGCTCAGCCACAGCCGGTCCCTCCACTGGGCGCCGCCGGGCATATCGTCGCCGCGGCTCTCGACCGTGTACGACGCCAGGAGCAGGTTCCCCGGCAGGGCCGACGGGTTCGGCAGCAGCCGCGTGGGCACGAGGTTCGGGGCCGTGCGCACCACCTGCAGCGTCCGCGGGGTCACGGCCACGTTGTTGTTCTCGAGCGTGCGCTCGGTCACCTTGTTGTCCGAGTCAACCAGCACCTTGATGTAGTAGTTGGCGCCGGACGTGCCCGGGGGCACCACGAACGTCGCCGAGCGCTGCGGGTCTGAAGCGCCCGCCAGCAGCGGCGTGGCGATGGGCCGGACCGAGATGCCGAGGGTTACGTCGAGCGGGCCCGGCGGCGTCGGATCGGCGTTCGTCGACAGGTACACGGTCGTGGCCCACGCCACCGCCGGCGTGTCGCCGCCCGACCGCTCGAGCAGCGTCGAGTTGGTCTCGGTCCAGGTCACCTGGATCGGCTGGCCCGTGGCCGCCGTGGGCGTCGGCAGGTTGAACAGCGGCGAGCCGACGCCGCCGGCGATGAGGTCGGGCTGCTTCGGCAGCTGGATCGGGAACATCGGGCTCACGCCGAGGTTGTTCGCCTTGGTGGTCTCTGTGACGGCGTTGTCCTCGTCGGTCGTGGCGATGAGGTAGAACTCCGGACCGAAGAGGTCGTCGGGCAGCTTCACCTGCACGTTCTGCGTGTAGCTCTCGCCGGGCCGAAGGAAGATCTGATTCTCGGTCTTCGAAAGCGGCCGCTCGCTGCCGTCGCGCACAGGCCGCCTCGAGAGATACAGCCGATCGAACCACACGGGCGTGCTGGTGGCGCCCGTGGCCGAGTCGGGCCGGTTCGGGTCGTTGTCGTTCAGCACGCGGAACGTCGCGTTCACCGTCGTCCCCGAGAACACCGCGGCGCCGCCCGAGCCGCCGAGCGGGCTCACGCTCGGCACCGTCAGATCGGGCAACGGCTCGGGCTTGATCGCGATGGCCGACGTCGCCGCGGCGATGTTGTCGGCCGTGTCCAGGTACTCCTGCACCGCCTCCGGAGGGGGGTTCACCCACACGATCAGGTACCGGTCCCCCACCACCTTCGGCAGCGTCACCGTCTCGGCCTGCGTGGTCGACTGGGTCGGGCCCAGCACGATCGTCGGCGGACGCACCGAGAACTCATCGAGCAGCACATCGGGCTCGGGCCCGCCCGTGTTGAGCGTCCGGTCCTTCGACAGATACACCCGCGTCGTCCACGGCCCGGTCGCCGCGGCGTCGCCCAGGTTGTCCGTCCGCCACGCCACCTGCACCGTCCGCCCGCCGATCGCCTCCGCCGGCCCCGTCGGCGGCGCGGCCACCAGGTTCGGCGCCGGCGGACGAACCACCCGCACCTGCACCGGCGCCGAGACGTTGTCGTTCGGGTTGGTCTCCAGCGGCACGCCCCCGACGTTCGTCTGGACGAAGAGGTTGTACGTGTCCGGTGGCAACGACGCGTTGATCGGCACCGCGATCGACTGCTCGACCGACACCCCCGACCCCGCCGCCAGCGACGTCGGACCCGCCGGCCCGCCCGGGAACGGCCGGTCGTCGCTGTCGCCGAACACCGTGTTCTTCGAGAGAACCACCCGGTCGGTCCACGGGCCCGCCGCGGCGCCCGGGCCGTCGTTGAAGTCGGTCCAGCGCACGGCCACGCTGCTGCCCTGCGGCAGGTCGGTGCCGCCCGGCAGGGTCACGCCCGTCGGGCGCAGGTTGGGCCGGGCCACCACGGTGAGCTTCGCCGAACGCACCAGCGTGTTGTTGGCCGACCCCGCCTCCGGGAACGAGCCGTTGACGTTGGCCACCACGATCACGAAATACTCGGCCGGGGCCAGCTGCGCGGCGTTCGCCACCGTGGCATTCACGGTGTACGCCCCGTTCGCCGCCAGCGAGCGGCCCTGCGCGATGCTCACCTGCACGTCGTCCGGGCTCGGCACGTTGTCGACCGACAGGTACACGCGGTCGGACCAGGCGCTGGCCGGCAGGGCCGTGGTGGAGACGTTCCGCACCGTGAAACTCACCGACGCCGAGAGGCCCTGCACGATCGACGTGTCGCCCCCGATCGACTCCACGGCCAGATCGGGCGAGGACACCACGGCCACATCGGTCGAGGCCGAGTTGTTCACCGGGTTGTCGTTACGGGCCGAACTGGAGAGCTGGTCGATGATCGCCACGAACGTGGCCGGCGGCGACACCGTCACCGGCAGCAGCCCGCTGAAGGTCAGGGTCTGGGTCGCTCCGGCGCCGCCGGTGCCCGTGAAGTTCAGCGTGGCGGTCGTCAGCACTGTCTGCCGGTTCTGCACCCCGGGCTGCGACGAATCCACCAGGATCAGCCTCCCGCGGCAGCTCGACGCCACGTTCGTCCCCGTCGCCGTCACCTGCGCCGACACCGTCACCGGCCACAGCTGCAGCACCGGCAGCGGGCTCACCTGCGGCGCCGCCACGGCCAGGTCGATCACCGGCGCCACCACCCGCACCAAGGTGGGCGACACCAGCGTGTTGTTGCCCGTCAGGCCGCCCTCATCCAGGGCCCCGTTGTCGTTGACCCGCAGAATCAGGTTGTACGTCGCCGGCGGCACGCCCGTGAACGTGCCCCCGCCCGAGTAGATGCCGTTCACGCTCACCGGCCCCGTGCGCGAGACCGGCACCCGGAAGTCGCCGCCGTCGATGGTGGTGTCGAGCGAGAGATACGCCGCATCCACCCACGCGGCCGTGCCGGGCACTGGCCCCGGCCCGATGTTCTGGGCGGTGTAGGTGAACGGCACACTGGCGGTCGGGTCGATGGCGATCACATCGCCGGTCGGGCCGTTCGCGGTGGCCACGAGGAGATTCGGCGCGGCAGCAGGAGCCACCGCAGCCGAACGGGAAACACGCATTCCGATGTTCGGGATCTCGTCCGCTGCGTTCCACTGGAAGCGGATGCTGGACCGCAGCGCACCGTCGGCACTGTTCGAGAACGACCCACCTCGAATTCCGCGTTGGGAGCTGAAGATCTCTTCGTTCCACTCCCATACATTACCGCCCATGTCGAAGGTGCCGTAAAAGTTTGCGGCATACGAGCCCACTGGCGTGGTGTTGCCAATCACGTCGTTGTAGTTGGCTTGCGCAGTTGTAATCGTGTTGCTCGACGTCGGGTACAGCCAGTAGTTGCTCGCCGGGCCGCCCTGGTTAGCGGGCTGGTGGTACGCCGCCTTGTACCACTCATTCTCGCTCGTCACCGCCCACTGCCAGCCCGCGTTGCGGGCGATGGTGTTGCCGCTGACCCCGGCGGGCGTGAGCGTGTACGCCCCGTCTTCCGTCGTGCTCGCGCTCTGCGGCCCCGCCGGCTGCCCGTTGTGCAGCCAGTTGGCGTAGCGGCACGCATCCCAGAACGAGACGTAGTTCACCGGGTTGTTCGCCCGCCCGGCGACCACCGCGTAGGTGTACGAGCCCGGCGAGCCCGAGCGGGTGATGCCGCCGAAGGAGCCGGCCATGTTGGTGTTGTAGAGCCCGTTCGTATCCGTCGCCGCCACGGCGTTCAGGAACTGGGCGTACTGCGCGTTGGTCACCTCGGTGGTGCCGATGTTGTACGTGTACGGCACCGAGCCGAAGCCCGTGAGCGGGTCCGCCGCGTTCCCCGGGTTTCCGATCGTCACCGTGGGAATGGTCACGAACGTCACGTACTGGTTGCCCGGGATCGAGTTGAAGTTGACCCCCGCAAGGTTCCCCGTGAACCCGCCGTTGCCGTCGCCGCCGAGGTTCCCGCGCCCGGCCGGCAACCCCCCCACCACCTGATTCGACAGGTAGTTGTTGCCCGGTCCGTTGATGAACCCCGCCAGCCGCACCGGGGCCACGCCGTCCCACCCCAGCGTCGTCAGCGGGATCGAGAACTCGACGCCCGTGTCGACATCCTGCGGCGGACCCGCGAACGATGCGCCCAGCGTGCGGACACCCGCGATGTTCGAGTTGTCCACCGTCGCCTGGAACTGCCCGCCCAGCAGCGAGGCCGTGATGGGGCTGGTGCCCGAACGCAGGTTCGACACCAGCACCGAGGCGCTCGTCCCGTTGATGGCCCCCTGCAGGCTGTGCGTGGGCGACCCGCTCACCGGGGCCGAGTACGCCAGAACCAGTTGAGGCACAAACCCGGTGTCGAAGGTCAGCCCGTTCATCGGGCTCAGGGTCAGCCCGCCGCCGCTCGGCAGCGAGAGGACGTTGCCCCCCGTCCCGCCGTAGTTCACGGCCAGAACCGCCGAGTTCCCGTTGGTCTCCAGGTTCCCCGAGAACCCCACGAACAGCCGACCGCCCTCGATCCGGGCGTACACGGCGTCGATCTCCGACCCGCTGGCGGTCTGGGCGTTGCCCAGCGTGCTGTCGCCGAACCCCGTGCCGATGGTCTGCACCCACAGCGGCTGGCCGTACTTGGCCCGGAAATCCCGCCCTGTCACGCCGCGGTCCACCGCCACGTTCACCAGCGCCGGAATCGTCGTCACCGTGCCGCAGGTGTTGGTGAACACGGCCGTGTACGACCCGCTGTCGCTCACCTGCGCCCCGGTGATCGTGAGCACCGCGGCCGCGCCGACGGTCGGCGACGGCAGCACCCCCGAAGCCCCGCTGACCGTGCCGCCCCCCGACGACGCCCCGCCCGCGCCGCTCGCGATGTTCACGCCGTTCCGCTGCCACTGCACCGAGAGGCCCGTGAGGCCCGCGATCGGCGTGGCCGAAACCTGAATCGTCTGCCCCAAGATGAGCGATCGCGGCGAGGGCTGCGCGAGCACCCAGGGGGCACCGGTGAGGCGGGCGAGGAACGGAGTGACAACGCTGCCGCTGGTGGTATAGAACCCACTCGCTACGAGGTCGCCGTTGGGTAGCGCGGCGAGCGCCTGGACTGTGCCGTCCACTCCCGACCCCAGCACCGACCACGATGACGTTGAGGCGTTCCAGCGCGCGATGCGGCTGGCCGCCACGCCCCCCGCCGAGGTGAAGGCCCCGCCGGCCACAAGGTCGCCGTTGGGCAGCACCGTCAGGGCACGGACACTGCCGTCCATCCCCGACCCCAGCGCCGACCACGATGACGATGACGCGTTCCAGCGCGCGATGCCACGTGTGTTCGCCACGCCCACCGCCGAGGTGAAGTCCCCGCCCGCCACCAGGTCGCCGTTGGGCAGCGCTGCCAGCGCCCTCACCCTGCCGTCCATCCCCGACCCCAACGCCGACCACGACAAGGTTGAGGCGCTCCAGCGTGCAACGCGACTGGCCTGAGAGCCGCCCGCCGTGGTGAAGTCCCCACCCGCGACCAGATCGCCGTTGGGCAGAATCGCCAACGCGAAAACCCAGTTGTTCATCCCCGATCCCAGCGCTGACCACGATGAGGATGAGGAGTTCCAGCGAGCGATGAAACGGGTATCCGCTACGCCCACCGCCGAGGTGAAGTTCCCGCCCGCCACCATGTCGCCGTTCGGCAGCACCGCCACGGCATAAACATCGCTGTTCATCCCCGACCCCAGCGCCGACCACGCTGACGATGAGGCGTTCCAGCGCGCGATGCCACGGGTGTTCGCCAGGCCCCCCGCGGTGGAGAATGCCCCGCCCGCTACCAGATCGCCATTGGGCAGCGACGTCAGGGCATTGACCGTACTGTTCATCCCCGACCCAAGCGTCGACCACGATGAGGATGAGGCGTTCCAGCGTGCAACGCGACTGGCCTGAGAGCCCCCCGCCGTGGTGAAGTCCCCTCCCGCGACCAGATCGCCGTTGGGAAGCGCTACGAGCGCCGACACCTCGCTGTTGACTCCCGACCCCAGCGCCGACCACGATGAGGATGCGGCATTCCAACGCGCGAGCCGGCTCGCCGCCAAGCCCCCCGCCGTGGTAAACGCCCCACCCGCAACTACGTCCCCGTTGGGCAGAACGGCGAGCGCCTGGACTGTGCTGTCGTTGCCCGACCCCAGCGCCGACCACGATGAGGTTGAGACGCTCCAGCGCGCAATGCCACGGGTGTTCGCCACGCCCCCCGCCGTGGTGAAGTCCCCGCCCGCCACCACGTCGCCACCGGGCAGCGCCGCGAGGGCAAATACAGCGCCGTCCACCCCCGACCCCAGCGCCGACCACGATGAGGTTGAGACGCTCCAGCGCGCAATGCCACGGGTGTTCGCC
>JACVCL010000231.1 GCA_016742075.1 Phycisphaerales bacterium
GTCCCTCCCTCTCTCCTCCTCTCGAGAGGGGGGGAGGGGGAGAGAGGCGACGGGGGTGATGACGGGCGTGTGAGGGCGCGGGGTCAGAAATGGTCGCCACGCGGGGCCAACGGAACAACGGTTGGGCGGCACCCCTGCAGGCCATCCAGCGGCGACGCGGCCGCTCGGCTGCCGTCAATGCTCAACCGTTCGTCCGACCCGACGGGGTCAGTCGTGGTTGAACGAGTGCGGCGTGAACAGCATCCAGAAGTTCCCGGCGGGTCGGGGTGGCTCAACCGCGTATTTGGCTTGGGTCTCACTGATGTTCAGCCGTCGTGCGATCTCCGCTGGAGCAGGGGCTGAAGGCTCCAATCGCTCGACCCGGTGTGTCTGCTCGAATCGGGATGCAAGGGATTTGCCCAGCCCCGGCACAAGGTGCTCATGCACCTCGACAAGAATCAATGCCTTCCGCAGACCAGGTGCAGACTCCGGCCGCAGGAGCGTGTCCTCCCCTCCCTCGCAGTCGCAGATGACTACTGGGCACGACGCGGTATCGAGATCCGCAGCTAGTGCCGCCGATTCGCAACGTCCCCGTACTTCCAGCCGAGACTCCACCCCGTTGCGAGCCGCGAGCTTACGCGTCTGATGCTGGCATAGCGGCACCAGGTCGTACCCGATTACCTGCGCACCGGGAACCGCCAGTGCCATTCCTACCGCGTAAAACCCTTCCGCCGTCCCGATGTCTACCACGACGTCTGGCTCTGCCGCCACCAGCCGATCCAGCCATGGAAACAGCTCGGATTCGTATGACCCGACGGTCTTACTTGAGGTCCGTTGTCCATACGCAAACTGAACGTACTTCATGCCAGCAAACGGGCCGTAGAGTACGCGATTAGGCTTACCGATTATACGAAAAAAAGACCGCTCGGCCCGCTCCGACGCCGACGGTGCGAGCAGGCGCTTGAGCTTCCACCCCAGCATCACCAAACCGGGAGGAAGGGTCTCGGCGGCACGTTGTTTCCAGGTAGGCATTTCTGTAAAGTATAGCCGGGCTCGTTAGGCGGGTGGCCCGCACCACTGAGCCCCGAACGCTGCGTTGACGGCGCGCCGGGCGTCGGCGCACCCGGGAATTGGCAAGCCCCCGCTCGGCGCGAAAGTGGCACGGTGGGGTGGGGTTGGGGTGGGTGAGGGGTGCCACCAATCCCGATTCCGATCGAGATTGGTGTCTTGGGAGCCGCCCCTCGGCCGTGATGACGGGCGTGTGAGGGAGCGGGGGGTGCGGGAGGGTCGCCCCGCTGCGCCGCCGGACACCAATCCGTCGCCACAACGGCGGTTCGGCGGCACTTCAAGCCGCCGTCACGTGCCCACGCTGCCGCTCGCGCTCCGCGCGAGCCCAATCCTTCGGGCCACCCTCCGGGATTCGCACTCGATCAAAGTGGGCTATCGCCACCCCAAGCCCGCGCCGATGACCGCCTGCCTCTTATGACTCAAATCGGCCTCTTCGAATCATGCAACCCCCGCGTCGCATGGTTCTCCCCCGCGCGTGCCGACAGCGGCGGCACGCCCGGGCCCGGGGCCTCGGGTGTCGGGATGTCGCCGATCGCGCGGTTCAGCGCCCCCATCGCCCGCGGCGACTCGAGGTTCCCGAACTTCATCTGCCGGATCTCGGCCTCCAGCCGCTCGTCCAACTCGCTCAGGTTCGTCACGATGATCCCCGCCTCGATCCCCGCGTGGAACCGCAGCACGAGCGCCGCGATCCCCGCGATCAGCAGCAGCGGCAGCGCCAGGTTCACGCCGTAGTACATCCACGGCCCCGGCGCCCCCGGCGCCGCGGCCCGGAACAGGTCGGCCGCACGCTCCAGCGCGTCGTACGACACGAACACCCCCGAGAACGCCACCTCCGGCATCAGCCTGCCCAGCGGCAGCACGCACAAGGCCAGGATCAGCGCCCACGTCGACGCCGTCACCGCCTTCTCGACCCCCGGCACCGCCGCGCCGCCGGCGATCACCACCGCCTGCAGCATCAGCACCGCCAGCACCACCGCCGCGATCACCCCGATCGTCTGCGCCAACTGCGCCGCCCGCCGCAGCATGAGCGCCTGCGATGTCGGCACCTCGTTCACCGCCACCGGCTCGGGCTTGGCCTCCGCCGCCGCCCGCAACGCCGCGTCCACCGTCTCGTGCGCCGCCGGCGCCCCCCCACCAGCCCCCCCACCAG
>JACVCL010000232.1 GCA_016742075.1 Phycisphaerales bacterium
GGGTGCTGGTGTGGGGGTCGATGGGCTGGGCCGACTACTCGCCGCACTTCGTGGGGCTGGGCGTGACGGTGATGCTGGCGCTGATGGGCGTGGTGCTCTGGGGCACGGTGGTGGGCAGCATGCTGCCGCTGGCGCTGCGGCGCGTGGGGCTGGACCCGGCGACGGTGTCGGCGCCCTTCGTGGCGACGGCGGTCGACGTGACGGGGCTGGTGATCTACTTCTCGATCGCGACGGTGGTGCTGCGGGGCACGCTGCTGCCGTAGCGGGCGCGTGGGCCCGGCGGGAAAAGAAACACGCCGCGTGGCGGGCACGCGGCGTGCGGGGATGGAGCAGAGCGAGGGTGTTGGTGGAGGTCGGGAGGCTCAGGCCTTGGCGGCCTTGGGCTTCTTCTCGGCCTTGGCGGCGGTGTCGCCCTTGGGGGCCTTGGCGGGCTTGGCGGCCTCGGCCTCGGCGCCCTCGGCCGGGGCGGCGGCGGGGGCGGCGCCGTCCTTGGGCTTGCGGACGAGGTTGCCCTCGTCGTCGAAGTCCAGGTCGGCGGCCTCGCGCTCGAGTTCGAGCTTGCGGTCGGGCTTGACGTGGAGCTTGACGGCGGCCTCGAGGTCGGCCTCGGGGCGGATGACGACCTCGTAGTCGCCGATGCGCTTGATGGTCTGGGAGAGGCGGACGTCGCGGTCGCGGATGCCGTAGCCCATGGCGGCGAGGGCTTTGACGATGTCCTGCTGGGTGACGGAGCCGTAGAGCATGCCCTGATCGTTGGTGGAGCGTTCGAGGGTGACCTCGATGCCCTCGAGCTTCTCGATCATGGCGGTGCGGGCGGCGCGGATCTCGGCGAGCTTGCGCTCGGCCTCGGCGCGCTTGGCGGCGAGCTGCTTGATGAGCTCGTCGTTGGGCTCGGTGGCCAGGCCGCGGGGCAGGAGGTAGTTGCGGGCGTAGCCGGTGCGGACCTTGACGACGTCGCCGACGATGCCGAGAGACTCGACGGTCTCGACGAGGAGGAGCTCGACGGATTTGCTCTTGACCATGATGCGCTGTCCTTTCGTGCTTCGGAAAGTTCAGGAGCCGCGGAACGGCGGCCCCAACGGGTAACGGGGTTCGGCGGCCCGCCCGAAACTCGGCCCGGGCGGGCGGCGGGGGTCAGAAGGGGATGTCTTCCTCTCCGACCGACTTGTAGGGGCCGGAGGACGCCGGGGCCGAGGGGCCCGACGGGGCGGCGCGGCCGGCGGAGTAGGAGCCGCCCCCGCCGCCGCCCCCCTCGCCGGCGGGCTTGCTGTCGATGAAGCTGAAGGTCTCGATGACGACCTTGAGCTTGGAGCGCTTCTGGCCCGACTCCTTGTCGGTCCACTCGTCGAGCTTGAGGCGGCCCTCGATGAACACGGGCCGGCCCTTGCGCAGGTACTGGCTCATCATCTCGGCGGTTTTGCCGAAGGCGTCGCAGTCGACGAAGGTCGTCTCCTCGCGCTGCTCGCCCTCGGGTGTGCGCCAGCGGCGGTTGACGGCCAGGCCGACGTTGGCGACCGAGGTGTTGCTCTGCGGCAGGGTGCGCAGCTCGATGTCGCGGGTCAGATTGCCCATGAGCAGGACTTTGTTGTAGTTGGCCATGCTCGTGCTCCTTGCGCCGGTGGGCGCGGGTGTCGGGGCTGGGGGGGGACGGTGCGGCCGCGGTGGCGGGTGTGGAGTGGGGGGTGTGGAGTGGGGGGATTAGACGGCGGCCTCGGCGGCGGCGGCCGGGGCCTCGGCCGGGCGGCTGGCGCGGAGGCGGGCCTCGTCGGCCAGGGCCTGCTGCCCGTCGTTGGCCTGCATCTCTTCGGTGGTGAGGTGGTCGGCGCTGACGATGAGCGTGCGCATGATGCGCTCGGAGAGGTTGCAGTCGCGCTCGATGGTGGCGATGCTCACCGGGTCGGCGATGAAGTAGGCCAGGATGTAGGTGCCGCGCTTCTGCTTGTCGATCTCGAAGGCCAGGCGGCGGTCGTCCCACTTCTTCATGGCGACGAGCTCGGCGTGGCCGTGCTTGAGGATCTCGCGGATGTGCTCGATGGCCGAGCCGAGCTCGGCGGCGATGCCCTGGGAGAGGAGGAACATCGCCTCGTACTGACGCTTGCGGCCCTTGCTGGTGGACATGATTCGGTGACCTTTCAGGGAACGGGGTTCGGGTGTGCGGCGGGGTGGGAAACGGGGGTTGGTGGTGGGGATTGGGG
>JACVCL010000038.1 GCA_016742075.1 Phycisphaerales bacterium
GGGGCGGGGGGCGGGGGGCGCCCGGCGTACGATTCGACGTGCGGTACCTGGCCATCGATCTCGGCGACCGACGCATCGGGCTGGCGCTGGGCGACTCGGTGACGGGCGTGGTGACGCCGATGGATGTCGTCGAGCTGGGGCGGCCGCCTGATGTGGAAACGCTGGCGCGGCTCGCGGCCGAGTACGGCGGCGACGAGTTGGTCATCGGCCTTCCCCTGAACATGGACGACACCGAGGGCCCAGCGGCCAAGCGGGCGCGGACGCTGGCGGCGGACCTGTCGGCCCGGATCGGCCGGCCGGTGCGGCTGCAGGACGAGCGGCTGAGCAGCGCCGAGGCCGACTGGACGATGGCGGGCTCGGGCCTGACGCGGGGGCAGAAGAAGCAGCGGCGCGACGCTCTGGCGGCGGCGGCGATTCTGCGCGATTACCTGCAATTGCTGGGGCGAACGCCCGGCGAACCGTGACGCCGCGGCGCCGGTAGCATCGGGCGGTACAACCCCTCGGAGGCCGCGATGACCCTGCTCTGGGCCGTGCTGTTGCAGATCGTGCTGAACACCCTGGCGCTGGGCGCCCCCCCCACTCCCACGCCGGGAGCCACGCCGGCCTCTTCTCCGGCCTCTGCGCCCGCCGCACTGACTCCTGCTTCCGACGCGTCCGAGTTCCGCACCGCCGACGACCTTCTGCGCGCGCTGGAGTCGGCCGACCGCGACATCCTGACCTTTGAAGCCGATCTGCTGTACGACCGGTTCTTCGAGCTCCAGGGCGACCGTCACATCCGCACCGGGAAGCTGCTTTTCGATGTGCAGCGGCTCATGCGTGTCGGGCCCGGCGCGGCCGACCAGCCGCCGCCGCCGCCGCGGCGGACGTTCGTGGTCGATCTCGACACACTGCGCATCGAGGGCGTGGAACGCGACGACCGGCAGCAGTGGATCTTCGACGGTCAGTGGCTCATCGAGCGGCGTGAGAAGGAGAAGCAGTGGACCGCCCGCGAGATCGCGCGGCCGGGGCAGGATGTCGACCCGCTGCGCCTGGGCGAGGGGCCGCTGCCGATCCCGATCGGCCAGCGGCGCGACGACATCGTGGCGCGGTACGAGGCGGCGCTGCTGCCGGCGCTGGAGGGGCTCGACCCGGCCGACCCGGAGCGGGCCCTGTATGCGCAGGCGGCCAAGGGCTCGTGGCAGCTGCGGCTGACGCCCCGCGGCCGGAGCGGCGCGGGCGCGGCCGATGAGTTCGGCGAGATCCGCCTGTGGTACGTCCGGCTTCCCGCGGCGGCCGACGGCAGCCCGGGGCCGCTTGTGCCGCGCCTCTCGCGCACCAAGAGTCGCTCGGGCGACGAGAGCTTGGTGCTGCTGACCAACGCGCGTGTCAACGCGCCGGGGTTCCCGCGCGACCGCCTGACGGCCATGCAGCAGCGGCCCGATCCGGCCGCGGGTTGGCAGGTGCAGGAGGAGCGCGGGCGATTCCAACAGGATGATGGCGCCGATGCGCCCCCCGCGGCGGGCGAAGCGACGCCCAAACCGGGCGTGCCGCCAACCTCCGGGTCCCAACCCGCCGATAGTTCCAAGGGCACCTCGAAAGGCGGGTGAGCGGCGTGACGCGGCGGGAACATTGGCGTGTCAGGGGCGGATGGCTGGCGCTGGCGGCGGCCGGGCTCATCGCGGGCTCGGCGGCGCCCGCGTTGGGGCAGTTGCGTCCGGCCCAGCAATCTTCCCGCGGCGAGAAGACGCTGAAGGCGCCCGATCTGGCCGAGGCGGTTCTGCGGGCGATGGAGGCCGAGTACCTCTCGCCGGCGGAGCGCGCCGACCTGCGCGCGTTCCACGGCGTGTGGAAGGCGGAGGATCTGTCCGACGTTCGGCGCCGCGCCGCGGCGGCGCTGGCGGCGGGGGTGTTCGACGACCCGTCGCTCTCCGACCCCGGCGCGGCGCCCGAAGACCGGGCCGAGGGCTCGCTGGAGAGAGGTGAACTGGCCGAGGTTCTGCCGTTGCTCGGCGAGGCGACTTCGCTGCGGGCCGCGCGCCTGCGGGGGGAGGCCTTGGAGCGGCTGGGCAGGTTCGAGGAGGCCAAGAGCACGCTCTCCCCGGCGCTGGCGCGCCTGTCGGCCGAGAGCCTCAAGGACGCCGCGGAGCTCACCGAGGGCGTGCGGTGCCTCCGGGTGCAGGCCCGGCTGACCGGGCGGCCCGCCGACGACTACCAGCGGATGTTGGATCTGCTCCGCCGCGCCCGCGAGGACCTGGGCCGCCTGTACTGGCCCGCGATGCTGGCCGAGGCCGAGCTGCTGTACGAGAAGAACAACTACCCCAAGGCGCAGGAGGCGCTGGAGCAGGTGCTGTCGCTGAACCCCGCGGCGGCCCGTGCGTGGCGCCTGCTGGGCGAGATGGCCGTGGACTCGTTCGGCTTCGACACGGGCGAGCAGATCGCGGCGAGGCTCGATCGTCTGGCCGACCGCTTCTCGCGGGAGGCCGCCCGCGGCTCGGGCGCCGCCGAGCCCGCGCCGGGCGACGAGCGGGGCAGCCCCCACGCGGCCATGATCCGGGCCCGCGCGTGGCTGCGCCAGAACGACCCGGAGTTCGCCTCGGCCCAGCTGGCCCCGACGCTGCGGCGTTTCCCGCAGCGCCGCGAGAGCCTGGCCCTTCAGGCCGCGGTCGAGGCGCTGCGGTTCGACGAGCAGCGGCTGGAGTCGGCCCTGTCGGCGTTCGAGGCGCTGAGCCCCGGCTCGCCCGACGCGCTGTTCCAGGCGGGCGACGCGCTGAGCTCGGCGCGGCAGTATGAGTGGGCGGCCCGGCTGCTGGATCGCGCGATTGAGCGCCAGCCCAACTGGCCCGCGCCGGTGGTGGCGCTGGGGCTGATGGAGATGCAGAACGGTCGCGACGACCGGGCCCGCGCGGCCCTGGAGCGGGCCGTCAAGCTCGATCCCTTCAACACCGCCGCCGGCAACAGTCTGAAGCTGCTGAACGAGCTGGCCGGGTACGCGACGGTGGAGACCCCCCACTTCCTGATCCGCCATCAGCCGGGGCCGGACGGCGTGCTGGCCCGCGACATGAAGACGCTGCTGGAGGACATCCACGCCCGCGTGGCCGGCGCGATGGAGCACTCGCCGGCCCGCCGCACCACGCTCGACCTGATGCCCGATCACCAGACCTTCGCGGTCCGCATCACGGGCATGCCCGGCATCCACACCGTGGCGGCGGCCACCGGGCCCGTGATCGCGATGGAGGCCCCGCGCAGCGGCAAACGGCAGCTGATCGGCGAGTACGACTGGATGCGGGTGATCCAGCACGAGTACACCCACACCGTCACGCTTGGCCGCACCAACAACCGCATCCCGCACTGGTTCACCGAGGCCGCGGCGGTGTGGATGGAGCGGGCGCCCCGCGACTACCAGACGTGGGAGCTGCTCGCCCGCGCCCTGGCCACCAACGAGCTCTTCGACCTTGTGAAGATCAACACCGCGTTCGTGAGGCCTGAGAAGCCGACCGACCGCTCACAGGCGTACGCCCAGGGCCACTGGATGTACGAGTTCATCGTCGATCGGTGGGGCCAGCAGGCCTGTCTGAAACTCATGGACGAGTACGCCCGCGGCGTCCGCGAGGATCAGGCCATGCGCACGGTGCTCGGCATCGGCGGCGATGAGTTCCTTCAGGCCTTCAGGCTCTGGGCCGCCGACGACCTGCGCAAGCACGGCATGCTGCCCTCGCCGTCGATCGAGGACCTGCGCCTGGCCGAGACGCTCAAGGACCCGGAGCTGCTGGCCGCCTTCGACACGGCGCTCGCCGAGTTTGCCCGCGGGGTCGGCGTGGCGGTGGCGACGGGCGCGCGGAGCGCCCCCGAGTTCAGCCCCACGCTCGCCCGCGTCACCGACGACCTCGCCGCGTTGTGGCTGGAGCAGCACCCCGACCACCCCGACCTGCTCGAGCGGGCCGTCATCGAGGCCATCCGGCGCAACGACAACAAACCCTCCGGTGAGATGATCCCGCTGCTGGAGCGCTATGCCCGGGCCCGCCCGGTGGACCCGGAGCCGCACCGTCGGCTGGCCCAGCTCCGCCTGGAGGGCGAGACCCCCGCCGCGGCGGTGCCCCACCTGGCGTTCCTGGACGCCCGCGAGCAGGGCAGCGCGGCGTACGCCATCGAGCTGGCCCGCCAGCACTCGGCCCTGGCCTCGGGCGACCCCGCCGGCGCCGCCGATCACCTCAGGGCCGCCGGGGCCGCAGCCGAGCGGGCGACGCAGATCGCGCCCTTCAACGCCGGGTTCCGCGAGATCGCCGCGGCGGCGGCGCTGCAGCGCCGCGACTTCCCGGCCGCCGAGCGGCACATCCTGGCCCTCACCGAGCTCGAGCCGCAGCGGCCGCAGCACCGCCAGCGGCTGGAGGCCGTCCGCAAGCTCATGGCCCAGGGCGGCTGAACCCCGCCTGCCCGGCGGGCCCCGCGCGGGCCCGGCCGGCCGCTACGATGCCCCCGCATCACCCTCGGCAGCGGAGAGCCCCCCAATGGCGTGGATCACCAAGAACTCCGGCGGCGCCAAGATCGAGCGTCGCGATGAGCCCTACCTCACGCAGGCAATCAAGGACACGGTCACCCGCACCTACCTGCCGCGCTACGAGACGAAGATGGGGGCGCTGCTGCCCACGCTGCACCTCGTTCAGCAGGCCCACAACTGGCTGCCGCACCAGGCGCTCATCGAGATTGCCGAGTTCCTGGGCCTCAAGCCGGCGGACGTGATCGACACCGCGAGTTTCTACGAGGAGTACTGGCTGAAGCCCAAGGGGGCCTGCCTGATCAGCGTCTGCCGCTCGATCGCCTGCGAGTTCTGCGGGAGCAAGGCCGTCACCGACGCCTGCCGCCGGCGCCTGGGCATCGAGCCCGGCGAGACCACCGACGACGGCAAGTTCACGCTCATCGAGCTTGAGTGCCTGGGATCCTGCGGCACGGCCCCGGCGGCGCTGTTCAACCACACGCTCCACGAGAACCTGACCCCCGAGAAGGTGGAGCGGCTGATCGAGGAGGCCGAGCGCTCGGGATCCCACGGGCATCACTGACCGGCGGGCCGCCCCGGGGCTTTCGAAAGCGCCGGGGCCCGGTTGGTCGATAACGGCTGTTGCGCGGGGCTGTTCGCCCGGGGGGCGACGCCGCGCGCCCGGAGAACGAACGGCGATGGTTCGCACGACGAACGACTTGGCGGGGTGGCGGAGGCTGGGCGTGCCGGGGGCGGGCCTGGCGTGGGCGGTGGCCGCCGCGGCCGGGCTCTCGTGCTGGGCACTGGGAGGCTGCGAATCGACCCCCGCCATCATCGACACCGAGCCTGCCCGGGCCTCGCTGACCATCCGGAACGACTCGTCGCGCCCGCTGCGCTACCGGCTCGACCGCGGGCTGCGCGCCCCCAGCGGCGTGGGCCTGGCCGATATCGACCAGGGCCCGAACCTCACGCTCGCCGCGGGCCAGACCACGCGGTACGTGCCCCCGCCGTGGGTCCGCAACTCGCCCGAGGCCGAGGCGGTGTACCAGCTCGAGCTGGTGCTGCTCGACGTGAGTTGGAAGGAGCCCCGCCGGGCGCGCTACGAGCTCGTTGGCCGGCTGCCGATGACGATCGTCGTCACCGAACGGAGCGGGCAGATCCAGGCCACGACCAACGGCGGTTCGCTGGCGCCCGTGCCGACCGGCGCCCAGGGCGGTCGCTGAACCACGCCCAGGACTACGCCCAAACCGCACGAAAACCGCCGGCGAACCCTCGATGGGCACGCCGGCGGCGGTTGGTTGGACCGGGAGAAGGTGGGCGCCTCGGGGACGGCCGGCGCCGGCCGTGCCGGGGTTGTCCGGCGCTTAGCGGATGACGACCTTGCTCGTCGCGTCGACCACCGGCCCGATCTTCACCCCGGCGGGCGTGCCCGGCTTCACCGAGCCGTCCTCGAGAATGCGGATCTTCTCGGGGCCGCCGGCCGGCGAGAGGTCCTGGCTCTTCTGGAAGATTGAGCGGGCGGCACTCTCGGCGTCGAGCATGGCCTTGGCCTTGGTCTCGTAGTCCTTGGTCTTGGCGTCGCCGGCCAGAGCCTGCAGGCGGGCCTCCTGCTCGGCGCGGATCTTGGCCATGCGGCCGGTGACCTGGTCGAGCGAGACGGCGTCGAACTGCGAGAACTTGTCGATGGCCTTCTGGCGCGACTCCACCAGCTCGATGAGCCGGTCGTTGCGGGCGATCATCTCGACCTGGCCGTCGAGCTGCCAGATCTGGGCCTGGAACTGGGCCCGCTCGCTCTCGAGGTTGGAGAGCAGCTCGGAGAGGCGCTGGGCCTGCTGGCCCAGGAAGGCCAGGTCCCGCTCGGCGTCGGCCACGCGCGACTGGTGGGCGATGACGGTGTTGTTCAAGCGCGTGGCGTTGCTGTAGGCCTGGTCGAGGGGCACCTCGGCCGAGTCGTGCCGGACGTAGATCACCGCCGTCGGCGAGCCTGTGCGGGCCGTCTCGGCCTTGTCGAGCTGGCCCTTGAGCTGCTGAAGATCGGCCGAGGCCATCTCGACGACCTTCTGCGAGACCGACTTCTCGCGTTCCAGCTGGCGGATCTGCGCCTGGAGCTCGGCCAGTTCGCCGCGGACCGCGGAGATCCGCTCGGGGTACTTGGTCTCGAGCTCGCGCAGCTGCTGGCGGAGCGCGACGGGGTCGTCGATGTGCTTGTCGATCGCGTTCTGGACGCGCTCGCGGGTCTGGGTGGCCAGCGCGTGGATGCGGGCCGGGCCGGCGACGATCACCGCCGCGCCGGTCGCGAGCCCACCGATGACGAGGATGCGGGTTGCCGTCTTGCCGATGCCCATGGTGGTCCCTTTCCAGTCGGCCCCGGCCGAACACCGGCGGGGCGGAGTGAGGCGTGATACAAGGGTCACTGGGAATCGGACCCGGCCGATTTCGCGCCCGGGCGTCGCCCGGCTAGGAGGCCCGGCAAACCGTGAGAAACCCCGGTTATTCGGGGCCGGTTCGGCGTGCTTCAGCCCGGCACCGGCCCGGGCGTTCCTGTCGGCGGTTCGGGGCGGGCGGGAGGGGAAACGCTTATTCTTCCTGAACGTCCATGCTCAACTCGTTGACGACATCCTTCGTCTCGCGCCTCCGGGCCCGCGACCAGGCGGCGTGGTTCGAGCTCTGGCAGACCTTCGGCCCGGTGCTGCAGGCCCAGCTGGCCAAGTGGGGTAAGGGGCGTGTGGGGGCCGAGACGGTCCGCGACCTCTCGCAAGAGACGCTGGCGGCGCTCTCGGACTCCATCGACCGCTACGACCCGGCCAAGGGCGCCCGGTTCAGCACCTGGCTGCTGGCCATCGCCAAGCACACGCTGGGCGACGAGATCGACCGCCGCACGGCCCAGAAGCGCGGCGGCGGACGCAAGAGCGCCGCGCTCGACGAAGCCTGGATGGGCCACGCCCCGGGGGTGACGCCCGACCGCGACTACGAGGTAGGCGTGTTCCGAGCCAAGGTGTGCGCGGCCATCCGGCTGGTTGAAAAAGAGTGTGAGTTCGCCGATTTCTCGATCTTCCGCATGAGGGTTCTGGAGAACCAGAGCGGCAAGGATGTCGCGGCGGCGCTGGGCACCAGCGAGCCCACGGTGTCGCGCCGGCTGGCCAAGGTGCGCGAGCTGCTGCGGTCGCGGCTCAGCGAGGTCATCTACACGTACTCGTTCACCGACGACGAGATCGCCGAGCCTCAGTCTCACGGGCTGGCGCTCGACCCCAGCCGCTTCGACGACGCGGCGTTCGACAACGCCGTGGCGGAGATCTATCACCGCGAGGCCGAGGAGCGCCGGCGCGTGGCCGAGGCCACGCTGGAGCCGAGGCCGCCCCGGCGCGGCACCTAGGCACGTTCGGCACCGGCCGGGCTTTCGTCCGGCCTGTGTTGGGGTGCCGCGGGCCTTCGCCGAAACCGGCCGCTCCCGCTTACCAACAACCGAATACCGTTCACCCGGGCCCCGGTTCCCGGTCCGCTTCGGAACGGGCAGGAGCGTGAGCGATCATGGGATCGACGATGATCAACGTGCTCGGCGCCGCCGTCCTCGGCGTGGTGGCCCTGGTGGCGCTGGTGATGCTCATCGTGCCGCTGCTGCGCGGCATCGGCTGGCTGTTCGTGGGCATCGGGTGGCTGATCGCGCACGTTTTCCGGTACGTCTTCGGCACGCTGGGCGACCTGCTGCGGTTCGTGGGCGCGATCATCACGGCGCTGCTCTTCGCCCCGCTCACACTCGTGAACGTCGTGATCGGCCGGTGGTCGGCCTCCGCCCACTACGGGCGGGCCCTCACCGAGGAGCTGGGCGTGGCCGGGCGGGCGCTGTACCGCGTGGTCATCGGCCACCCCGCCCGGCTGCTGCTGCTGACGCCGCTGGTGGAGCGTTTCGAGAACCGCCTGCCCGAGGCCATGGCCGCGGCCCCCACCGCCGACCGGCCCAAGGGCGGCAAAGGCGGGCTGTTCGAGGGCTACCGCATCGTCGGCTCGCTGCCGGGCGGCGGTTCGGGCGGCAAGCTGTACGTGGCCGAGCTCGAGCCCGCCAAGCGCGCGGCCATCGAGCGCCAAGGCATCACCGACATCGACCAGGTCGTCGTGAAGAGTTTCTCGCTGGCCGACGGTTCGTCGCTGCCGCAGATCATCCGCGAGAGCCGGGCGCTCGAGGCCGCCCGTCGGCTGAACCTGATCCTCGATCACGAGCTGACCAACGAGCGTTTCTACTACGTGATGCCCTACGTTCCGGGCGAGGACCTCACCACCGTCACCCGCAAGCTCCACGCCTCTTCGGGGCCCGAGGGGCTGGCGGCCGCGCAGCTCAAGGCCGGCCTCTCGCACGTGGCCGACCTGCTCAGCACGCTCGAGTACTATCACCGCGGCGGGCTGTGGCACAAGGACGTGAAGCCCGACAACATCATCGTCTCGCAGGGCCGCGCGCACCTGGTCGACCTGGGCCTGGTCACGCCGCTCCGCTCGGCGATGACGCTCACCACCCACGGCACCGAGTACTTCCGCGACCCCGAGCTGGTGCGCATGGCCCTGCGCGGCGCCAAGGTTCTCGAGGTCGACGGGGTGAAATTCGACGTCTATGGCGCCGCGGCGGTGCTGTACTCGGTGGTCGAGAACAGCTTCCCCGCGCACGGCGGGCTCTCGCAGATCGGCAAGCGCTGCCCCGAAGCGCTGCGGTGGATCATCCGCCGCGGAATGGCCGACCTGAACCAGCGTTACGCCTCGGCGGCCGAGATGCTGGCCGACGTGCGGGCGGTGGCCGACGCCGCGGACCCGATGGCCCTCAAGCCCGTTGACCTGCCCTCGATGCAGGGCCTCAGCGCCGCCGCGGTGGCCGCAGCCACGCCCATCGAGCCCCCGCCGCTGCCGCACTTCGGCCCCGCCCCTTCGCCGGCGGCCGGCCCGGCCCCGGCCGGCGCCCGGGCGGCCGGCGCGTTCGCCGCGGCGGCCGGGATCGCCGGCGCGGCCGGCGTGGGCGCCCCGAAGATCAAGGTCTACGACTGGCTCACCGGCCGCTACCGCGTGGACGATGCGGGCGCCGCGGCCGCCCCGCAGGCGGCCGCGTTCGCCGGCACGCCCCGCCGCACCCCCACCGGCCGTTCGGCCGGCGAGCAGCTCCGCGCCGCCCGCGAGCGGGTGCGCACGGCCCAGGCCCGCGTGGGGCGCCGGCTCGGCGGGCGCGGGCCGCGCTACAGCAACGCGCCGAACGCGGGCGTGGTGCTGGCGGTGATGGCGCTGGTCGGCATCGTCGCCGTGGTGATAGCGTTCTTCATGTCGCAGGGCCGGGTGATGGTGCGGAACAACGCCGTCGCCGGCACCCCGATGATCGAGTTCGACACCGAGGGCCGGCCGCTCTCGATCCGCCTGGGCTCTCGCTTTGAGCCCGCGTTCGACGGGGCGCAGCTGAGCCTCGACCTTCCGCGGCTGAAGACCGACGTCCGGATGGCCCTTGAGAACCTCACGAAAGAGGCCACCGCCAAGTTCAACCGCGGGCTCACCAAGCCGCGCTGGGTGGGCAACGGCGGGGTGGGTCCGGCCGACAACCTTTCCGAGATTCAGCTTCGCCATCGGGCCATC
Organism: Phycisphaerales bacterium; assembly: GCA_016742075.1. Taxonomy (GTDB): domain Bacteria; phylum Planctomycetota; class Phycisphaerae; order Phycisphaerales; family UBA1924; genus JACVCL01. The sequence goes on from JACVCL010000038.1 coordinate 10,049, forward strand.
GCCGTGGTCAGCTTCCTGCCTGTCGGCGTCGACAGCCCCGCCCAGCGCACGCTCGACGCGATGCTGGCGGACCTTCGAACGGCGACGGGCCTCGTGGGCCGGGGCCTCACCGATTCCGACGCCGACATCAGGACCGCCGCCGAGCTGAAGACGATCATCGGGGCCGCGAGCCCCGATGACGACGAGGTCCGCGGCCGCCTCCGCGAGTGGCTGCGCCCGCAGAACTACGGCGGGGATGTGCTCTCCACCCTCGCGGTGCTCTGGGTGCCCCGTGAGGGCACGTGGCGGCTGATCGCCAGCCCATCGGTGTCTGACGAGGAGTTCGGCCGACTGGCCGCGGCGGTCACCCGGGCCGCCCAGCAGGCCGAGGCCGCGTCGGCCGCCCCCGGCGCGCAGAACAGGACCCAGCCCCCGACCGGCCCGGCCGCCGCCGAGCCCGCCCCGCAGGCCGGCCCCGCCGGCGCGGGCTGATCGCCCTCCGGTTCGGCCTACACTCGCGGCCCGGGACCTTTCGGAGCGCCGCGCGGTGATCGATCCCTCCACACGCACCCACGCAGCCCGTGTCGCGGTGGCCCGCGCGTGCGTCGTCACACGCTCGATCCGCAGCGCCTTCGACGACGTTCCCAAAGTCATCAAGCCCGATGGTTCGCCGGTGACGGTCGCCGACTACGCCTCGCAGGTGGTCGTGGCGCTCACGCTGGCCGAGCTGCTCCCGCGGGGCCACGACATCCGGCTGGTTGGTGAAGAGGACGCGTCGCACCTGCGCACGCTGCTCCGCGACGGGGAGCGCGCCGCGCTGGACATCGTCGCCCGCGAGGCCGCCCGCTTCTTCAGCGGCCTGTCGGACGAACAGGTGCTCGACGCCCTGCAAGCGGGCGCCGCCGAGACCCCCGCGCACGGCCCGCAGAGCTACTGGACGCTGGACCCGATCGACGGCACCAAGGGCTTCATCCGCGGCGGGCAGTACTGCGTGGCGCTGGCGTACATCGAGCGCGGCACACCCGTGCTGGGGGTGCTCGGCTGCCCGAACCTGTCGCGGGATCTCGCCCGGCCGTTCGACGACCCCGACCCGGTCGGGTCGGTGTACCTCGCCGCGGCCGAGGGGGGGCTGTTTGAGTATCGGGCCGACGACGACCGCGGGCCGGGCCTTCACATCCGCCGGCTCGAGCCGGCCGAGGGCGAGCCGGTGCGACTGGTCGAGTCGGTGGATGTCTCGCACTCCAGCCACGACGCCTCGGAACGCGTGCTGGAGAAGCTGGGCGAGCCCGCCGAGCCCAGCCGCCTCGACGGGCAGGCCAAGTACGCCGTTCTGGCCCGGGGGCAGGCCGATCTGTACCTCAAGATCCCCCGCACGCGACGCAACCCGCAGTACATCTGGGACCACGCCGCCGGGTCGATCGTGGCCACCGAGGCGGGGTGCTTCGTGACCGACCTCCAGGGCGCGGCCCTCGACTTCTCGCACGGCCGGCAGCTCCGCGGCAACGTGGGGGTGATCGCCGGCGGGGCCCGCGTGCACGGGCTGGCCCTCCGCGCCGTCGGCGAGCTGGGCCTGGTCCCGCCGCGGGAGGAGCGATGATCGCGCCGGCCCGTCGTTCACACGGTGAATCGGCGACGGCGCGGGCGGTGCACACGCCCCGACTTTGCCCGTTCTCGCGTCGAAACTGCGCGGATTCCGCGCAATCCGCCGCCGATTCGTGCTTTGCGCGGCCGGTGGCGCGTCAGATCTGCCGCACCGCCCGACATACGAACAAAGGCCGCAAATCGACGGGGAGCCTCCCGGCCGCGGGGCATGTCGGCGCGCCGGGTTCCGTTGCGCACTTCGCGAACTTTGAAGCGATCGGAACAGGGCCCGCCGATATCCGGTATAAGGACCAGATCTCTCTCTCCTCCAGCGGGGCGCTGTCCAACGATGGCGCCCTGCTTTCTTTCCTCGCTTCGGCGCGCGGCCGGGCCCCGGCCCGGCGCGGCGGAGCGCTCTCCCGGAGCCCGACGTGACCGAACAACCGGCCAACGGCTCGGTGATGGTGACCGGCGCCGCCGGGTTCATCGGGTCCCACGTCTGCGAGGCGCTGCTGGCCCGGGGGCGGCGCGTGCTGGCCGTCGATTGCCTCGATGACTTCTACGACCCGGCCCTGAAGCGTCGCACGCTGGCCGAGCTCTCGGCGCGGCCTGATGCCGGCCGCCTCACCTTCGCCGAGGCCGACGTGCGCCACCAGCCCGCCATCGCCGGGCTCATCGCGGCCCACGGCGTCACGGACATCATCCATCTCGCCGCCCGGGCCGGCGTGCGGCCCAGCATCGAGAAGCCCGCGCTCTACGCGAGCGTGAACGTGGAGGGCACCGCCTCGATGCTCGAGGCCGCGCGGCTCGGCGACGTCCGCCGGTTCGTCCTCGCGTCATCGTCGTCGGTCTACGGGAACAACCCCAAGGCGCCCTTCGGCGAGACCGACGACGTGAGCCTTCCCATCAGCCCCTACGCCGCCACCAAGCGCGCCGCCGAGCTGCTGGGCGCCACACACCACGCCCTGCACGGCCTGCCGGTGGCGTGCCTGCGCTTCTTCACCGTGTACGGTCCCCGCCAGAGGCCCGATCTGGCCATCAGCAAGTTCATGCGGCTGGTCGCGGCGGGGGACGAGATCCCGATGTTCGGCAACGCCGACACCAGCCGCGACTACACCTACATCGGCGACATCGTCGCGGGCGTGCTCTCGGCGCTCGACCGCATACCCGCGCACGGCTACAGGATCTGGAACCTTGGTTCCGACCGGCCGGTGCGCCTCGAAGCGCTCATCGACGCCATCGCCCGCACCGTCGGCCGGCCCGCCCGGATCCGGCACGTGCCGCGGCAGATGGGCGATGTCGAGCGCACCTGGGCCGACCTCTCGCGCTCGGCCGCCGAGCTCGGCTACCGCCCGGCGACCACCCTCGAGCAGGGGCTCGCGGCGCAGTGGGCGTGGATGCGGGCCCGCTAGCCCGGGTTCACGCCCCGGATCACGCCCCGGATCACGCCCCGCTGGGGTGCCAGATCGTCTTCATCTCGACGAACGGCTCGATCCACCACGGGCCCTCGCACTCGGGCTCGCTCCAGCCGCCCGGGCCCACGTCGCGCACACGCACCCGCTTGACATTATTGGCCGCGCCCTCGCGCAGCGCAACGGCCGTCTGGGCCGGCAGGTCGGCGGCGTGAATGGCGTCGATCTCCCGGTGCTCGGCGATGGGCTTGACCAGTTCCGACCGCTGGCCTGTCAGGATGTTGATCACCCCGGCGGGCACGTCGCTCGTCGCGCACACCTCTCCGAACACCGCGGCTGGGATGGGGTTGGCCTCGCCCGCCAGGCACACGCAGGTGTTCCCCGCGCACACCACCGGGGCCAGCAGCGACACCAGGCCCAACAATGCCGGGGTGTCGGGCGCCAGCACGGCCGCGACGCCCGTGGCCTCGGCCACCGTGAAGTTGTAGAACGGGCCGTTCACACTGTTGTGGCAGCCCAGCACCTGCGAGAACTTGTCGGCCCAGCCGGCGTAGGCCACCAGCCGGTCGACGCACGCCGACACTTCGGCATCGGGCGATGCACCCTTCACCCCACGCCCCTTGCCCGCCGGCTTCCCGGGAGGGGTGGCCCCCAGCGCCTCCACCATCTCGCCCCGGCGGGCCTCGAGCATCTCGGCCATGCGGTAGAGGATCTGCCCACGGTTGTAGGCGCTGCGCCCCGCCCACCCGGGCTGGGCGGCCCGGGCGGCGCTCACGGCGTCGCGCACGTCCTTCCGAGAGGCCAGGCACAGGTGCGCGGCCATGCCTCGGGCGGCGTCGGCCGCGGGCAGGCTGCGCCCGCTCTCGGAGCGCGGGAACTGCCCGTTGATGTACAGCTTGTAGGTCTTCAGCACAGCCAGACGGTCGGTCATCGTCGCGATCCTTGAGCAGCCGCGGCGGCCGCGGGTGCGCACCTTCGGGTCACAGCGTCACGTAGGCCCGCAGCCCCTGCATCCCGCCCTCGCGCCCGAACCCCGATTCCTTGTACCCGCCGAAGGGCGAAGCGGCGTCGAACTGGTTGTACGTGTTGCACCACACCACTCCGGCCTTCAGGCGGCCGGCGATCTCGAAGATCTTGCTCCCCTTGTCGGTCCACACGCCCGCGGCCAGGCCGTAGGGGGTGTTGTTGGCCTTGGTCAGGGCTTCCTCCGGCGTGCGGAAGGTCTGAACCGCCAGGACCGGGCCGAAGATCTCCTCGCGCGCGATGCGGTGGCTCTGCTGCACGCCCGTGAAGAAGCAGGGCCGGCAGAAGTAGCCACGGGCGGGAAGCGCGCCCTGACCCGGCTCGTGCAGCTCGGCCCCTTCTTCGGCCCCGGCTTGCAGGTACTGGCGGATCTTCTCGAGCTGGGCCCGGCTGTTGATCGCCCCGACGTCGGTGTTCTTGTCCAGCGGGTCGCCCACGCGCAGGCTCGCCATACGGATGCGCAGCTTCTCGACGACCTCGCCCAACACCGGCTCCTGGACGAAGAGTCGCGATCCCGCGCAGCACACGTGGCCCTGGTTGAAGAAGATCGCGCTGATGATCCCTTCCACCGCCTGATCGATGCTCGCGTCCTCGAAGATGATGTTCGGACTCTTTCCGCCCAGTTCGAGCGTCACGGGGATGCCGTGAGGCCTGGCCGCGGCGCCGCGGCCCCGGGGCTGGGCCGCCAGCTTCGCCAGGATCTTGCCCACCTCGGTGCTCCCGGTGAACGCGAGCTTGTCGAGCCCGGAGTGCGCCGCCAGGGCCGCGCCGGTCCGCCCGTCGCCGGTCACGATGTTCACGACGCCCGGCGGCAGGCCGATCTCCTCGAAGATCTCGCCCAGACGCAGGGCCGTCAGCGGCGTGGTCTCGGCGGGCTTGATGACCACCGTGTTCCCGCAGGCCAGGGCCGGGGCGATCTTCCACGCCGCCATCAGCAGCGGGAAGTTCCACGGGATGATCTGCCCGCACACGCCGACGGGACGGATGCGCTCCGGCCTCACGCCGGCGAACGCGTACGCCAGCTTGTCGGCCCAGCCCGCGTGGTAGAAGAAGTGTTGCGCGGCCAGGGGCACGTCGACATCGCGCGACTCCTTGATCGGCTTGCCGCCGTCCATCGACTCCAGCACCGCCAGCTCGCGGGCTCGCTCCTGAATGCGACGGGCGATCCGGAACAGGAATTTGCCGCGCTCCCGAGCCGGCAGCGCCGCCCACTTCGGCAGCGCCGCCCGAGCGGCCGCGACCGCCGCGTCGACGTCGGCCTCGCCCGCGGCCGTCACGCGCGCCAGCACCCCCTCCGTCGCCGGGTTGATGGTCTCGAAGGTGGCGTCCTTCCGGCTGCCTGCCTTCCCATCGACGAAGCGACCGTTGATGAACAGCCCGTAACGATCGGCGATCTTCACCTTCGCGGTCTCGGGCGCCGCGGCGTAGTCCCACGCGTGCCCGAAATTGAGCTGGTGCCGCGACGGCAGCGTGGGGCGGCGCTCCAGCACCGCCAGCGCCCCGGCGGGCAGATCGGGACCGTCATCCCCGTTGGCGTGGCGGCCGTTGGTCTGGTCGGCGGTCATCGGAAACTCCTTGCGCAGGCCGAGCGATGATGGTAGCCGTCCCCGGTCCGACGCCCGGATATCGGACCCGGCGCGACCCGACCTCGGCCCGCTTCGCCCCGGTGCCCGCAAGCCGCCGCCACGCCGGGCCGATCCTCGTTTGAGTGATCCGCGCGGCGGCCCGTGCGCCGGACTGTCTGTTCCGTCCCCGCCGCCGCGCCAGCGAGGGAGTCTCGCCGATGCCACGCGACGGAGTCGCCCCCAGAAATCCCGCAACCGGCGGCCCGCCCGGGCCGCGGCCAAGCCCCACTCAGGCGATGCGGCTGGTCGAGGCGGGCTCGCCCAGCCCACCCAGCCCCGCGGCCGCCGCCCCGCCCGACGGCCCCGCGCCGGATCGCCCACCGCGTGACCGGCTGTTCCCCGAGGAAACCTCCACGCCGCCGCCGCACCTTAAGGAGCGGCTGCGTCCGGCCATGGCCCCGGTGGCCCGGGCCTCGCTGCTGGCCGTGGGCGTGGCGGGCGCGACGGGCCTCACCGTGCTCACCTTCGCCTCGTCGGGGCTGCCGGCGCGGCTGTCGGTCATCCTCGCGCTGCCGGTCGGCTTTGTCCTGGGGTTCCTGTTCTCGATGGTGCTCATCGTGCTGCCCGAGGCACGGGCCGCCCGCCACCGCCTGCACCTGATCGACCGCATCCGGGCCGTGGCCCGCGCCGACCGCGACGAGGGCTTCGACATTCTGCTCGCCTTCGACGAACAGCACGAGCTGGCCCACCTGGCGCGCGAGGTCCATCAGGTCGTCCGCTCGACGCACTCCGACCGCCTCGAGTCGGCACGGGTACGCCGCGAGATGGAAGCCCAGGTCGAGCGCCGTCTCCAGGCCCGCACGTCCGAGCTCCGCGCGCTCTCACTGACCGACGACCTCACGGGCCTGGCGAACCGGCGCGGGTTCGAGCAGGGTCTGGCGGCCCTGGTCGCCCGGGCTTCGCGCGAGGGCCGCGAGGTCGCGCTCCTCGCGCTCGACCTCGACCACTTCAAGCGGCTCAACGACACCTGCGGCCATCACAAGGGGGACGAGGCCCTGCAGGCCGCCGCGGAGGTGATCCTCGCCAACGTCCGCGCGGGCGACCTGGCCGGCCGCATCGGCGGTGATGAGCTCTTCGTGGCCCTGTACGCTTCCGACGGCCCGGCCGCCGAACGCGTGGCCGGGCGGCTCATCGAGCTCTTCCGCGCCCACCCTTCGGGCATCGGGCTGCCGGTGCCGTGGCCGGGCCTCTCGGTGGGCATCGCGCTGCTGAGGGCCGACTCGGCCTCGGGGCCCGACCACCTCAAGCAACTGGCCGACGCCGCCTTGTACGCCAGCAAGCGATCGGGCCGGGGGCGCGTGACCCGCGCCCGCCGCGCCGCCTAGCAGGCCGTTGAAGAACCGACCGAACACCCGCCGAATGGCGCAACCGGGGGAGGGTGCGGTGCGAAGAGTTGGGGATGAAGGGCACACCCGATCGTCAGACGGTCGTCTACCACACGTTCAACGTCGAGGACCTGATCGAGGCGGGGCACCCGCTGCGGCCGATCAAGCGGATGGTGGACACGGCGCTGGCCGGGATGTCGC
>JACVCL010000233.1 GCA_016742075.1 Phycisphaerales bacterium
GGCTTCATGTCGCCCAGTTCGCGGAAGGCGGCCTCGTAGGCGTGCAGGGCGGCGAGGAGGCGCTGGGCATCGCGCGCGGGGTCGAGGCGGGCGGGGTCGATGGGCAGTTTCTGGCGGAAGGTGAAGAGCTTGTCGGGTGGCGGGCTGCGGAAGTGCTCGAGGGTGCCCATGGGCCCGGCGCCCGCGGCGAGCCAGCCCGAGTCGGCGAGTTCCTCGTCGATGATCTCGGCCAGGTCGTCGCCGCTCCACATGAGGTCGGCCTCGATGGACTGCGAGAAGTAGCGGTCGGGGCTGACCCACTCGATGTAGAGGGCTGGGCCGTCGGCGACGATGCGGAAGGCGGCTTCGTCGGGCTTGAGTTTGTAGGGCAGTTCGATGCCGCGCGGCAGGGCCCGGGCGGGGGCGAAGCGGCCCTGGGCGTCGGCGGCGTTGCGGAGCGCGGCGAAGGTGGCCTGAAGGTTGGGCGAGAGGCCGTGGGCGGGTGTGGTCATGGCGGGCATGGTGGCGGAGCGGTCGGGACGGCCGCGCGTGGCCGGGGGCGGCGGTTGAGCAAAACCAGCCCCGACTATACACGGATGAAGCGGTTTTCCGGCCGGCCTTCGCGGGGGTCGACGGGGAGTAGGGAAAGTGCCCGTCGGGGCGTGCGGGGGCCGATCAGGCGCGGTCGGCGGCGCTGGCCGTGAGGGCGACGGGGGGGGGCTGGGCCGGGGCCTTGGCGGCCTGCTGGTGGAGCCTGCGGGCGCGGTGCTGGGACCAGTCGTCGACGCGGAGGTCGGGCGAGCCGGGGCCGCTGTGTACGCGGAGGAGGTCGTAGGTGTTGTCGCGCTGGGCGGGGATGAAGCCCGACTCGCGGATGAGGCGGCAGAGCACGGGCTCGTTGAGGCAGTAGGTGGTGCCGGCGGAGGAGACGACGTTCTCCTCCATCATCACGCTGCCCATGTCGTTGGCGCCGAAGGAGAGGGCCACCTGCCCGATGTGCGGGCCCATGGTGACCCAGGAGGCACCGATGGAGTAGATGTTGTCGAGCATCAGCCGCGAGACGGCCTGCGTGCGGAGGTACTCGACGCTGCCGGCCATGCGGAGGCGGCGGCCGAACTCGGGGTGGGCCTTGGGGTCGCCGGTGCCGTCGAGATCGGCGACGGCGTCGCCGGGGAAGGTGTCGCCGAGCTCGCCGGGGCGCTCGCCCCACTCCTTCAGGCGGCCCAGCGGCGTGTTCTCGCGCTGGAAGGGCCAGGAGATGAAGGCCTTGTAGTGCCCGAAGCCGGCGCCGGGGCCGGCGGCCAGGGCGCGGTCCTGCCAGCGGCGGACGAGGTCGATGTGGTGGATGCGGTCGGCGTGGCCCTCGATGTGGCCGAACATCATCGTGGCGCTGGTGAACATGCCCAGCGTGTGGGCGACGTACATGGTGGTGAGCCACGCGTCGGCGTCGCACTTGCCCAGGCCGATCTTGCGGCGGACGGGCCCGGCGAAGATCTCGCCGCCGCCGCCGGGCAGCGAGTCGAGCCCCGCCTCGCGCAGGCGGAGCATGACCCAGCGGATCTGGTCTTCGAGGCTGTCGCCGGGCGGGTTGAAGAAGTGCACGAACTCGATGAACTCGGGGGGCGAGAAGCCGTGCACGTGCACGTGCGGGAAGCGCGACTTGATCGAGGAGAGCAGGCCCAGGTACCAGTCGAGGGGCAGGGCGGGGTTCATGCCGCCCTGCATGAGGATCTGGGTGCCGCCGATGGCGACCAGTTCGGCGATCTTCTCGAGGATGGCGTCGTACGAGAGCGTGTAGGCGTCGTGCTCGTCGCCGTCGCGGCGGAAGGCGCAGAAGGTGCACTTGGCGTTGCAGACGTTGGTGTAGTTGATATTGCGGTCGATGACGTAGGTGCGGATCGAGTCGCCGTGGATGGCGCGGCAGCGGGCGTCGGCCCAGCGGCCCAGCGCGTGCAGCGGGGCGCGTCGGAGCAGATCGAGCCCCTGCGCGGCGGTGAGGCGGGCCTCTCCCGCGGCGACCGCGGCGAGCAAACCCTGGTCGAGGGCGTCGAGGTGCGGGTGCTCGGGGGGCGGGCGGAAGGCGGCGGGCTCGGCCGAGATCGCGGTCATCGGGGGCATGATACGGGCGGGGTGCGGGGA
>JACVCL010000004.1 GCA_016742075.1 Phycisphaerales bacterium
ACCCCCAAGCAACCGCACCCGGGCCCGTCCCCCCCGATCCTGCCGCGAACGACGCCGGCGCGAACCCGATGCTCAAGACACCTAACAGGCCCGAACCCAGGACCATCGACGAGCTGCTGCCCGGGCGGCTGGCCGCGAAGCTCACGCAGCTCGACCTCGCGAGCCGCAAGCTCTTCGCCGGCAAGCTCAAGGGAGAGCGGCGGAGCAAGAAACGCGGCCAGTCGGTGGAGTTCGCGGACCACCGCCAGTACAGCCTGGGCGACGACACCCGCTTCATCGACTGGAACATCTTCGGGCGGCTCGACCGGCTGTTCGTCAAGCTGTTCCTCGAAGAAGAAGACCTCTCGCTCCACATCGTGATCGACTGCTCGGCCTCGATGGACTGCGGTGAGCCGAGCAAGTTCCACTTCGCGCAGCGGGCGGCCGCGGCGCTGGCGTACATCGGGCTGGTGAACCTCAACCGCGTGTCGCTGACGGCCATTGCCGATCAGCCCCTCGCCGGGCCCGACGGAGACACCGACTCCGAGCCGCTGGACACCGGCGGGGTGGTCTCGACCATCCGCAACCTCCGCGGCCGCAGGCGTGCGCAGGACCTCGGGCACTTTCTCTGCGGTCTGACGCCCACCGGCCCCTCCCGCTTCACCGACGCCGCCAAGCGCATCGCCCTCGCCCGGCAGGGCAAGGGCGTCATGGTGGTGATCTCGGATTTCTTCTTCAAGGAAGGCTACGAACAGGCGCTGCGATACCTTGTCGGACGCGGCTACGACCTCGTCGCCATCCAGGCCCTCAGCCCACAGGAGGTCAACCCCGCCATCGGCGGCGATCTGCGGCTACGGGACGTCGAAGACGCCGACTTCGCCGACGTGACCATCTCGGCCCCGCTGCTCAAGCGGTACAAGGCCAACCTCGCGGCGTACTGCGACCAGCTCCGCTCGTTCTGCGCCCGCCGCGACACTACCCTGCTCACCGTCCAGTCCGACACGGCGATCGACTCGCTGATCCTCGACTACCTCCGGACCCGGGGGGTGGTGCGATGACCTGGCTGACCCCGGGATTGGCGGCGGCCGCCGCCGCGATCGCCGTTCCCACCCTGATCATCCTGTACTTCCTGACGCTGCGCCGCCGCAGCGTCGACGTCTCGACCACGCTCCTGTGGAAGAAGGCCGTGCAGGACCTGCAGGCCAATGCGCCATTCCAGCGGCTCCGCCGGAACATCCTGCTGCTCCTCCAGCTGGTGATCCTCGCGGCCGCGCTCCTGGCCGTCGCCCAGCCGCAGACACGCAGCGAACAGCCCCCGGGGGCCAAGACCGTGATCTTCTTCGATCGCTCCGCCAGCATGGCCACAATCGATGAGACCGACGACGCGGGACGCCCGATCTCTCGGCTCGAGAAAGCCAAGCTCGCCGCGACGCGGTTCGTCGACGGCCTGCGCGAGCCCACGCTCTTCGCCCGTACCGAGGCCGACGAAGCGATGATCATCGCGTTCGACCGCAACGCCGAAATCGTGCGGCCGTTCACCTCGAACAAGGGGCTGCTCCGAGAGGCGATCTCGCGCCTCACCGCATCGGACGCGGGAACATCGATCGACGCCGCCGTGCGGCTCGCCAATCCGTACATCTCGCCCCGTCCGACCGCCGAGCAGGGCATGCTGCCGGGGGCGCCGATCGTGCTGTTCTCCGACGGCGGCATCCCCTCGCTCGACGCCGTGCGGATCCATCCCGAGACGGAGTTCCGCTACGTGGCCGTCGGGAAAGCCCGAACGCCCAACCTCGCGGTCACGGCCATCCGCGCCGCCCGCGCGTTCGACAAACCCGATGAGGTCTCGGTGTTCGTCGGCGTCCAGAGCTCGGACCCCGCCCCGAGGACCTTCGACGTCCAGTTCGAGGTCGACGGCGTCGTGGCCGGGACCAAGGGCGTGGACCTCCCAGGCGCGGCCGACGAGAGCGCTCCCGCCAGCACCGGCGTCGTCTTCCGGCTCGACCGCGCAACGTCGGCGGTCGTCGCGGCCCGCATCGTCGCCCAGGATGCACTGCCCGCCGACAATGTGGCGAGGCTGGTGCTGCCCCCGGCCAAGCGCCTGGCGGTGGCGCTGGTCACCGAGGGCAATTTCTTCATCCGCCTGGCGATCGAGGGGATGCCCCTTTCCAAGTTCGAACAGATCACGCCTGCAGAGTTCCAATCCCGCGCCGACTCCGGCTCGCTCGACGCCTTTGACGTCTACGTCCTCGACGGCTTCGTCCCGGCCCGACGCGAGGGCCGGCCGGCGCTACCGCCCGGCCGATTCCTCGTGCTCGGCGCCGTGCCCGCCCTGCGGGGGATCACGCCCACCGGCGAACCGGAGCAGCGGGCCGCGGTGATCACCGACTACGACCGCGACCATCCGATTCTCCGCCTGGCCTCCCTTGACAACCTGATCATCGGCAGGCAAACACCGGTTCGGGCCGCGAGCGACGTGCGTGTCCTCGCGTCCTCGACCGTCGGACCCGCCATCATCGACGCCGCCCAGGAGGCCACCCGAGCCATCGTGCTCACGTTCTCCCCCGCCGACTCGAACTGGCCCTTCGACCAGGGCCTGCTTCTGTTCATCTTCGGCGCCGTTCGCGCCCTCGGCGACGACGCCGCCGACCTCACCGCCGCCACGTTCCAACCGGGAGAAGTCCTGACCACCAAGTTGCCGCCGGGGGCGTCGGCTGTTCGCATCGCTCGCCCCGACGGCGTCGAGAGCCCGCTGGAACCCGCCGCCGACGGGCTGGTGACCTACGGGCCTGTGGCCTCGGCCGGCCTCTACGTGGTTCGCTGGAACGGGCGTGCCGGCCCGCAGGATCTCGATCCCGACTCGGGCCGGCCGGGCCGGGTGCTGGCTGTGAACATCGCCGATCCGCAGGAGTCTCAGCTCATCGCCCGCGAGCGGGTGAACATCCCCCGCGGGGAGGTCCGGGCGGCAAACCGAGACGGCGCGGCCCCTCCCGCGGCACGGCGCCTCTGGCCATACCTCCTTTGGGGGGCCATCCTGGTGCTGATGCTCGAGTGGTTTGTCTACAACCGGAAAGTCCAGATCTGATCCTCCGAAGGAGGGCGTTCGGTATGCCGACGCGGACCGCGATCTGTTTAGCCATCGGCCTTCTGCTGGTCGGCGGCAGGGCCGCGCCGGGCGGCGAGGGTGGGCCGGCCCCGGCCGATCGGCGGCCGACGATGTCCGTGTCGATCGGGTTCGCCGGGGCTACGTTCTCCGAGGTGTGGAATCCCCTTCGAGTGGCGGTCACCGGCGGCCTAGACCCCGTTGAGGGGATGGCCGTTGCATCGATCAGCCGACAGAACCGGCGGATCATGACCGCCGCGGCGCCGTTCGTGGCCACACCGGGCCAGACCACGTACGTCGACCTCGGCGTCGTTCTTCCCTTGCAGAGTGGCTGGATGCCGGCCGGCACAGACGTCAGCATCGACGTCGCACTGGTTGACGCTGCTGGGCGCCGCTTCCGGGAGGCCCGGCTGGCGACCGACCCGCGCGGCGCCGACCTACAGATGTCCCCCACTTTGAGGCATGCCCGTGAGAACGTGGTGGTGGTGGGCGACGTCGGGCTGCCGGAGGTAGCCCGCGCGGCCGCCCGGGCCGCCGCACCGGTGGAGAAGGACGCCGAAAACCCTGACGGCACGGCAGACCGCGGGCCGCAACTCGAGTCGGCGACCATCGTGGTCGTTTCGCCCGGGGATCTGCCGGCGAAGGCGGCGCTCTACGAGGGCGTGGGCGTGCTGGTGGCCGACGCCCGAGCCTTTGAGAGGCTGCCCGACCGCGCGTCCGAGGCGGTGCGGTCGTGGGTGCGCGCGGGCGGCCGGATGGCGATCGTCGGCCCGCCCCCCGGGCGCTGGGTCGATGGGGTTGCCGGTCCCGGGGTGCTCAGGGTCGACAGCGTGGCCCAGGAGGGCCTGTTGTCGGTCGCGAAGACGGTGCTGCGACTCGGGCCCGAGGGCCAATCGAGGGGCTGGACCCTTTCCGATCTGTCTGGGGACGTCGCATTGGCGAGCGGCCCGGTCGGGTTCGGCTGGCTCGCGGTGCTCAGCGCCGCCCCCCGGAATGACCTCACCAGCAAGGACGCCTGGGAGTCGGTGCTGGAAGACCTTGGGTATGTGCCCCCGGAAGTCGACAGACGCCGCAGCCCGGAGACCCAAATGCCGGCGCCGCTGGGCTTCCGAAATGGCGTGCTCGACGCTCTGCTGGCGGTCGTCCGTCCGGCCGACCCGGTGCCATACTGGCTGCTGCCGCTCCCGATCCTGGCGTTGGCGATTCTTGTGGGTCCCATCGACCGGCTCGTGCTGCGCCGGACGGGCCGCCTTCAGTGGTCGTGGGCCACCGCGTTGGTGTGGGTTGCGCTGTTCAGCGCCTTCGGCTGGCTGCTGCCGCATTGGCTGCGCACCGGCCCCAGCCGCAGCGTTCGCACCGAGTGCATCGACAGCACCGCCGATGACCCGACGAGCCGCCGCTCGGGGGCCACAGCCGTATTCACGTCGTCGCAGCGCGAGTTGGGGATCGATGGGCTGCCCGGCGGAGCTTGGACCCGCCCGTTGGACTCGGTCATCGGCTACTGGAGCGATGAGGCACGACTCCCGGAGTGGCGATCGCGGCAGGGCGCAGGCTCGACGGCGACCGCGAACGCCGGGATCTGGACGTTCCGCGCCATCGCGGACGAATCGGAGGTGCCCTCGGCATGGTCGGCCCGTGTCGGGCGGCAGCCCGGCGAGCCGGGATGGCGCGTCGAGATCCGCGGTCCGGCCGGTGATGTCCCCGCCGCGGCCGTGCTCACAACCCACAATGGAACATGGGCACTGCAACCACGGGCGGGGTCGACCGGGGTCTTCGACACCGAGAGGCGGGAGCCCGAAACTCGCTCTCCGCTGTTCATTCCCAGCCTCCGCGATGAACACGGCGTGACCCGAGCGCAGGCGGCCGTGAGCCCAGAGTCGGCGCCGCTGATGCTGGCGGGATCGATCGCCCGCACGGCCGGCATGCGCCGGGCCGTCGGCACAGGCCGCTACGCCGTGGTGATGTTCACGGCGCCGCCGCCGCCGCCGGACGTTCGCGTCCGCGAGAGCGAGTACCACGAAGGCGCGACGCTCTACCGCCTGCTCGTGCCGATCGACCCTCCCGAGCCTTCGGAGTCTCAACGATGATCGAGATGCGCGGCGTCACCGTGCGGTACCGGGACCTGACCGCCCTGGACCGGCTCGACCTGACCATCGGCCAGGGGGAGGTGTTCGGGTACATCGGCCCGAACGGGGCGGGTAAGTCGACGACGATGAAGGTGCTCGCATGCCTGCTGCAGGCCGACGAGGGGAAGGCCTCGGTGTGCGGGCTCGACGTTCGCGACCGCCCGCAGGACATCCGCCGGATTCTCGGCTACATGCCCGACTTCCTGGGCATCTACGACGACTTGACCGTCGACGAATACCTCCAGTTCTTCGCCGCGGCCTACGGCATACCCCGCAAGAGGCGGGGGCCGCTGGTGGGAGGCGTGCTCGAACTGACGGACCTCACCGAGAAACGCCACGCGATGGTTGATTCACTCAGCCGGGGCATGCAGCAGCGGCTGGGGGTGGCCCGGGTGCTGGTGCACGACCCGAAAGTGCTGCTCCTCGACGAGCCCGCGTCCGGTCTCGACCCGAGGGCCCGCATCGAGATGCGGTCGCTCCTCACCGAGCTCCGGAGCATGGGCAAGACGATCGTTGTGTCGTCGCACATTCTCTCGGAGCTTCACGAGATGTGCACGAGCATCGGCATCATCGAGCGAGGCCGGCTGCTCTTCGCCGGCCGAATCGAGGACGCGTTCGATCGGGCCACCTCCGGCGAGGTGATCGGCGTGCGCCTGGAGAACGGACCCGACGCCGGCGCGGTGCGCGACCGGGCCGTGGCCCGTCTGCGGGAAGACGCACGCGTGCGGAGCGCGGCCGCGGAGGGTGAGGACCTGGTCGTCGAACTGGCCACCGGCGAGCACCCGCACCACTTCATCATCGACACCGTGGTCGCCGCGGGCGGCCGGATCAGGGCGTTCACGCCCCGCACGCGGAAGCTCGAGGACGTGTTCCTGAACATCACGAAGGGGCAGGTGCAGTGAACGCGCTATCGCCTGACTCGGCGGGTGTGCACGCGGCGGTGCCCGCCATCCCGCGCCACTACGGGCGGTGGTGGAACCCCTTATCGCTGCTCTTCGGGCCGATCTTCGTGAAGGAGATGCTGGCCTCAGGCCGGCGCCGCACGACCTTTGCGATCCGGACCGTCTTCCTGCTGGTTCTCGGCACGGTGCTTCTGCTGTCGCTCTCCGGCACGGCCGACCGTGCTGCGGGTTCAGCGGCCGAGGCGCAGCGCCTGTCGTCGCTCGCGTCGGACTTCGCCGCCGCGGTCGGATGGATCACCTTTGTGGGCCTGTCTCTGCTGGCGGCGATCATGACGGCCGGGGCGATCCCCGAGGAGCGCTCGGCCCGGACAATGGCCTCACTGTTCTCCACCCCGCTCACCGCCGGCCAGATGGTCTTCGGCAAACTTGCAGCGAGGATCGCCCAACTCGTCCTGCTCGCGCTCGCGACGATCCCGGCGCTCCTGTTCCTGCGCCTGCTCGGGGGTGTTGAGCTCACGCACATCCTGGCGTTCGCCGCGGCCACGTTCTCGACGGTGTTCTTCACGGCCTCGGTCGCGCTGTTCCTCTCGATGTGGACGCCGCGGGTCGCGAGCGCCGCCGTGCTCGCGTCGATCGTGTCGCTCGCGGTGCAACTGGGTCCGGCCTTCGTGCTGTCGATCCTGCAAGCCCGCGCAGGAGGACCACCGGCAGGGCTCGCGTACACGGTGTATGCCTCGCCGGCGCTCAGCGTCGTCGCCGCGACCAATCCTTCGGAGTTTCGGATGCTCGGCGTTGATGGCGGAGTAGCGTGGGCCGTGGCCTCGTCCCTCGTCGGCGGGATGGGGATGCTGGTGGCAACCCTTGCCGCGGCGACGCTGCGCCGCGTGGCCCTGGCCGAACCGCGAAAGGCACGCAGGGGGGCGCGGCGCCAGCGTCATCCGGCCCGGATACTCTCGCCTTCGGCGGAGCAACAGCATGGTGCCGCGAACGCAGCGGCGGCGCCGACCGTCACGCGGCGCGGATCCCGCGAGGTCTGGGATAACCCGGTTCTCTGGCGGGAGCTGCGGCGGCCGCTGGCGGCATCGAAGCTGGTGCTCGGTCTGTTCATCGCGATCGGCGCGGGGTTCGTCGCGCTGGTCTACTGGCGGACGACGATGCGCGACCAGGACATGCACTACCTCGTCGCGTACGCGGGCGCGGTGCTGCAGTACCTCATCGCGGCCACGATCACGCCTTCCGCCGTGGCTTCCGAGCGAGAGCGCCGCACATGGGAGGTCCTGCTTTCCACGCCGATCCCGGCCCGGCGGATCATCTTCGCGAAGTTTCTCGGGCACATCCCGCGTCTGCTGGTGATACCGGGCCTTCTGGGCCTCCACTTCGCCGCGGCGGCCGCGCAGCGTGTGATGCCCCCCATCAGCCTGGCCCACATCGTGCTGGTGCTGCTCGCCTGGTCGCTGGCGACGGCTGCCACGGGCATCATGTTCTCGGTGGCGGTGAGGTCCACGCTGTCGGCGATGCTCTGCAACATCGGCCTCTGGGCGGCAGCGTGGGTCGGGCTTCCCCTGGTCTTGGCGGCGGTTCTGGCCCCTTGGGATGCGCCGATCCTGAACCGGGCCGTGCTTCTTCTCAACCCGTTCTACCTGCTCGGCCAGGCCATCAGCGGCGGATGGGAATTCGGCGGCGGGAACCCCGCGTACGTCCGTGATGCGTCGAGCGAGCTGTACACACTGGTCGGCAGGCGCTGGAGCACGAACGCGTTCTCACTGCTGCTCCTGCTGTCCATCGGGGTCGCCGCCGCATTCGCGGCCGCGGCGATGTGGGCGGCTGTGCGGCTGGTGCCGCGGACCCTCAGGAAGGCCGGCTGACCGGCTGCCGGGGATCCACCGGTTACCTATCATCGGCCCGTGAACGTCGTCGTCAACGGACAGCCCGAGTCGCTCGCGGATCGCAGCACCGTCGCCGATCTGCTCCGGGCCCACGGTCTCCAGAGCAAGCCGTGCGCCGTGGAGGTCAACCGCGAGGTGGTGCCCAAGCGGCGGCACGGCGAACATGAACTCCGCGACGGCGACCGCGTAGAGATCGTCACCCTCGTCGGCGGCGGATGACCCTCCGGCCCGCCTGCGCGTTCCCCGAACACCGCATGACCACGCTCCCGCCGACCACCCACCCCGCCACCGAACCCGGCCTGTCACCGTTCGTTCTCGCCGGCCGGACTTTCACTTCGCGGCTGATCGTTGGCACCGGCAAGTACCGCGACTTCGACACGATGCGCCGGGCCCTCGATGCTTGCGGCGCCGAGGTGGTCACCGTCGCGGTCCGGCGAGAACGGTTGTTCAACGACCGCGGGGAGTCGCTGCTCGATGCTCTGGATCTCGCCCGCTACACGATCCTGCCCAACACCGCGGGCTGCTTCTCGGCCGACGACGCCGTGCGCGTCGCCCGACTGGGCCGCGAGCTGCTCGAGCAGGTCGGCAACCCCGGCGCCTCGTGGGTCAAGCTCGAGGTGCTCGGCGACAAGAAGACCCTGCTGCCCGACCCGGTGGGCACGCTGGAGGCCTGCCGCGAGCTCGTGAAGGACGGGTTCGAGGTGCTCTGCTACACCAGCGACGACCCCATTTCGGCCCAGCGGATCAAGGACGCCGGCGCGGCGTCGGTGATGCCCGCAGGCTCCCCGATCGGCTCAGGCCAGGGGGTGCTCAACCGCAACAACATCCTGCTCATCCTCCAGATGCTCAAGGCCGCCGATCCCGCCTATCCGGTGATCGTCGACGCCGGGGTCGGTTCCGCTTCCGACGTGTCCGTCGCGATGGAGATCGGGGCCGATGCCGTGCTGCTCAACACCGCCATCGCCCACGCCAAAGACCCCGTGATGATGGCCCACGCCATGCGTCACGCCACGGCCGGCGGGCGGCAGTCGTACCTGGCCGGCCGGATCCCCAAACGGCTGTACGCCTCTGCTTCCAGCCCGTGGGAAGGCGTGATCTCCTACATCCCGGGCGAGTGAGCACGCCGGTCCGATCACCAAGGTGATCGCGCTCGGCCGGCAGCGCCGGGGGTAGACTTCGGACGCCTCCGCCACCCAGGAGTTGTCCGATGACCACGCTCGCGCCCTCTTCATCCGCCGCCAGAGTGATCCGTGCACCTCGCGGCCGTGATCGCACGTGCAAGTCGTGGCCGGCGGAGGCCGCGCTCCGGATGCTCATGAACAACCTCGACCCTGAAGTGGCCGAGCGTCCGGAGGACCTGATCGTCTACGGCGGACGGGGCCAAGCGGCCCGTTCGTGGGCCGCGTTCGACGCAATCGTCGCCGCGCTCCGCAGGCTCGAGCCCGACGAGACGCTGCTCGTGCAGTCGGGAAAGCCCGTCGGCGTGGTGCGGACCACCGAGGATGCGCCGCGCGTTCTGCTTGCCAACAGCAACCTGGTGCCCAAGTGGGCCACTCAGGAGCACTTCGACGAACTGGCCCGCAAGGGCCTGATGATGTTCGGGCAGATGACCGCGGGCTCCTGGATCTACATCGGCACGCAGGGGATTCTCCAGGGCACGTACGAGACCTTCGCCGAGCTGGGTCACGCCCACTTCCCGCAGCTGAGTTCGGATCCGCTCGGCCCGCTGGCGGGCAGGCTGGTCGTTACCGGGGGTTGCGGGGGCATGGGCGGCGCTCAGCCGCTGGCCGTCACGCTCAACGGGGGCACCTGCCTGATCGCCGACGTCGACCCGGCGAAGCTCGAACGCCGGGTGAAGGACGGCTACCTCGACGAGGTGCTCCCATCGGTGAACCAGGCGATCGACGCGGCCCTCGACTATGCCCGGTCGCGGCGGAACGTGTCGGTCGGCGTCGAGGCCAACGCGTGCCTGCTTCTCGAGCGCCTGGTGTCGCGGGGCGTGGTGCCCGATGTCGTCACCGACCAGACCTCGGCGCACGACCCCCTCGTGGGATACGTCCCGGCCGGGTTGACGCTGCACGAGGCCGATCTGCTCCGGAACGAAGCGCCGGACGACTACGTCCGCAAGTCGATGGCGACGATGGCCCGCCACGTCGCCGCGATGGTCGAGCTGCAGAACCGCGGCGCCGCCGTGTTCGACTACGGCAACAACATCCGCCAGCGCGCCAAGGACGCCGGGTTCGCCGAGGCCTTCGCCTTCAAGGGGTTCGTCCCGGCCTACATCCGCCCGCAGTTCTGCCGCGGACGCGGACCCTTCCGGTGGGTCGCCCTCTCGGGTGATCCGCAGGACATCTTCACGACCGACGCGGCGCTGATGGACCTGTTCCCGAAAGACGCCCGCCTGCACCGCTGGCTCAAGAGCTGCCGCAACCCCGACGGCACACCCCGGTTCCAGTTCCAAGGCCTGCCCGCGCGTATCTGCTGGCTCGGCTACGGCGAGCGCGACAAGGCCGGCTTGCTCCTCAACGATCTGGTGGCCCGCGGCGAGGTCTCGGCCCCGATCGTCATCGGCCGCGACCACCTCGACTGCGGCTCGGTCGCCAGCCCCAACCGCGAGACCGAGGCGATGCTCGACGGGTCCGACGCCGTCAGCGACTGGGCTCTGCTCAACGCGATGGTCAACATCGCAAGCGGGGCCAGTTGGGTCAGCTTCCACCACGGCGGCGGCGTCGGGATCGGGTACAGCCAGCACGCCGGGCAGGTGGTGGTCGCCGACGGCACACCGGAAGCCCGCGAGCGGATCGCCCGGGTCCTCACCAACGACCCGGCGATGGGCGTCTTTCGGCATGCCGACGCCGGCTATGCCGAGGCGATCAGCTGCGCCCGCGAGCACGAGGTCGACATCCCCATGCTCGACGACTGAGCGACCCGGGCAGGGCGCCCTTGGGTCGAGCCCGGACGGCCGGCGCCCGGATCAGGCAGGCCCGCGGTGCCGGCTCGCCGACGGGGATTGCCCTCAGTCCGGCACCCGTTCGGGCCGATAAGATCGGTCGATGGCGAGGAAAGAGCCCTTTATCCGCAGCATGTTCATCCGGCGGCTGTGGCTCCTCTTCGGGCTGCTCTGCGTGGGCTTCCTCGCCCTCGGTCTCCGCGCCTTCTACGTGGCCGCGGCCCACGGCGGCGAGTTCCGCCAGATCGCCGAGAGCCGCCTGGTCCGCGAGCGATGGACCCCGACCGTCCGCGGCCGCATTCTCGATCGCAAGGGGCGCGTGCTCGCGGCCGATCAGCCGGGCTTCGATGTGCTGGTCGACTACCGGATGATCACCGGTGAGTGGGCCTACTCCCAGGCTGCCGCGCAGGCCCGCAAGGAGAACCGCGATCGGTGGGGGAAGCTCGGTCGGGATGCGCGGGAAGAGCTCATCGCGGCCGTCCTGCCCGACTGGGAGCAGCGGGCTCAGTCGATGTGGGAACTCATGGCCTCGGCGCTGGGCGTGCCGCGGGCGATGATCGAGCAGCGCAAGAGCGAGATCAAAGCCGCCGTCCAGCAGACGGCGGCCACCGTCTACGAGCAGATGCTCATCCGGCGGCGGGAAGAGCTCAACCGTGACCGCGAGGCCGAGGCCGAGGTCTCGCTCGGCGACGTGGCCCAGCCCCTGAGCGTGCAGCGCGAGCCGCACGCCATCGCGCGCGGCGTCGGAGAGGACGTCGCGTTCCGCGTGAGGAGACTGGCCGAGGCGTTCCCGGGCATCGAGCTCGAGGCGGCCGGCGCCCGCATCTACCCGCTCGAGAGCGTGACCGTCGAGGTCGACCGCCGCCACTTTCCCAAACCCGAACGCGAGGGGCGTCCCGACACACAGACGGTGGTCGCACGCGGCGTCGGCACGCACGTCCTGGGCTGGATCCGGCCGGTCCAGGCGGAGGATCTGGCCGCCCGCGGCCAGGCCCGGCTGAACGTGCCCACCCTCGATGCCTCCACCGGCCGCCGGGATCCCCGCCATCTGCGCGAGGGCGATCTCGTCGGCGCCGCGGGCCTCGAGGCCGCGCTCGAGACGCGCCTTCGCGGCGCCCGCGGGGCGCTCGTCGAGCATCTGGACACCGGCCGACGCGAGACGATCGAGCCCGTGCCCGGGGCTGATGTTCCCCTCACGATCGACGCGATGCTGCAGGCCCGAATCCAGGCGGTCATGGACCCGGGCGTCGGCCTCGCCCGCGTCCAGCCCTGGCACTCGGGCCTGCAGCGCAGCCCGCTGCCCGACGGTACCCCGCTCAACGGCGCCGCGGTGGTCCTCGATATCCCGACCGGCGAGATCCTCGCGATGGTGACCACGCCCACGTTCACCCGCGAGGAACTCCGGCGCGATCCGGACCGGATCTGGAAAGACGCCGTGAATGCGCCGTGGGTCAACCGCGCCATCGGGAAGCCCTATCCCCCGGGCTCGATCGTCAAGCCGCTGGTCCTGTGCGCAGCGGTGACGGCCGGGCTCCACCGACTCGATCAGGGCATCGTCTGCACCGGGCATCTGCTCCCCGATAAGCCGGGGCAGTTCCGATGCTGGATCTACAAGCAGACCAACGGCGCCAGCACCCACAACGACCAGTTCGGACACCCCCTCACCCCCGCCGAGGCCATGGGGGTGTCGTGCAACATCTACTTCTTCACCCTCGGCAACCGGCTCGGCCCCGGCCGCATCACCGACTGGTACACCCGTTTCGGAGTCGGCCGGGGCTTCGAACTCGGGGCGGGACTCGAGTACCCGGGCCACGCCGGCGCCGGCCCCTCGGCCGGCACGGGCCGCGCGCCTCGGCTGTTCGGCGGAGAGGGCATCCTGATGGGCATCGGTCAGGGGCCGATCGACTGGACCCCGCTGCACGCGGCCGACGCGTACGCCACCATCGCCCGGGGCGGCCAGCGCATCGTGCCGAGGATCGTCCGCGACAGGCTTCCGAAGGTCGAAGAACTCCACCTCGACCCCGCGGCTGTCGACGCGGCGATGGCCGGGCTGGCGACCGCCGTCAACGAGTCGTGGGGAACCGGCCACGGCCTCAAGTACGCCGACGGCGAGCGTGAAGCCTTCTTCAATGTCCCCGGGGTCACGGTCTGGGGCAAGACGGGCACCGCCGCGGCGGGAGAACGCCTTGTCGATATCGACGGCCCCGAAGGCACGCAGGTCGAAAAGATCGCCGTCGATCACTCGTGGTTCGTCGTCATGGCCGGCCCGGAAGGCGGCTGGCCACGCTACGCCGTGGCGGTGGTGATGGAGAACGGCGGCTCCGGCGGCCGCGTCTCGGGACCTATCGCCGACCAGATCCTCCACGCCCTCCGCGCGGAGGGATACCTATGACCGCGGTCTCCTCCCGCCGGCTCTACGAGGGCGCCCGCGCCGTGGCGCAGCCCCGCCTGCTGCTGCTGAACCCGGGTTGGCTGGCGGTGCTTTCGTCGCTGGGTCTGGCGGCGCTGGGCGTGTACGGCATTCACATCACCGAGGGCCTGACGGCCGACGCCGGGGGTCTCTCCGACTTCGCCTCCAAACAGCTCGCCTACCTCGCGGCCGGCCTCGTCGCGGCGACCGTTGCCACGGTGTGGCACTTCCGGTGGTGGTGCTTCTACCGCTGGGCGCTCGCCGCCGCCACCCTCGCCATGCTCGTCTTCCTTCTCCTGCCCGGTGTGCCCGAGTCCATCGTCCGCCCCCGCAACGGGGCCCGGGCGTGGATCGACCTCGGACCGATCAACTTCCAGCCCGGGGAGCTTGCGAAGTTCGTGTTCGTGCTTCTTGCCGCGGGGTATCTCCGCTTCCGGGAGAACCACCGCCGCCTCATCGGGCTCATTCCGCCGGCGCTCATCGCCTTCGTCCCGATCGGGCTCATCGTCGTCCAGCCCGACCTGGGTATGGCGTTGCTGTTCCTGCCGACTCTCGTCTTCATGCTCATCGCGGCCGGTGCGCGGCTGTCACACCTCATCGCGACGGCCGCGATGGGCGTCGCTTTTGCCGCGGCCATCGTGCTGATCTCGTTCGCGGCGGCCCAGAACGACCAGTACCCCCTGCTGCGTAAGTATCAGCTCGCCCGCATCCAGGCTGTGGTGGACCAGATCAAGGGTGATACCCGCCACGTGCAGGACCGGGGCTTCCAAGGGCGACAGGCGCTGACCCTGGTGGGCGCAGGCGGGATCGTCGGCCAGCGCGAATCGGTGAGCCGCGCCCAGCTGAAGTTCAACGAGCTGCCAGAGCGCCGGAACGACATGATCTTCGCCGTGCTGGCCAACCGCTTCGGCTTCTTCGGCGTGGCGGCTCTTCTGGGGCTGTACCTGCTCTGGGTGGCGGGCGCGATGCTCGTCTCCGCCGCGAGCAAGGATCCGTTCGGGCGGCTCGTCTGCGTGGGGTTCGCCGCGATCATCGCCGTGCAGATGGGCATCAACATCGGGATGACCCTCGGCATCCTTCCCATCACGGGCCTCACGCTCCCGTTCGTCAGCTACGGCGGCTCGAGCATGATCGTGGGGATGCTGATGACCGGGCTGGTGCTGAACATCGGCCTGCGCCGGCCGGACTACCTCTGGCGCTTGAGTTTCGAGTTCGACGAGCCGCCGGAAGATTGACCCCCGGACGATGGGGCCGAGGGACTGCCGTCCCTACCATCCGGCATGCCCGAGCCCGCCAAGACCTGGTCCCGAGAGGTCAGTTTCAACGAGAACGTGGCCGCGCTACCGCCGCCGTCCTCGTTCGTGGCCGACGCGGCGTCGCTCGGCCTCGAGTTTGACCCGGGTGACGTGGACCGGCTGGGCCGCTATCTGGCGCTGCTCCTGGAAGCGAACCGCGCCTTCAACCTCACGGCCGTCGACGACCCCGGCCAGGCGTGGGCGCGACACATCCTCGACTCACTCTCGCTGCTCCCGACCCTGGCCGAGTTGCCCGATGGCGCGCACGTCATCGACGTCGGGTCGGGCGGGGGCCTCCCGGGCGTGCCGCTGGCCATCTGCCTCCCCCGGCTTCGGTTCACACTGCTGGAGGCCACCGGCAAGAAGGCGGAGTTTCTCCGACGCGTCGCCGCCGCGCTCAGGCTCTCGAACGTCACGGTCGAGCACGCCCGTGCGGAGGATGCGGGTTCCCACGGGCGACCGATGCGCGAGGCCTTTCAGGCCGTGGTGGCGCGGGCCGTCGGGCCGCTGGCGACACTCGTCGAGATCACCTCGCCCTTCTGCCGCGTGGGCGGGCGGCTGCTGCTCATCAAGGGCCAGAAGGCCGACGACGAGCTGTCCGCGGCCGAAAGGGCGCTCGAGCTGCTGAATCTCGAGCACGCTGGGACCATCGACACGCCGAGCGGACGGATCGTCGCGATCGACAAGACCGACCGAACACCCCGGAAGTACCCACGCGCAGCCGGCGAGCCCAAGCGCCGGCCCCTCGGCGGCGGCCCCGACGGCGGCCGGGCGGGCTTGACCCCGTGAGCTGGTCGGTCGCCGAACTCCTTGCCGATCAGGGCGGCGTGGCCCGGCAGCTTGGGACCAACTTCGAGGCCCGGCCCGAGCAGGTGGAGATGGCGCTCCGTGTCGAGCGCACGCTGGCGGAGCGCAGCAAGCTGCTCGTCGAGGCCGGAACGGGGGTCGGCAAGAGCTTCGCGTACCTGCTCCCCGCCATCGCCCGCATCGCCGAGCATGGCGAGAGGGTCGTGGTCGCCACGAACACCATCGCCCTGCAGGAGCAGCTCATCGCCAAGGACATCCCGCTGATGGAGCGGGTCTTCCCCGGCGAGGACGGCCGGCCGGTGTTCCGCGCCGAACTCGTGAAGGGACGCGGCAACTACCTCTCCCTCCGCCGGCTCGAGATGGCCAGCCGCCGGCAGGACCGGCTCTTCGCCGAGGAGGCCTACCGCCGCTCGCTGCACGTCATCGAGGACTGGGCCTACGACACCGCCGACGGCAGCCTCTCGACCCTGCCGCCGATCGAACGGCCGGCGGTGTGGGACGCGGTGCAGTCGGACTCGGGCAACTGCATGGGCCGCAAGTGCCCGCGCTACGACAAGTGCTTCTACCAGTCCGCACGCCGACGCATGGAGCGGGCCGACCTGCTGATCTGCAACCACGCGCTCTTCTTCTCCGATCTGGCCATGCGATCCCGCGGTGTCGGGTTCCTCCCCCGCTACGACCACGTGATCCTCGACGAAGCGCACCACGTCGAGGACGCCGCGAGCGACCACTTCGGGCTCTCCCTCAGCGAGGGACGTGTCCGGCACCTGCTCCACACCCTGTACCAGCCGCGCCGCCACAAGGGCTACCTCGACACGCTGAAGGTGGGCGACGACGCCGCCGCCACGGTCGAGCGTGCGGTGGGCCTGGTGCTCGACGCCGAGGCCGCGGCCGACGAGTTCTTCGACGCGGTCATCTCGCTCACCTCCGGCCGCGCCGGATCTGCCCGGATCGGCGCCCACACCGACGCGGTGCCCCGCAACGGGCTCACCCCGGCCTTCAAGGCCCTCTCGGTGTCCCTGCGGACCCTCAAGGAACTCGCGCTCGTTGAAGAGGACCGCTTCGAGCTCAACAGCTACGCCGAGCGCGCGGCCTCGATCGCCGAGGAAACGGAGATGCTCGTCGAGCAGCAGCTCGACGGCTGCGTCTACTGGGCCGAGACACGCCTCACCGAGGGCGGAAAGGCCCGCGGCACCCTCGCGTGCAGCCCGATCGACGTCGCCCCGGTCCTCCGCGCCAACCTCTTCGATGCCGAGAAGCCGATCTCGGTGGTGCTCACCTCCGCCACGCTCGCTACCGGCGGCCGCGCCGCCCGCGAGGCCGGCCGCGGCTTCGAGCACGTCCGCGACCGTCTGGGCTGTCTGACGGCCGAGGCGGTCTCGCTCGGAAGCCCCTTCGACCACGCCCGGCAGGTGGAGCTCCACGTCGACACCGCCATGTCCGACCCGCGGCACCCCCGCTACACCGCCGACCTCGCCGACCGCATCCTCCGGCACATCAGGGCCACCGACGGCGGCGCCTTCGTGCTCTTCACCAGCTTCGCCACGATGTACGACGCGGCCGACCGCCTCCGGCCCGCTCTTGAAGATCTGGGAATGCCCGTCTTCGTTCAGGGCCGCGACGGCAGCCGGATGAAAATCCTTGACGGCTTCCGCGAGGGCGACCGCAGCGTGCTCTTCGGCACATCCAGCTTCTGGCAGGGCGTCGACGTCCGCGGACGGGGTCTCCGCAACGTCATCATCACCCGCCTGCCCTTCGAGCCACCCGACCGCCCCCTCACCCAGGCGCGCTTGGAAGCCATCGAGGCCCGCGGCGGAAACGGCTTCATGGACGACTCGCTCCCTAGGGCCATCCTCCGCTTCAAGCAGGGCTTCGGACGCCTCATCCGCTCACGATCCGACCGCGGCCGGGTGGTGGTGCTCGACCCACGCATCGTCACGGCCCGCTACGGCCGGCTGTTCCTCGATGCGCTCCCCGAGGGCGTGCCGGTCATCGACGCTCGCGCCACCGCCCCGCACGCCGACGAGCCGGCGCCGTAATCCCTCCACAGCGCCGCCGTCCGGACGTCGCCGGATTGTTCGGGATCGGTTATGCTCCGCCCTCACGGATCGTGGAGTCGCCCCCCGGAGAGCCCCGAATGCTCGGAAAAGTCTTCAAAGCCTATGACATCCGCGCCACCTATCCCGACCCCCTCAACGAGGCGATGGCGTGGCAGATCGGCTACGGCTGCGGCAAATTCCTGCTGGCTGACGCGGTAGCCGCCGGCGACACCACGCCGATGATGAAGCACATCGTCGTCGGCCACGACATGCGCAAGCACAGCCCGAGCCTCCGCGACGCCCTCTGCCGCGGCATCATGGACGCCGGTGCCAACGTCATCGACGTGGGCAAGGTCGACACCCCCTTCGTCTACTTCGCGATCAACCACCTCGACTGCGCCGGCGGTGTTCAGGTGACGGCCAGCCACAACCCCCCGCAGTACAACGGCTTCAAAGTCTCCAAGCGCAAGGCCAAGCCCGTCGGCGAGGCCACCGGCCTGGCCGAGATCCGCAAGATCGCCGCGATGGTCGAGAGCACCGAGAAGAACAAGGGCTCCGGAAAGCTCGAGAAGCGCGACCTGTGGGACGCCTACCGCGAGCACGTCCTGTCGTTCCTCGACATGAAGGGCAAGAAGCTCAAGGTCGTCATCGATGCCAGCAACGGTATGGCCGGCACGATGGTGCCCAAGGTCTTCGGCGCCAAGGGCTCGGGCGTGAAGGGCTTGGAGGTCTCCGAGCTCTACTTCGAGAACAGCAAGGGCGAGTTCGTCCACGAGCCCAACCCTCTCGTCGCCGCGAACCTGCGCGATCTTCAGGCCCGCGTCGTCGCCGAGAAGGCCGACTTCGGGATCTGCTTCGACGGCGACGCCGACCGCCTGATGGTCGTCGATGAGAAGGGCGGAATCGTCGGCTGCGACCACCTCTCGGCCTTCCTCGCCAGGTGGTTCCTCAAAACGAACCCCGGCTCGGCCATCGTCTACGACCTCCGCTCCAGCAAGGCTCTCGAGGAAGATATCGTCGCCGCCGGCGGCAAGCCCGTCCGGTCGCGCGTCGGGCACGTGTTCATGAAGGCCGCCCTCGGCGAGCACAAGGCCTGCTTCGGCGGCGAGCTCTCAGGCCACTTCTACTTCCGCGACAACTTCAACGCCGATTCCGGCGCCGTCGCCATGAGCGTCGTCCTCACCGCCGTCGCCGAGTCCGGCAAGCCCATGAGCCAAATCATCAGGCCCATCGCCCGCTACAAGCAGTCCGGAGAGATCAACTTCGAGGTCGAGGATAAGGACGGCGCCCTCCGCGAGCTCAAAGACGAGTTCGCTGGCCGCGGTAAGATCGACGAGCTCGACGGTGTGACCGTCGACTGCTTCGCCACCGAGGGCTGGTGGGCCAACGTCCGCAAGAGCAACACCGAGCCCCTTCTCCGCCTCAACCTCGAAGCACGCGACCAGGCCATCCTCGACCGAATGCTCCAGACCATCTCGCCGATGCTCGGCGAAGAAGTCACCCACCACTGATCCCCGCCCCGCCCCGGGCGCCGCGGCGGTGCGCGCTCCGTTCATTCCGACGGCCCCCGGGGACATCGCACCGAAGATCCATGAAGATCCTCGTCACCGGCAGCAGCGGACGCCTCGGATCGGCCTCGTGCCGAAGGATGGTGTCACTCGGACACGTCGTGATGGGCGTTGATGCCGTGCCCGGCCCGGCCGACGGCGCCTGGCCCACGGTCGTCGGCTCGCTCCTCGACCCGTTTCTCATCCACCGAGCGTTCGATCGCCTCGGCGGCCCGCCCGACGCCGTCGTCCACCTCGCCAACCACACGAACTCCATGGTCGCGCCCGCCGAGGTGGTTCTGCGCGAGAACCTGTCGATGAACAGCAGCGTCATCATCGCTGCATGGCAGGCCGGTGTCCGGCGGCTGGTCTTTGCGAGCTCGGTGCAGGCGTTCCTCGGCGGCATCGAGGCCCCGATGACCAACCTCCCCGGACCGCCCCGTGTGCCTCCGAAGCTCCCCATCGACGAGTCGGTGCCGCCCCGACCCACCAATGTCTACGGGCTCAGCAAGCTCACCACCGAGCGCCTCCTCGACGAGCTCACAACCTGGGATCGCCCGGCGCCGCCCGCCGCCGGCCCCCCCCGGCTGAGCGCGGTCAGCCTGCGCCTGCCGTACATCCTCACGCAGAAGGCCTTCGACATGACCCTCGAGCGCCGCGGTCCGGCCGACTTCATCTGGGGCGGCCCCGAGGCATTCGCCTACATCCACGCCGACGACGCCGCCGAGGCCGTCCGCCTCGCCGCCGAGCGCCCCATCGACGGTCACCAGGTTATCTGGGTAGCGGCGCCCGACCCGCGCCCGGGAGACTCAGCCGCCCGGATCGTCGAGCGCTTCTACGCCTCGGTGCCCGGCAGCGCCGACGCCGCCGCGCGCGGCAGCCTGATGAACTGCGAGAAGGCCCGCTCGGTCCTGGGTTGGCAGGCCGCCCATACGCTCGCCGACGCCGCCGCCCGCCGCGCCGGCGCCTGAACGACGGGGAACCACCCATGAACATCCAGGCCTTCCTCGACCACTGGCAGATCGCCGAGAACCCCTTCCGCGCCGAAGAGGCGCGCCACGATCCCGTCTTCTCCCGAAGCCACGACGCCCGCCACCCGGATTTCGACAAAATCCTCGGCGATCTCTCCCGCCCCTCGACCGCCATCGTCTTCGGCGAGAAGGGCGCGGGCAAAACCGCGATCCGACTCCAGATCGCGGAGGTTCTCGACGCCCACAACACCCGCGCGCCCGACGCCCGAGTCCTGCTCATCCCCTACGACGATCTGAACCCCATGCTCGACAGGCTCGCCTCGCGGCTGTCGGTGGGCCCGGCCGACGGCGGCAAGGAAGTCCTCGGCGCGCTCAGCAAGGTCCGTCTCGCCGACCACCTCGACGCCATCCTTCACACCGCGGTTCCCCCGCTCGTCGACCGCCTGCTCTCCTCCGCCGATGACGCCCAAGTTGTGAAGAGGGCCGGCGACCGGATCCGGCGCGACGCGGTGCTGCTGGCGGCGGTATACGACCGCGAAGCCGACGCCCGCGATCGTCTCTCTCGCCTGCGCAGGCGGGTCGGCGCCCCGGCCGACCGTGACTGGTTGTGGTGGATGGCTCTGCTGTGCCTCGGCTGGCTGCCCGCCGCCGCGGTCTTCGCCCTGAGCCTGTGGGTCGATCGCGCGACGGTCTCCAGCGCCACCTGGTTCTGGATCTTCCTCGGCGCTCTCGGCCTGTGGGGACTTGTGGCCCTCAAGGTGCTTCTCCTCGACCGGTGGCGGGCCCGCCGGCTGGGCCGCCGCTTGGCCCGGCACCTCCGCTCGCTGCCCCGCTCGGCCGAGAGCCTCGCCGCCTCGGCCGCGGTGCTCCCCGGCGCCGACCGCCTCGCCACCGCATCGCTCGTCGCCGACGCCGATGAGCCGCGGTACGACATGGTCGCCCGGCTCCGCCGCGTCGCTGCCACGCTCGGCTACCGCGGGCTGATGATCGTGCTCGACCGCCTCGATGAGCCCACGATGATCGGCGGCGATCCCGACCGCATGCGCGCCGTCGTCTGGCCCATGCTCAACAACAAGTTCCTCCAGCAGGAAGGCGTCGCCGTCAAGCTCCTGCTCCCCATCGAGCTCCGGCACGCCCTGTTCCGCGAGTCGCAGGCCTTTTTCCAGGATGCCCGCCTCGACAAGCAGAACATGGTCGAACGCCTCGCGTGGACCGGCGCCACGCTCTACGACCTGTGCGCCGCTCGCCTCCGCGCCTGCCGGCCCGACGCCGCCCAGCCGCTGGCGCTCGCCGATCTCTTCGAGCCCGACGTCACCCGCCAGGAGCTCATCGACTCGCTCGACCAGATGCACCAGCCGCGCGACGCCTTCAAGCTCCTCTACCACTGCATGCAGGAGCATTGCTCGAACGTCACCGACGACCAGGCCGCTTCCGGCAGCCACTGGCGGATCCCCCGCCACGTGCTCCAGTCGGTCCGCAAACAGCAGGTCGAGCGCGTCCAGATGCTCTCGCGAGGCCTGCGGCCGGCCTAGCGGTCCGCCGCGTCCGCGTCGGCCCCCCCCGACCACCAACGACCCCCACTTCGTCAGAGCCCGAAACGCCCCTCCGAGATCATCGCCTCAATCGCCGCGATGTCGGGCGACGGCGGCCGATCGACCGTCAGCCGGGGCACGGTGCTGCGCACCGCCGCGAACGTCTCCTCGACGCCATGCCCCGAGCGCAGAGGCCGGTGGTACTCCAGCCCCTCGGCGGCGCACAGAAGCTCGATCGCCACCACGCTCCGCGCCAGGGCAATGCCCCGGCGCGCCTTCGCCGCCGCCCGCGGACCGAACGAGTTGTAATCCTCCTGCCCCGCGCACGTGGAGAGATTCGCGACACTCGCCGGCGTCGCCAGCCCGATCAGCTCGTTGCAGCACGCCGCCGCAGTGTACTGCGTGATCATGTACCCGCTCTGCACGCCGGGCTGTGGCGTGAGGTGCGCGGGCAGCCGCGCCTCGGGGTCGAATCCGCCGCCGGCCGCCAGCAGCAGGAACGTCCGCCGCTCCGACACACCGGCGACGTGGCTCAGCGAGAGCATCAGCACATCCAACGGAATGGCCAGCGGCATCCCGTGGAAGTTCCCGGCCGAAACAACCCCCCCGCTCCTGGCCATCTGCGCCCACTGGTCGGCGCCGGCCGCCCCCGGCGCAGCAGGGAACACCAACGGGTTGTCGGTCACGGCCCCGAGCTCGGCCTCGACGCAGCCTCGCACGTAGCGCGCGGCGTCGTACGTCGCGCCGAGAATCGGCGGCGCACACCGTACCGAGTAAGGGTCCTGAACTCTGGGGTCCACCGACGCCGGATGGCTCGTCAGCACCTGCGACCCGGCCAACATGCCGCGCATACGCGCCGCCACCAACGCGGGCCCCGGCTGGTTGCGGGCCACGAACACCCGCGGATCGAGGAACGTGTCAGTGGCCCGCAGCGCGTCGATCGACATCGCCGCCGCCGCCACCGCCGCGTCGAACACTCGCTCGAAGTCGTCCAGAGCCAGGCACGCCTGAGCGCCCATCAGGTGGGTGCCGTTGATCAGCGCCAGCCCCTCCTTCGGCCCCAGCCCAAGCGGCGCCACCCCGGCCAGACGAAGAGCCTCGGCGCCCGAGATCCGCCGGCCGTCAGCGGTCGCCTCGCCCTCCCCCAACAGCACCAGGCACGCGTGCGCCAGCGGGGCAAGATCGCCCGACGCCCCGACCGAACCCACCTCGGGCACCACCGGCGTCACCGCGCCGCCACGGTCCGTCCGCGCGTTGAGCAGAGCCACGATCGCGTTGACCACGCCCGGCCGAACGCCGGAAAGCCCGCGGCACAGCGACGCGGCAAGCAGCAGAAGCATGCCGCGCACAACGTCCTCCCCCATCGGCGGGCCAACGCCCGAGGCGTGCGACCGCAGCAGATTCCGCTGAACGTCCTCGAGCTGCGCTTCACCGATCCGCCGCCTCGCCAGTGATCCGAAACCGGTGTTCACCCCGTAGACGGCCGCCCCGGCAGAGAGGCTGGCCGAGAGCGCGGCGTGCGACGCCGTGAGCTTCTGCTTCGCCGCGGCGGCGAGACGCACCGGCCGCAGACCCCCGCCGTGGGACGGCCGCGCCACCGACTCGACGTCCACAATCGACAGCGGCCCGCCGTCGAGAACGAGCGGTTGCAGGGTGATCGCACGGGAAGCGTGGGCCGGTGGCACGCCATGAGTGTCCGGCGGCCCGCCCGGTTCCGCAAGCCGCGGTATAACTGACGCATGAAGCGTCCGATGGCCAGATGGGCGTGCCTGTTGGCGGCCGGCGTCGTTGTCGGGCCCGTCGCCGCCGTCATCGCCGCGATCCCCGGGCCCGACGGCGGCTGCGCCGCGACCGCGCTCCTGTCAGCCTCCCCGATCACCGGTCTGTGCCGCGCCCTCGCGGCGGTGCTTCTGGCGGCCGGGGCCGGCATCGTCGCCGCACGGCTGACCAGCTGGCGAACCGCCTTGGCCACCGCCGGCGTCGTGCTGGCATGGCCGGCGTTCCACACCGGCAGACTCGACGAGATCATCCGCCGGCAGCAGTCGCCCGGCGTCCCCTGGACGCTCGCGGCCGAAGGGCTCGTCCTGGCCGCCGCGGGGTTCTTCGCCGTCCGCAGCATCCTTCGCCAAAGCCGCCTCGCCCCCGAAGGCCCCGCGTCGATCTCGGCCGATATCAGCGGCGCCGCCGCCGCCGCGGCCACCGGACTCTTCGCCGCCGGCCTGGTCGCCCAGAACCACCTCGCCGGCCAGTGCTTTGCCGCGGCGCTCGCCGCCGGTCTGTTCGGCGGGCTCGTCGGACACGTCGCGGTGCACCACGCGTCGACGCTGTCGGTGGTCACCGGGCTCCTGCTGCTCGCACCGTTGGCCCCGGCCCTGGCGGCGCTCCGGCACGGCGGTGGGTACATCGACGCCGTCTATGCGCTGAGCGATCTCAGCATCGGACGCCCGATGCCCATGGATTGGATCGCCGGCGTGCTGCTCGGATCCCCACTGGGAATCGCATGGGCGACTTCCCTCGTGGACAGGGGGGCAACGCCCCGCCCGACGCAGGACCTGCAATCCCCTACGGGAGACGCAGGGGATCGCACAGATTCGCTTGAGAACCGCGTGTCGATTTCACCCTGAAACCGGCGGCGTCGATCGTTCGAAATCTTGAGGCATGCCTACCGTGTCTCTGTGCACGGCGGGCGATCGGCTCTCAGCGGCCCCCGCCCAGACGCGGGATTGCGTCCCAGGCCGCCTCGAAAGGATGACACAATGGTCACAGCCATGGCCGCGATGCCCGACGTCCAGTCCTCTCGCGACCACCGCCGCGTCGCCATCGACAAGGTGGGCGTGAAGGACGTGCGCTATCCCATAACGCTCCGGACCCGTGACGGCGGAGCCCAGACCACCGTCGCCACCATCAACATGTACGTGTCCCTGCCCCACCACAAGAAGGGCACGCACATGAGCCGCTTCCTCGAGGTGCTGAACCAGTACGCGCACCCGCTGACGCCGGACTGCATCCCCGTCGTCGCGAGGGCCATCAAGCAGAAGCTCGAGGCCGAGACGGCCCATCTCACCCTCAAGTTCCCCTACTTCATCGAGAAGCAGGCCCCGGTCACGGGCACCCCGGGCATGATGGACTACTCCGTGACCTTCGACTGCACCGCCAACGGTGAAGACGACTTCGTCATGACTGTCCGGGCCCCCGCCACCAGCCTGTGCCCGTGCTCGAAGGAAATCTCCAAGTACGGCGCCCACAACCAGCGCTGCGAGATCCAGGCGGCCGTCCGCCCCAAGGGCATGCTCTGGATCGAGGATCTCGTCCGCCTGCTCGAGAACGCCGCCAGCGCCCCGGTGTGGGCCGTGCTCAAGCGTCCCGACGAGAAGTACGTCACCGAGGCCGCCTACGAAAACCCCAAGTTTGTCGAGGACATCGTCCGAGACCTCGCCGTCTCGCTCGAGCACGACGACCGGGTCGCCTGGTACGCCATCAGCAGCGAGAATTTCGAGAGCATCCACAACCACAACGCCTACGCGGAGATCACCCGCGACAAGCGCTGATCGACGCGCGTTGGTGGTTCGTCCATGATGACGACGAGCGCGGCGGGCGGCTCCTTGAGCCGCCCGCTTTTTTACCCCCCCTCTCGTCCCGAGCGATGATTAAGGCTGATAGGGCGTCCCCCGACCGAAGTTGGTCAGGAGAATGGTGAGATCGTTCGCACCGATGGACCCCGTGCAGTCGAGATCGGCCGCGTCACCCACGCCGACAGCCTGGCCGAACCTTGTGAGCAGCACGGTCAGGTCGTTGGCACCCACCACGCCGTCGCCATCGATGTCGCCCGGCTGAGGGTTGACCACCACCCGCATCGTCAGGCGAGCCACCAGGGCCGTGCCGAAGTCGTTCTGCTTCACGTAAAACGTGGCGTACTCCCCGGAGGCCGGGCCCGGCCCGGACGGCGGCACGAGCTTCTGCAGGCTCGTGATGACCAGGCGAAGCCGCCCGTCGTTGACCGCCTGCCGCAGGTAGTTCTGCACGTTTGCCTGCGACACCTGAAGATCGAACGCGAATTCAGTGTTCACCGGCACATACTGACCCGGGGAAACCCCCGAGGCCTTGCCGATCGCGAAGTAGAGCGGGTCGAACTGGTCGCGCACGTTGTTCGACACGTCGCGAGCGACGCCGTCCTTGAAGTCGGTGGCGTAAACGTTCCGAACGTCGCTGCTCACGCTCGGGCCGAAGGGAGGCCCGGGGTTCGAGGCGTCAACACCCTGGAAGAACGTGGCCGAAGTCCAGCCGTTGCGGAAACCGGCCCCGTACAACTCGATCGCCCGCGGGGGGTAGGGGTCGGTGGGATCAGGGGTGGCGAGGTACGACTGCCACCCGTCGTAGGTGTCCTTGTAGCGGAACGCCTGATCGGTGGCGACGCCGATGGTGAGCCGAGCCGAGAGCACGCGGTAGTTGCACGCGCCGAGGCCGGTGGGGAGCTGGGCCAGGGTATCGAACCCGATGACGACCTGGCCGTCGCGCTGGTCGAAGGTGAACCCCGGGAACGTGGGAGCGCCGATGGTCGAAAATACCGACGCCGTCGCGCGGTACCCGGGTTGGGTGTCGAACGGGTACATCCACCGTTGAAGAACCGGAGCGTTGAACGTAAGCGTCTGAAGCTGGGCTCCCGAGGAGAGAGCCGGCAGGGCCAGGCACGCGGCGGCGAGGATCGCAGAACGCATCGGCATCAGCTCCTGAAGGACATGTCCCACCCGATCCGGCCAGTCCGAAGCACCTTCGCCCGCCACCGGCCCACGGACGCGGCCTTGTGCCGACTTTACGAACGGGGCATCTCGCGGGCTACACTGAGCGAAAGAAATCTGCGGGATCAGGAATTCCGCCCGTGGTTGTGGGCGTTACGCGGTGTGATGAACGTTCGTACCCATCCCGAATTGCGGCGGGCCCACAGGCCGGGGTTCACGATTGTCGAACTGCTGGTCGTCGTGGCGATTGTGGGCGTCCTGATCGCCGTGCTCCTCCCCGCGATCGGGCTCGCCAGGCAGTGCGCGGTGGTCACCGGCGAGCTTTCCGCGGGGCGGCAGTTGGTGACGGCTTACACCATGTACGCCAGCGACAACCGCTCGCGGCTGCTTCCGGGATTCCCCACCGCCCGGATGATCAGCACCGGCGAAGTCGTCGCCCGCGATGACAAGGGGAATCGGCTGAGCGGGATCGCGGCGCAGCGGTATCCATGGAGATTGCTGCCATATTTTGACTATGAGCTCGGCACGTGGTATCGCGACCCGCAGGCCATCGCCCGCGTGTTCAGCGGGTCGCTGCGCGACTACGCCGTGTCGGTGGGGCCTCGGATGGGTTTGAACCAGATCTTCATGGGCGGCTCGTCGGACTCCGACGGGGCCGGCTACGCGTTCAACCCCGCGACCGACGATCTGGCCCGGCGGGCCTGGGGATCCGACTGGTACGCGGCCAAGGCGTCGGACGTGCGGCGGCCGGCGGACCAGATCGTCTTCGGCTCGAGCAGCGGGGCCGACCCGATCAGCGGAACCGAAATCGACGGGCTGTACCGCATTCGGCCGCCGAACCTGGTGAACCGCGTCTGGCAAACCAGCCCGCCCGACTCGGCGACGCGCCCCGCGGCGGTGGGAGATCTGTCCTTCCGCTTCATGAGCAAGGCGGTGTTCGCGATGTTCGACGGCAACGCCCGCACGCTCAACTGGGCCGACGCGAACGACATGCGTCGGTGGTCGTCGCAGGCGACAGGGCCGGACTGGAAGCTCTCTCGCCCCTGATCTCCTGACGGCGGACACGCCGGGGGATCATGCGTAGCTGTGCAGCCCGGCGATCACGAAGTTGATCACGATCCAGTTGAAGAGCATCACGCCGCAGCCGATGACGGCGAGCCAGGCGGTCCACAGGCCCTTGTCTTTGGCCCGCAGCCGGACGTGGATGAGCACGATGTAGACGATGAAGGTGTTGAGGGCGAAGACCTCCTTGGGATCCCAGCCCCAGGGGCGGCCCCAGGAGTGGTCGGCCCAGATCGCGCCCATGACGATGCCCGCCCACAGCATGACGAAGCTGAGCTGCATCATGACCAGCGTGGCCCCGTCGAAGACGGCTCCGGCCGAGACGCGGCGGGCCGAGGCGGGATCGGAGGCCATGCGGGCGTCGGTGAGGGCCGCGTCGAGGAGCATCTCGGTGCCCCCGCCGCCGCGGGCGTGATCGGGCCCGCCGCCGAGCAGCCGCCAGACGAGGTACAGGCCGGCCGTGACCGCGGCCATCGCGATCAACGCGTAGCTGGCGATGATGACGTTGGTGTGGATGTAGAGCCACAGGTCGTTGAGCACGGGCATGACGTTGCGGATGTTGCTGTCGAGCTGCGGCAGGAAATGGGCGCTCATGAGGGCGGCCATCGAGGCGGCCGCGGCGCCCAGCGCGAAGAGGTTGCGCATCGGCGAGCGCCGCGCCAGCGCCTCGATGACGATGGCCAGCACCGCGCCGAACCAGACGCTGGTCGTGACGGCCTCGAACATGTTGGCGTTGGGCCAGCGCCCGGAGACGTACCAGCGCAGCCCCAGCGACGCCGTGTGCAGCAGGAACGAGGCGGTGAAGGCGCCCATGCCGATCCGTCGGGCGGCGTCCCACCTGAAGGCCACGCTCATGAGCAGAAAGACGACGCTGAGCAGGTAGCAGAGCCACACCCACGTGAGGCTGCCGAGCTTGAAGTACTGGCTCTCAAGACCGAGGCGGCTCTGGTTCGGATAGGCCTCGGCGTTGACCGCGGGCAGGGCGGCGGCGAACGAGGCGAGCGCCGCGTTGGCCTCGGCGGCATTCTCGGCCTGCCAGGCGGTGGCGAAACGGGCCCAATCGGACGCGAGCCTCTCGCGCACGGCGGCGTCGAGCCGGTCGATGGGGCTGGCGCTCCGCAGGGCCGCCGCGGGCGCGACCTTGGCAGGGGCCCCCTCGGCGAGCTCCCTGACGCTGATCCAAGGCACGTTCGGGGGCGAGCCGGGCGGCGGCGGCACAATGCGAAGGTCGGCCGCGAGCGACTCTGGCCGCATGGTGGCGAGCGCTCCCTCGATCTGATCGACGAACTTGGCGGTGCGGATCAGGTCACCCGCCCAGCGGTTCATGAGGGGGGTGACCTCGGGCCGCATGAGCAGCCGGCGCGAGATCAGCCCCTGCTTCTCGAAGGCGGCGAGACGGTCCTTGGTCACGCCCTCGAGCTCGCCGGCGAGCACCGACGCCCGAAGCGCCTCGGCGATGTCGGCCCGCATGGTGCGGTTCTTCACATACACCGCGTCGGCGTCGTCGTACCGCTCGGGGCGGAGGAGCATGTCGAGGTACGTGAAATCCTTGGGCAGGCCGCCGACCCGGCGCGGGCCGGCGATGTGCGACAGCGTGTCGGCGGCGAAGCTGTCGAAGCTCTTGATCCGGCCGTCGGTGTGCACCGCCGAGCGGTCGAGCGGCGCAAGGTCGATCTCGGCGGCGAACCCGCCGCCGCCGGGGCGTGACGAGCGAAGCAGCATCGCCACCGCCAGCGCAGCCACCGCCGTCACGATCGCCGCCCCGAGGAGCCACTGGCCGAGAGCCTTGCCCGCGCTGTTCATCGGATCACCTCCCCGCGGTCCTGCGCGACGGCCGCCGCGACCGACGCCCGCACACGCTCGATGCGCCGACGCCGGATGATGGGCTTGACATAGAACGCGTAGATCATGCCCGCCACCGACAGCACGCAGCCGAACAGCTGCAGGTGCACCCCCTCGCGGTTGCCGACGCCGAGGCCGGTGAAGTTCAGCCCGGCCGAGGCGGGCACGCCCGGCCGCTCGGGGCGCGGCGCGTCCCAGTAGGCCTGGAAGAACCACAGCCCCTGGCGCGACAGCGGGTTGTTGACGCTGATCGGCTCGGGCGCCGTCCACGCGTCGGCGCCGCGCCGGGCCGGATCACCCTTCCAGAACCGAACCCGGCTGGTCCAGTCGCGGATCGAGAGCGTGCTGCCGGTGAACCCGCCCACCTCGGTGGCCAGTTCGAAGTCGTGGAGCACGACCGGCGCGGGCAGCCGCTTCCGCTCGCGCCCGAACATCAGTTCGACGACGCGGCCGCCGGGCAGGGCCACGGGCCGGGGCTCGAACCGAGACATGCCGGGGTCGATCAGCGTGGCATCTTCGACCGAGTAGCGGTGGAAGGGCAGCCAGACGCGCTGGGCGGCGTCGCCCGAGCCCAGTTCGACCTCGATCATGGCGAAGGTCTGCGCGACGTCGGCATCGCGATCGCGCTGCGACGGCGGCACCACCATCGGCCGGCTCACCTCGGCGGCTCTCGGGATCAGCCGGTCGAGAGTCAGCGACACCTCCGGAGCCAAGGCCACGCGTTCGCCGGGCCTGATCGCCCGGCTCATGAGCACGCCGCGCGGCGAGCGGGTCCAGAGCTTGGCGGCGGGGGAACCGGGCTCGGCGTTCAGGCCGGGCCCGGCGACGATGGTGGCCGGGGCCAGCGAGCCGGGCCGGAACGTGGCCCGCACACGCGGATCGGGCGCGGGGCTGTCGCGGGTGGGCCCGGTGTCTCCGGGCTTGCCGTCGCGCGTGCGCGACGGGTCGTCGAACACCCAGCGGCGGAACACGCCGGCGGGCGTCTTGAAGTCGACGGTCGCCAGCGAAACCGTCACCGGCTCGCCCTGCACCTCAACGGTGAGATCGGTCACCACGTCCCACACACGGAACGACACGTCGGTGCCCTCGATCTGGCTGAACGGCACCGATCGGTCGTCGGCCTGATCGCCCTGCGCCGCCGAGGCGAGGCGCGCCGTGCGGGTTGGGTCGATGCGGATCTCACGCCGCACAGGCTCGGCGCCGTCGCGGGGGACGTCGAGAGTCAGCACCGGCTCGGTCGAACCCTCGAACTCACGGAGTTCGTCGGCGGTGCGGACCCACCGGAACAGCAGCGAGCCGTCGAACGCGGCGCGGCGGGCGGGGTCGTCGGCCACCAGGGTGGCCCGGTGGGCCGAGGCGGCGGCGCCGTGCGAGGCGTCGCGGATCGACACTTCGGCCACCGGACGCGTCACCGGCGCGCCGTCGGGCGCGGGCTCGAAGCGGGGCTGGACCGCGGCGTAGCGGAGGAAGCCGGTCACCCGGACCGGCACGCCCGCCAGCGGGTCGGCCGCGTCGGAGTTCGCCGCGGCCGAGACGTCGATGGAAAGCGGCTGCAGCGGGTAGTCGTCGTAGCCCGCCGGCGGCCAGATGGCCTGCTGGCGGTCGATGTAGTCGTTGTAGCGTGGGAGGCCGCGGATCGGGCGCTGGTGCCACAGCCGCTCGCCCTGCGTTCGTACGTGAAGAGCGGCGGAGTCCTTCACCCAGAAGGAGTCCTGCGGCTGGTAGCCCAGGTCGATCCGCACCGACT
Organism: Phycisphaerales bacterium; assembly: GCA_016742075.1. GTDB lineage: Bacteria > Planctomycetota > Phycisphaerae > Phycisphaerales > UBA1924 > JACVCL01. The sequence continues at coordinate 30,932 of JACVCL010000004.1, forward strand.
CATCGACCAGCGACTTGCCGCCGAACCGATCGATCTTCTTGACGCGCCCCTCGCCCGGGAGGACGTCTTCCGTGTACTGCGGGTAGCCGTCGAGCACCTGCCGGATGAACCGCGCCCCGATGGGCGGCTCGACCAGGACCTGCACCGCGTAGGTCTTCTTCCCCGCGTCGTCGCCGCTGCGCAGCTCGTACTCGGGCTGGACAGAGGCGATCTCGAACCGCCACCCGCCCGTTCCCGCGGCGGCCGGCACATCCACGGCGTTGCCGGGGAGCACCACCAGCCCGACGGTCTTCGCGCCGCCGCCGGGCCCTGCGCCGGGCACGTCGATGAACAGCTGGCGGCGTACCACGACCGTGTCGCCCTCGACCTTGGTCGAGAAATAGATCACGCTGCCCGCCGCGAGGATGATGATTCCGGAGTGGATCATCCAGACCCCCGCCGAGAGCACCGTGAGCGGGATGCGGCGGATGGTGGCGACGGTGAGGTTCACGCAGATCAGCAGGCACAGCGCGTTGAAGAACGCGGTGTGGAACCACTCGAACTCGGTGAGTTCGAATGGCCGCCACTGGCGCGGCATGGCGTGGACCCAGCTGCCAGCGTCGAAAATGTTGGCCCCGACCGGGTAGAGCAGTCCTGCCGAGCCGATGGTGCAGTACACGAACAGCACCACCATGAGCACCACGCCGAGGCGGACGCTGGAAAACAGATCGAGAATGGGGCGGACGACGCCTTGCGGGGGCCGCCGGCGGATGGGGCCGACGGCACTCGGCGGGGGGGTGACAGACGATGGTTCGGGGTGATGCAGGTCGGTCATCTGGGGGAACTACGGGGCGTTCTCGACGCCGTGCGGGTTGAGCCCGGATGCTAGGCGGACGTGCTCTTGGACTTCGCCGGTAGCCGGTGCCTTGGGCGCCCCCCAAATCTGGTTCGGTGGACGGCATCGGGATGGATTCCGGCGTCTGGCCGTATACTCCGCCCCCCGCTCGCCCCCTCGGGACGACCGGTGCCGAGACCCGAGACTCCGAGCTTGGAAAAACGTTCCACCTGACCCCCGTCCGAAGAAGGATCCCCGTCATGGCCAAGGCCTCCGCCGCCCGTCGTCGCCGCCCCGCCGCTCGAACCGCGCCCCGCCGCGGGAACGTGTGGGACCGCGTCGACACGATCGCCCGGAACCTGTGGTGGACGTGGAACCCCGACGCGCGGCGGCTGCTGGAGTCGATGGACCCTGCGCTGTGGCGGGCGACGACGCAGAACCCGATCGCGACGATGGCGGCGCTCTCGGCCACGCGGCGCCAGACCCTGGAGCACGACCCGGTGTTCCAGAAGAACCTCGCGCACGTCGAAGCCGAACTGGCCCGCTACCTGAACGCCCAGACGTGGTACGACCGCGAGGCCGATGCTTCGCAGAAGAAGATGCGGGCCGCGTACTTCTGCATGGAGTTCGCGATCCATGAGTGCCTGCCGCTGTACGCCGGCGGTTTGGGCGTGCTGGCGGCCGACCACATGAAGTCGGCGTCGGACCTTGGCGTGCCTCTGACGGCCGTGGGGGTGCTGTGGCGTCACGGGTACTACCGGCAGGAGATCACGCCGAGCGGCGACGTTCGTGTGCTGTACCCGCCGTCGGACTTCTCGATGCTGCCGGTGCGCGACACGGGCAAGTCGATCACGATGATGATCGGTTCGTCGCGGGTGAAGGCGAAGATCTGGGTGCTCATGGTGGGGCGGATCCCGATCTACCTGCTCGACTGCGACATTCCCGAGAACAAGCCCGAGGACCGCAAGCTCACCCACCACCTCTACGGCGGCGACCGCGAGTACCGCATCCGCCAGGAGCTGCTGCTGGGTGTCGGCGGGCTGATGGCGCTGGAGGCGATGGGCGTGAAGCCCACGGTGTTCCACCTCAACGAGGGGCACGCGGCGTTCTGCGGCCTCGAGCGCCTGCGCCGGCTGGTGAAGAAGGGGCGGAACATCGAGGAGGCGCTGGAAGAGGTGCGGGCGGCGTCGGTGTTCACCACGCACACGCCGGTTCCCGAGGGCAACGACCGCTTCGACGTCGGCCTGACGCTGAAGTACCTCCGCCCGTACATGCGCGACCTGGGGCTGGACCGCGAGGCGTTCCTGTCTTTGGGGCGCGAGGACCCCGAGGACACGAAGGAGCCCTTCTGCATGACGGTGCTGGCCCTGCTGCTGGCCGACGGCTGCAACGGCGTGGCCGAGCTGCACGGGCACACCAGCCGCAAGATGTGGGCGAAGACGTACAGCGCCATGGACCCCGACGACGTGCCGATCGGCCACGTGACCAACGGCGTGCACCCCGAGAGCTGGCTCGACGAGGCGGCCCGCCCGTTCTACGACAAGCACCTCAAGCCCCGCTGGGTCGGCGCCGGCCCGGACGACGACTGGTGGGCTCGGGCCGACAAGATCCCGGCCGATGAATTCTGGGCGCTGCGGCAGATGATGCGGCGGAAGCTCATCAGCACGCTGCGTTCGCACATGCGCGACCAGATGCTGTACCACGGCCTGTCGTTCGAGGAGATCGACGAGCTGTACAGCAGCCTCGACGAGAACGCCCTGACGATCGGGTTCGCCCGCCGCTTCGCCCTCTACAAGCGGGCCCCGCTGATTTTCAAGGATCCCAAGCGCCTGGAACGGATTCTCTGCAACGCCGACCGGCCCGTGCAGATCATCTTCGCCGGCAAGGCCCACCCGCTCGACGCCGCGGGGAATGAGTACGTGAAGTTCGTCCACGAGCAGACCCGCAAGGGGCCGTTCAAGGGCAAGATCCTCCTGCTGCAGAACTACGACACCAGCATCGGCCGCCTGCTCACGCAGGGGTGCGATGTGTGGCTGAACAACCCGGTGCGTCCGATGGAGGCCTCGGGCACGTCCGGGATGAAGCCGCCGCTGGTCGGCGGGCTGAACTTCTCGATCCTCGACGGCTGGTGGCCCGAGGCGTCGGACGGGCGGAACGGCTGGAACATCGGCGACGGCCGGGAGTACTCCAGCCGCACGAAGCAGGACGCCGCCGACGCCGAGGCGATCTACTCCACCCTTGAGCGGCAGATCGTGCCGGCGTTCTACAAGCGCGACCGCCGGGGTGTGCCGCAGCAGTGGGTGAAGATGATGGCGAAGAGCATGAAGACGATCTGCTGCCGCTTCAGCACGCACCGCATGGTGGCCGAGTACGTCCGCGACTACTACTGGCTGGCCCACGGCTGAGCGCCCGCTACCCTACCCCACCCCACCCCGACCTCTCATCCTCGGTGATCGACCGGTCGCGATGCGGCACGGCGTGCTCAGACCATCGACAGCGCCTTGCCGGCCTTAAGCATTCGCTCGGCGTCCTCCACGCTGACTTTCTTCTCGCCGACGCGCCGCAGGGCCTCGCGATAGGTCTCCTGCTCGCTCTGCACGCGGGCGAGCACCGAGTCCTTGTCGTCGCCGACGTCCTGAAGGATGCTCGACGTGCACAGCCGAAGCAGCCGCTCTGCGTCCTCGGCACTGAGGGCCTTGGTGGCGACCTGCTTGAGGGCTTCTCGCTTGGTGGCCTCGAACTCCTCAGCGATGGCCGCGCGGGAGTCGGGGTCGGTGCAGGCTATGCCGGGGATCGTCTCGTCGTCCTCGCCGTAGCGGTGCATCGGGGCGTTGAGAAGCCGCTCGGCAGTTTCGGCGTTCATCGTGCCCTCGGCGACATAGGCCATCGCCTCCCGTCGGCTGCGCTCCTTCTCGCGGGCCTTGAAGACCCCCATCAGCGCCTGCCAACCGAAATAGAGGGCGGCGATCACGCCGAGAGTAATCCAGGTCACTTGCGATCCGCTGAGCTGAGAGAGCATGCGGAATTCTCCGGGGGTCTGGGCACCCGATTCCGTGTTTCGGACAACCGATCCCGGGGTTTCAGCCGGGGAACCGCACCCGAACCAACGGATATTCAAGGCCCATCACCGGACCGCGGCCAGAACCGACTCCACGTCCACTGTGGCGCCCGGGATGTTCCGTACCCCCGACGAGCGCGCGACGGCCCGGAGCGCGATGATCGCGGCGCGGAAGTCGGGCGCCAGCCCGGCCTGGAAGCGCATGGGCTGGCCGCCGACGGGGTGGGCGAAGCCCAGGATGGTCGCGTGGAGCGCCTGGCGGGCGATGATCGGCTCGCCCCCTGCGTCGGCCGGCAGGCCGCCGGGGCCGGCGGTGAGGTGCGCCGGCAGCAGCGGACGACCGCCGTACATGTCGTCGCCGACGATCGGGTAGCCGAGATGCGACAGGTGCACCCGGATCTGGTGGGTGCGTCCGGTTTTGAGCTCCAACTCCACGAGGGTGAACCCGCGGGCGGGCGGTGGGGTCGGCATCGAATGCGTACCCCCGGGCGCCCATCCGGCGGGTGACGGCGGTGGCAGGCCGGGTGACGGCTGACGGTCGATGGAGAACCGTTCCCTCACGCGATAGATCGTCAGGGCCGGCTTGCCGAGTTCATCGTGGCGGACGACCTGCTTCTCACGCATGCCCTTGGCCTTGCTGGGGTGCGGGCCGATGGGGGCGTCGATGATGTCGGCGTCGGACTCGATGACGCCCTCCACCAGGGCCAGGTACCGCTTGTCGACCGTGCGGGCCTCAAATTGCCTTCCGAGCTGCCAGTGGGCCTCCTCGTCCTTGGCGACGACCATGACGCCGCTGGTGTGGCGGTCGAGCCGGTGGACGACGCCGGGGCGGGCGAGATCGCCGCCGACTTCGGAGAGCTTGCCGCCCCCTCCCTGCTGCTGGAAGTGGTGCACCAGAGCGTTGAGCAGCGTGCCCTTGTGGTGGCTGCGGGCGGGGTGGACGATGAGGTCCGGCCCCTTGTTCACAACGATCAGCCAGCGATCCTCGAAGAGGATGTCGAGGGGGATCGGCTCGGGCTGGATGTCCTTGGGCGGCGGCGGGGGGACCTCGACCTCGATCACGTCACCGCTCTTGACCTTCGTGGAAGCCTTGCACGCCCGGCCGTTGACCCAGACGGCGCCCTCGTCGATGAGCCGTTGCAGCTGGCTGCGGCTCATGAACGTGATCCGGTCGGTGAGGTACTTGTCGAGCCGCTTGTCGAGGTCGCGGGAGATCTCGAAACGAACGCGGACGAGCCCGGGCTCGGCGTCGCCGTCGGGCTCGGGGTCGGACTCCGAGAGCGGCTGGCTCTCGGCGTCGGGGCCGCGCTGCTCGGCGGCGCGGGAGCGCAGGGCTGCCGGATCGACCTTGCCGCCGGGGCGGATCAGCCCGCGCCAGTCATCGTGGGCTCCACCGGGCCCGGGCCTGGTCGGGCCGGCGGGCATGGGTCACTGCGGCTTGGCGTCCGGGCCCGTGGTGCCGGGCGCCGGGGCAGGCGCCGGGGCGCCGGTGGCTCCGGTGCCGCCCGTCGGGGCCGTGATCGGCGTGGCGGGGGAACTTGTCCCGCCGACGGGCTGGGCGCCCGGGAGCTTGCTCACGTCGATGACCTGGCCGGGCTTGACCTTGCTCATGTCGATGATGGGCACGCCGGGCTTGGCCTCGACGGGCTTGGCCGTCGGATCCACGGTCATGGTGCCCGAGGCGATCGGCTGGGGGCCGGTGGGAACGGCCGCGCCCGTGGCGCCGGTCTGGCCGGTCGGGCCGGTGGGGGCCGCGGCGGGGAGGTCGGCCTTCGAGACGAGCGGCTTGAGCTCGCGGACTTCTTGGATCAGCTTGAGACGGTTGCGGCCGGCCTCGGCCTGGAGCTTCAGGCCGTCGCGCTCGGCCTCGGCGACATAGTCCTTGACCTGCTGCTCGGCGGCGGCGACGTCGCCCAGACCGATCGACGCGGTGGCGATGCCCCACCGGGCTTCCTGGGCGAAACTGCGGAGGTCCTTGCGGTCCTTGGTGGTCGCCAGCAGATCGCTCATCAGGCCGCGGGCCTTCTGGTAGAGCTCCTTGGCCTGCTCGGCGGTGATGCGGTCTTCGGGCTTGCCGCCCATAACCGGGGTGCCGGGTTTCACTTCCATCTGGGCGCTGGCGAGATAGATGCGGGCGGCCTCCTTGGTCGCCAGCTCCCACACCGAGCCCTGCCCGCGGTAGTCCGACGCCACCCGCAGCAGCACTTCGGGGCTGCGGCTTTCGACCGCGGCGTTGAACTTCGTGAAGCCCTCGTCGAGCGTCTTCACCCGCTGGCGCTGCCACCAGTCGAACGCGAGATATCCGGCAACCACGATCAGGACGCCCCAGAGCATCCGGGGACCCCACTTTTTCAGAAAGTCGATCAGGTCCTGGTTGAGCCGGGACTCCTGAAGACCTGCGCCGATTTGTACGCCTTCACGACGATCGTCCATCGCTTGCTCCGCGACCTGATTGGCTGAGTCCCTTGGGGGAATCCCACCCCACCGAACGTATGGCGAATCGCCAAGGGTAGCCGCTGCCGTCGGCGGCGGCAACGCGGCGGGTTATTCGACCCCGGATCCCACCGCCGCGGCCGAGGGAAGGCCCCGGAGCGCCGGGTGGAACACCCACGGACGGGGGTCGGCCAGAGCGGCGTCGGGCAGGAGGCGGCGCCGGACCTGGGCGGCGAGCTCTTCCACGCCCTGAGGGCCTGCGGGCGCAGCGGCCGCGGTGATGACCTGTGCCGAGGCGGGAACGCCGAGATCGGCACGCGTGGCGCAGGTAAGTACGCGGGACGGATCGACGCCGATGGCTGCGGGGTCGATGAACCCGTGCTGCAGGTCGCCGCACGAGATCACCAGATCGGCCTCGGCGATGACGCCCGCCGAGGCGGCGATAGCGGAGCGCTCGACCGGATCGGGCATCGGCACTGCGTCGCCGCGCCGTTCGAGCCCCGGGGTGTCGATGACCCGCACGGCGAGGCCCTCGATCTCGATCGTCACACCGACGTGGTCGCGGGTCGTTCCGGCCTCGGGCGAGACGATGGCGGCCGTGCGCCGGCAGAGGGCGTTGAGCAGCGAGCTCTTGCCGACGTTGGCGGGCCCGACGATCACCGCCAGGGGCGGATCGATCAGGCGGTCGAGCAGTCCGGAGAGGGCGGCGCAGCCGGGGTCGTCGCCGGGCACGGTGTCGAACCGGCGCCACCGCTCCGGCTGGGCCATCAGCACGTCGACGGCCAGCGGGCTGGCCGCTCGGCCGGCGGTCTCCAGGACGCAGGCCTCGACGAGCGACGCCGCGGCGGAGCCTTCGCCCAGCGGCCCGTCGCCCGCCTGTTCGCTTCCGATCGAGGACAACAGGCGCATGACCGCGAGGACGACCGCCGGCCCACCGTGCGGCGTGAGGACCGCGGCGCGGGCGCCGGTCCGAAGGACGCAGCCGCGGTCGACCTCGCCGAGATGCCTGACGCCCACTCCTCCCGGGCGGACAATGACGCCGCACAATCTCCGCAACAGCTCATCGACGTCGGCGGGTTCGCCCGACACCTCGATGCACGCCACGCCGCCTCCAAGCGCCGAAGCCAGCCGGTGCCGGGCAGACAGACGCCTCACCCGGCGCTCCATCGCTCGGCCTGCGTCAGGCCCCTCGGATCGTTCGCGGGATCCTCAAGCCCGAAGACGCGCCGGCGCGGCCAGCACGCCGCGAGCATCAGCCCGGCAACGCCCACGCCGACGAGGGCGACCCACCACGGGGCGCCGAGGATGACGGCGATGGCCGGAAGCAGTGAGGACGACTCGACCAACACGGCCGACATGACTGTCGCCTGGAGGGCCTGCGCCGGGTCGCCCGTGCCCGCGGCTCTGGTTCGCAGAAGGGAACCCACCAGAAGCATGGGGGGCGCCATCGCCACGGACACTCCGACGAAGACGAGCGGCACCAGCCCGATCCCCAACACGACGGCCGGTGCCGCCGGCGGTCCGAGCGAGCCACCGGCACGCAGCGCGATCGCCACGCCCGCGAAGAGAAGCGAGCCGAGGGCCATCGAGGCGACCAGAACTTTCGCCTGATTGAACGCGGTGGCTGATGTGCCCGCGACGGCGGTCGAACTGGGCATGGTCACTCCTCCCCGGTGTCAGCCGAGGGCTCAAGAGCCCGCCGGCAGGCCGCGACGATGCCCTGCAGGATCAGGTCGGGCACGATTCGTTCGACCAGATCGTCGCCCCCGAAGAGCAGCTCGGCGTCGCCGCCGGTGGCGATGACGAGCGGATAGGCCTGGTACGCCTCGGCGTAGCGTTCGACGAGGCCGCGGACCATGCCGCGGATGCCGAACACGACGCCTTGCAACATCGCCTGCTGGGTGTTCTTGCCGAAAGTCTGGTCGTCCGGCAGGGCGAGCTCGACCTCGGGGAGGGCGGCGGTGCCGCGGTGGAGCGCGCGGAGCATCATTCGAGCCCCCGGGGCGATGGCCCCGCCCTGGAAAACGCCGGCGCCGTCGACAAAGTCGATGGTGATCGCCGTGCCCGCGTCGATAACTACGCACGCCTGCTTTGCGGCCTCGTAGGCGGCGAGGGCGCCCAGCAGGCGGTCCTGGCCGGTCTTGGCGGGCTCGTCGGTGGCGCACTCCATCGGGATCGGCAGGTCGACGCCGACGCGGTAGACCTCGCCGGTGACCAGGGGGGCGAGCGCCTCGGTGAGCGCTCGCGCCGCGGGTTCGTTGACGCTGGCGATGACGATCGGCGCGGGCGACTCGCCGGCCGCGGCCAAATCCGCGATCGCACGTGCGAGCTCGGCGGTGGCGGACGTCGAAATCGCCCGCGAAGGCCCGCCGGACGCGGCGCCCTTGCCCTCGTCGGAAAAGGCCGCGAAGCGGGTGTTGGTGTTTCCGATGTTGACGGCGACGATGTTCATGGCGAGTTCAGGCCTCTGCGGCCGCCGGATGGCGGTTGGGCGTGCGCGATCCGCCGCGCCCAAGGTCACGGTCGATGGCCCGGCGGAGGATGTCCAGGAGCCGGCGGGCCTGCGGCCCCACCCGGCCGCCGCCGACCGGGCGGCCGTCGAGCTTCACGATGCTGGCCACCATGGTGATGGTTCCGACCAGCATGATCTCGTCGGCCTCGCGGAGCTCTCGCTCGGTCACCGGCCGCGACTCGATGTCGGGTGCATCGTTGAGGATGAGCTGGCGCGTGACGCCGCCGAGCATGGGGGCGCTGCCGATCGACGGGGTGATCAGCCGGTCGCCGCGGGCGATGAAGACATTGGTCGAGGTTCCCTCGGTGACCAGGCCGTCGCGCACCATGACGGCGTCGTCGCAGCCTTGCTCGTCGGCCTCGATCGCGGCGAGCACGCCGCCGAGCAGCGACGTGGCCTTCACATGCCCGCGGAGCCAGCGGGTGTCGGGCCGTACCGCGGCGGAGCGCGCCTCGGGCTCGGAGTAGGCGTTCACGGGCTTGAGGGACACGGCGTAGCCGAAGACGGTCGGAGTCTGTCCCCTGATCGGGATTCTCGTCCGCACCGGCTGGCCCGGGGCCGGGGCGCCGCGGGTGACCTGCCAGTAGACGAACGCCTCGGTGAGCCCGTTGGCCTCCAAAAGGTCGGTTGAGAGTGACCCCAGCGCAGCCGGGTCGAAGCCGTCGATGCGGCACTCGGCGAGCCCCTCGCGCATGCGTTCGACGTGCTGGTCGAGGCCGATGACCCCGGGGCGGCCGGGAGTGACTTCGGCAGCGCGCAGCCCCTCGTACATGCCGTCGCCGAAGATGAATCCGCGGTCGAAGACGGAGATGGTCGCCGCGTCGCGCGGCAGCAGACGGCCGTTGAGATGAACGATCACGCGGGCACCCTCTTGACGCCGCCGGACACCGCCGGCGCAGGCGGGGACTCGGATTGGTTTCGGGCGGATGGCGGGGCGGGGGCGAGCATGTCGGCCAGCGTCATGCCGGCGACCGCCGCGTGCTGACGCTCCCGCAGCCGGGCAATGGCCGAGTCGGCGGCGATCAGCGAGTCGGCCTCGGCCCCAAGGCCCTGCACGGACCGGATGACCTCGTCGAGCCGCAGCGACTCGGCGGGGCGGGCGAGCGCGAACAGGTCGTCCTCTCCCTCCTGAGGGATGCGGTGCAGGTAGCACTTGCCTACGAGGTGCCGGAGCAGTCGGTCGGCCACGGCCGGGCTCAGGGCCGCCCGCCGGGCGAGTTCGGCTCCGGCGATCGGCCGGCCGCCGGCGAACGCGTCGGCGGCCTCCTTGAGCAGCAGCACGCCGACGGAGGGGTCGACGATGGCGGACTCCTTGTCCGGGTCTTCGAGCTCGCCGGATCGGTACTGGTCGATGGTGACGGCCACGTCCAGACCGTACAGCACGATGAGCCAGGTGATGTAGATCCAGAACAGCACGAGCGGCAGCAGCGCCAGGCTGCCGTAGATGGCGATGTCTTTGTGCGTGAGGAAGGTTACGGCGTAGGCCAGCGAGCGTTTGCCGATCTCCCACGCGACCGCGGCCACGGCGGCGCCGACGGCCACCGCGCCCAAACCGAGCCGGGCGGTCGGCATCCGGCGGTACGCGAAAACCAGCAGCAGCCAGGCTAGGCCGATCGAGGTGAGCAGCTGCACAGGCTCGACGGCCCACCCGGCCGCGGTGCCGAGCCGTGCCACGGTGGCCCGGTACCACTGGCCCAGCCCGAGGCTGGCGGCTATGGCGAGGCCGCCGAGCGTGAGGAGCGTCCAGTAGGTTGTGAGCCGCACCGCCATGCTCCGCCCGGCCGGCGCCCGGCAGACGGTGTTGAACGCCTGCTCGATCTGCACCAGGAGAATCAGCGCCGCGTAGACGAAGAGCACGAGGCCGACCACCGCGACGGCGCCGGTGTTCACCTGGCCGATCCGCTGCACGGCCGCGTTGACGAACTGTTCGATCCACGTGCCGACGGCCTGCGCGGTGCCCTCGCCCGCCTTTCCGGGCAGGGCCAGCTCGCTGAGGCCGGTGAACTTGAACACCTGGTCGAGCCCGTCGCGGACCCCCTTGTCGCCGTAGAAGGCCTTGAGGATCACCAGCACGAGCACGAGCACGGGGATGAGGCTGAAGATGGTCCGGTAGCTGAGCGCGGCGGAGAGCTCGGGCACGCGGTCCTGGGTGAAGTGAACCACGGTGTGCCGCCACAGGCGGCGCCAGTTGATCCGGCGCTCGGGCGCGGCGGGGGCGCTCATTGCTCGCGCTCCTCGTCGTCCGGGCGCGGGCGCGGGGCCGCCGCGGGCTCGCCGCCGGCGCGGGCGGCCTTTCGGAGGGACGCCAGCTCGCCGGGGGTGAGGTCGCGCCATTGGCCGACCTGCAGGCCCTTCAGCCGCAGCGGGCCCATCTGGATGCGCACGAGCTTCTTTACCGGGCAGCCGACCTTCGCCAGCATCCGACGCACCTGGCGGTTGCGGCCTTCCGCGAGGGTGATGTCGAGCACGGTGCGGGCCTTGGCGCGGACGTCGGGCTCGCCCCGGCCGCCGCGGCCGGCGGACTGGCGCGAGACGATCCTGATCGCCACGCCTGACACCTTGACCACTTCGACCGGTTCGGCGTCGCGCGAGCGCCGCGCGGCGGCGATCTCGGAAGGTTTGGCGAGCACCTGACCACGCACCTCGCGCTTGGCGACGCTCCGCTTGCTGCCCTTGAGCGCGAGGATGATGCCCTTCTTGAGCTTCTCGACCGCGTCGTCGGACAGCTCACCCTTCACGATCGTTCGATAGGTCTTGTGGACGCCGTACCTGGGGTGAGTCAGGCGGTTGGCCAGCTCACCGTCATTGGTCATCAGGAGCAGGCCCATGGAGTCGTAGTCGAGCCTCCCGACGGGGTACAGGCGCTCTCCCGAAGCGTGCCGGACCAGATCGGCGACCGTCTTGCGGCCGAGGTCGTCGCTGGCGCTCGTGACGACGCCGGCGGGCTTGTAGTACATCACGTACACCAACCGCTCGGGCGCGATCGGTCCGGGCTTTCCTTCGGCAAGACGGCCGAGCGATTCCGCGCGCCGCCGAAGCCGCGGCAGGCGGAGCGGACGCCCCTCGACTTCGATGCGATCGGACGCCGGATCCACCAGCACCGGCAGGCGCACCACGGTCTGACCGTTCACCGTGACGGCCCCGGCTTCGATCAGTTCCTCGCACGCCCGGCGCGAGCCCACCCCCGCCGCGGCCATCACCTTTTGAAGACGGACCTGCCCCATCGACTCGGCGCTCGCCGGGGTCGGGGGTGTCGGGCGATCGCCGCCGCCGGGGCGTTGGCCGGACCGGGTGCCCGGTGGGCGTTTCCGGCGCGGCGAGGCCGGGCGATCTCGGTCACTGTTCTGACGACGCTTGCGGTTCACTGACGCCATTGTAAGCCCCGGCGGCCCCGGCACCGGCGCAAACTCCAGCGGGCACGCTCGGGCGTCCGATACCCCGACGGAGGGCGGCGGCCTCCCGACCCTCAGGACGGCCGCCAGAGCCCCGGATCGTCGGAGCCGCCATGACCATGCAGACAGAGATCTCGACCCCCGAGGCCCTGCCATCGCCCGTGAACGCCCAGCTCGCGTCGTCGCCCGGTGAGCCCATCGAGGCCCCCGCCGACGGGAAGGTGTTCCTTTCACCACGCGTGGTCGATCAGGCCGCCTTCGACGAGTATGCCGCGCGGCTGCGGCAGATGCTCGCGCGGATGACCCAGCACGCGCAGGCGCTGGCGCAGGCGGTCCAGTCGGCCGGTTCGGCTCAGCGCCAGCTGGAGGAGGCCGGGGGCCGGCAGAAGACCCATCTCGAGATCAACACCAAACTGCTCAAGGCCCTGAACGCCAAGGTGACGGAGGTCCAGGGGCTGGCGGGCCGCCTCGACGAGCACGCGGGCATGGAGCGGCGGCTCGAATCGCTGCTGACCTCGCGTGCGGCCGAGCTCGAGCGGAAGCTCGAGGAGTCGGTCGCCCGGTTCAACGAAGAGATCGACTCGGCGCTGGCCACGCGTCGCCAGGCGCTCGCGGCCGCGGTGCAGCGGATGGACCTGCTCCAGCGGGACCTGGAGACCAAGGCCGCGGAGGCGGTGTCGCAGACCCTGGCCCGCCTGGCCGAAGAGGCCGACCGAACGGTCGCGGAACTGTCTCGGCGTGTCGCGTCGTCGGCCGAGATGCTGGACCATCTCATCGGCCGGCAGGCGCAGCTCGACGCGTCGATCCGCCAGTCGCTGGAATCCGCGGCCCGTGCCGAGGCGCGGTTCGCCGTGCAGCGCGGGCTGGCGGGACAGCTCGAAGCCGCCACCGACGCGCTGCGGGCGGGCGTCGATGAGGCCCGCCGCCTCGATGCGGCGAGCACCTCCAACCGCGCCGAACTGATCAGGGGGATCGAGCAGGCCCGCCAGATGTCGGCGAGCCTCGCCGCGTGGCGCGATTTGCTCTCGGGACAGTCGCCCGACGGGCCGCTGCCGGAGCCGCTGGCCAGGATCACCGAACGGTTCCGGGGCGAGATCTCGGTGGACCTGCGGCGTGTCGCGGAGGCGGTCGCGAAGATCGCCGCCGAGGCTTCGGCACCGGCGCCCGCGCCCGATGCGGTCAGCCCCGTTGTCAGCAGCGCCGGCTCGACCGTCGTTGTCCGCGTGCGCGAGCCGTCGCGGGCGGCGGCAGAGCCGCCGGTCTGACCGGCCCGGCCGGTTCAGGCCCGCGCCGTCTGCATGGCGGCGATCACCTCGTCGGCGATCGCTTCAGGCTCTGTCATCCGGCCGGGGCCTGTCGTCCGGCAGGCCTGCCAGCCCTCGTCCGGACCAACGACGCGGTAGCCGTCGTCCCGCAGTGTGCGCAGATTGCGCTGGGTCGCGGGCTGGTTCCACATCTCGGCGTTCATGGACGGCGCGAGGAGCACCGGAGTGCTCCGTCGGTCGATGGCGCTCAGAATGAGCGAGACCACGTCGTCGGCCATGCCGGCGGCGAGCTTGGCGAGAAAGTCCATCGTGGCCGGGGCGACCACGGCGGCGTCGGCGGCGCGGGCGAGTGAAATGTGCTGCGGGTCGTGGCTCTCCACCTGCTCCCACGCGGAGGTGTACACGGGCCGCGCCGAGAGCGCCTGGAACGTCAGTGGGGTGATGAACTTGGTCGCCGCCGGTGTCAGGCAGACGGTCACGTCGTGGCCGCGCTGCGCCAGCCGGCTGACGAGTGTCGCCGCCTTGTACGCGGCGATACCGCCCGTGACCCCAACGATCACCCGTCTGGCGCTGCCTTCCGTGCCGGTCTGCGTCAAGAGAGCGGGCTCCGAATACCCGCGCGTGCCGCGGCGGGGGACGCGATCACTCCGCCGAAGCGGTCAACGCCCGGGCCTCGCGCCCTGAGCCGGAGGGCAGCTCTTCCATGGCGTGGGTGATCTTGTCCTGCAGGATCTCTTCGATGACCAGTTCGAGATCCGACCGGCCGTGGCGCTCCACGAGCGGACGGGCCCCGTCCATGATTTGGACGAGGCGGCGCTGGATGAGGGCGCACAGCTTGAACCGGCCGCCGGCCTTGCTGACGATTTCCTCGCTTTTGAGCGCTTCGATCATTGCGGCTTGATTCCTTGCAGAACTTGTGTCAGACTTCCCGTATCAGTGCCGTCGGCCCCAAGGCGTTCCGGGGAACCGCGGCCGAGGGGTTGTCGAATCGAACAGTGTAGGCGGGGTCCGCACGCCCCGCAACGGGCTGTCTTTCGGCCCGACTTCCGCCGCCGAGCACGCTCGCGCGGCCCACCCGCGGGCCCCATCCCGCACTCGGACCACCATCCCATGTCCGCGGCACCATCCTTCAAGTTCGGCGACCGGGTCGTCCACATGGCGCGCCCCGAGTGGGGTATCGGCGTGATCACGGCGGCCCAGGCCATCACCGACAACGGTCGGCCCTGCCAGAGGCTCACCATCCGCTTCGATCGCGAGGGGCTCAAGACCCTCTCGACGGCCTTCGCTCATCTGCGGCCGGCCGAGCACGTCGAGTTCCCGGCCGGAACCCCGGCGCACCCGGCCCCCGCCGCGGCACCGGCGGCCGCGCCGGCCACGCCGCCGGGGGAGGCGCCCGCGGCCACCGCGGGGGCCTCGGGGCTGGGCTGGCTCGCCACGCTCGAAGGGGGCAATCCGGCGGAGCGCATGGCCCACCTGCCCGAGCCGGCGACCGACCCGTTCTCGACGCTGGCCGCCCGTCTGAAGGCCACCTTGGAGCTCTACAGGTTCTCGGACGCTGGCCGGTCGCTGCTCGACTGGGCGGCGATGCAGACCGGCCTGAAGGACCCCCTCACCCGCTTCAACCGCCACGAGCTGGAGGTGTTCTTCAAGCGATTCGCCATCGAGCGCGACGATCACCTCAAGAAGCTCGTCGCCGAATCCCAGCGCAAGGAACCGGGCCTGCTCGACCGCCTGGCCGGCGCGGCGGGCCCCGACGCCCGGTCGGCGCTGCGCCGCATCCACGCCGGGCGTTGATCGCGGGAAACACGCGTTACAGACGGACCGGGGAAACCGCCCGCGGCCGCCGCCTTGGCACGCGCAGCCCCGCGACGGATTATCGGCCGAGCCGCCGCTGCTTCGACCCGGAACCGACGCAACCCAAGTGTCTCTCGGACGTACGCGATGTCCCGGGGGCCAACCCGGCATCCCCGGTCCTGCTGCGCACGGGTGCTGGCCCGGCGGTTGCCCAACTGCTCCTCCGTCCCCGCCGCTCGGCCGGGGTGACAACACACACAGACAGGCAGGAGAGACGGTTCCATGAACGAGCACGACTTCCAGCAGAAGCTCACCGAGCTGATCGGCCAGATCGAGGGCCTCCCCGAGGGCTCGCGAGAGCAGCTCGCCAAGCTCGCAGAAGAGACCAAGGACCGTCACAACAAGATCCGGCAGACCGTGAAGGATCTTCAGGACTCGATGGACTACCTGCGGCTGTCGGTGAAGTACCTGGTCTTCGACCTGGAGGCCACCCGCCGCGAGAACGAGTACCTCCGCAAGATGCTCGAGCAGTCGGCAGGCGAAGGCCCGCACGCAGGCGAGGAGCCCCGCGGAGACTGACGCCGCCCGGAGAGCGAGAGAGATGCGGCGCCGCCGCCCGGAAGGGTCGCGGGCTGCTTGCTCCGAAGTCTTCCACCCTCCCGGACACGACCCGCCGACGGCCACGCACAGGGGCTCTCGGCGGGTCGTTCCATTTCCGGGAAGAGCGGCCCGCTCTACCGCGCCCCGCACCACTCCCGCCACATGCTCCGGTAGGCCGCCTCGATCGACCGGGTCAACGCGGCCCCGTCGCAGAGCGGGGACGAGCGCACCCGGCCCCGCAGCCCGGCCCGGAGCTCGCCCCGCCGAGCCGGCTGCCCAGCCAGATCGGCCGCGATCGCGGCGAACGCCTCTGGGCTGTCGGCGACCAGATCAGCCAGGCCGGCCGCGTGCAGCAGGCTCACCCCGACCCGTGACGCGTGGAACCGCCCGGCCAGGGTGACCACGGGGACACCCATCCAGAGCGCCTCGCACGTGGTCGTGGTGCCGTGGTAGGGGTAGGTGTCGAGGGCGATATCGACGCGCTGGTAGGTCGCGAGGTGCTCGCCGGCGCTTCTGGTGGGCGGCAGCAGTTCGACCCGCACCGGGTCGATCCCCCGCTCCGTGAGCCGGGCCGCAAGCCGCTCTCGAACAGACGCGTCCCCGAGGAGTCCTGACTTGAGCAGCAGCCGCGACCCGGGCACGCGGGCCATCACGGCCGCGAAGAGGCCGATGGTCTCCGGCGAGATCTTCATCGCCGCGTTGAAGCAGCCGAACGTCACCCCCCTGCCGGCGGCGCCGGAGGGGCGCGTACCGGGAAGCGCCGAGGCCTCTGCAGCGTCGGCCTCGTCGGGGGTGTAGCAGAGAAAGCACCTCGGCAGCCGCCACAACCGCTCGGTGTGCTCGGCGGTCGTCTCGGGCGTGTCGGGATCGGTGAGCGCATCCACGATCCGCCAGTCGATCTCCGGCACGCCGGTGGTGCCCGGGTAGCCGCAGTACGTCACCTGCACCGGCGCCGGCCTGCGTCCGAACACCGCCAGCCGCGAGGCGGTGGTGTGCCCGGAGAGATCCACAAGCACGTCAACCCTGTCGCGCTGAACGAGCTGCGCGACCCGTGCGTCGTCGACGCCGTGGATGCTCCGCCACACGCGGCAACGGGCCTTGAGCCGGGCCGTGACTTCATCCTCGAGCGTGGAGGCGTGGTAGGCGCACACCTCGTACCCGTCGGGATCGTGATGGTCGAAGATCGCCGAGATGAAGTACGCCACCGAGTGCCGCCGCAAGTCGGGCGAGACGTAGCCGATGCGCAGTCGGCGCTCCGGGTCGCGGGTGTTGGTGGGCGGCTTGCTCGGCCGGCTCACCGCGCGGCCGTAGGCCCGGTGCCACGCCATGCGCTCCTCGCGCGTGACGGACGTGCCGTAGTTCGAGAGGCTGCACAGCTGATGCAGCACCACGGGGTGATCGGGCGCCGCGGCGAGCGCGCCCCGGGCGGCCTCGATGGCCTCCTCGCACCGGGCGGCTTCCTGGAGCATGGAGGCGAGCGTGGCCCGTGGCTCGGCGGCCGCGGGGTCGAGCGCGATCGCCCGCCGGTACGCCCGCTCGGCCCCGGCGACATCGGGCAGATCCCGCAGGGCCGTCGCCAGCCCCATCCACGCGGCGTAGCTGTCGGGGTAGCGGTCGGCGGCGGTCCGAAAGATCTCGGCCGCCTCGGCCCGCCGCCCGAGGGAGAGCAGCGCCTGGCCGAGGTAGCCCTGGAAGTCGAAGTCCCCCGGGAAGAAAGAAATTCCCCGCAGGCACGCCGCCTCGGCGTCGGCCGCCCGGCCGGTCTTCATCTGCACGACGATCAGCGACTTCAGCGCCTCGGGCGAGCGGGGCTCCCGCTCGACCAGGCGCACGAGCATGCGCCACGCGTCACCGTCGCGCCCCGAGGCGAGGGCCGCCGCGGCATCTTGAAGAACTCGTTCGGCGCTCGGCATTCGGCCGATTCTAACCGGCGCCCAAGGCACGAGGCCCCGTTGCACCGGCCGGGTCGACCGCCGCTGCTCGTAGCCTATGCTACGAACGCCCGCACGCCCAGGAACACCGATGATGCGACATCTCACGCTGCACGCTCCAACGCTCCGCGCTGCGCTTCTGCTGCTGGCCGCCGCGTTCCTCGCGGCCGTCGCCGCGTGTTCCGAGCGGTCATCCCCGGACGCCCCGAAGACCGGGCCCGCGGCGCAGCCCTCGGTGCCATACCGCGCCGTGGCCACCGTCGGCATGGTCGGGGATATCGTCCGCCGCGTAGCGGGCGACCGCGCCAAGGTCTGGGTGCTCATGGGGTCGGGCGTCGATCCTCACCTCTACAAGCCGACGCGCGCCGATGTCTCGGCGATGCTCGAAGCCGACATCGTGTTCTACAACGGCCTGATGCTCGAGGGGAAGATGACGGATGCCCTCGTCCGCGTCGCGGCCACGCGGCCCGTGCACGCCGTGACCGAGCTTCTCGAAGAGACCGACCGCCTCCGCCCCAAGGAAGACGCCTCCGGGCACTACGACCCGCACGTGTGGATGGATCCCGTCCGATGGGGCCGAACCGTCGACGTCGTGCGAGACCGGCTCTCGGCGTTCGACCCCGCCGGCGCGGCGGCGTACAGCGCCAACGCCGAGAGGCTGAGCGGCGAGATCCGCTCGCTTCACGAGTACGCCGCCGGAGTGCTCGCCACGGTCCCGGAGCGCTCGCGCGTGCTCGTCACGGCGCACGACGCCTTCAACTACCTTGCCTCGCGCTACGGGTTCGAGGTGCTCGGGATCCAGGGGCTCTCCACCGAGTCGGAGGCGGGAGTGCAGGACATCGAGCGGATCGTCCGCGTTCTGGTCGAGCGGGCGATCCCGGCGGTTTTCGTCGAGACCACGGTCGCCGACCGGAACGTCCGGGCCCTGATCGCCGGGGCCAAAGCCAAGGGGCAGGACGTGATCATCGGCGGCAGCCTCTTCTCCGACGCCATGGGCGCCCCCGGGACCTACGAGGGCACCTACATCGGCATGATCGACCACAACGTCACGACCATCGCGCGTGCGCTCGGCGGCCGCGCCCCGGAGCGCGGCATGAGCGGCCGGCTGGCCACGCCCGAGTCAACGGCTCCGAGCGGATCGGCCCGGCCCGCTTCGACCGATCGGCCTTCGGCGGAGGGCGCACGGTGACCGATCGCCCCCCCCCCACGCCCACGCCCGGGACGGTTGCGGCAACGCAGGCGCCTCGGCCCGGCGGCCTCGCCGACCGGCCGGAGCACTCACCGGAATCGCCTCTGTCGATCCACGACGTCACGGTGGCGTACCACCGCCGGCCGGTGCTGTGGGACATCGACTACGACGCGCCCCCGGTGGCGCCCGACTCAGGCCGGCTCATCGCCATCGTCGGTCCGAACGGCGCTGGCAAGTCGACGCTCATCAAGGCCTGCCTGGGTCTGGTGCCCCGAGCATCGGGCACGGTGGAGGTCTTCGGTCTGCCCGCCGAGCGCCAGCGGGCGATCATCGGGTATGTGCCTCAGCGGGAGAGTGTCGACTGGGATTTTCCCGTGTCGGCGCTCGACGTGGTGGCGATGGGGCTGTACGGGCGTATCGGATGGTTCCGCCCGGTGACCCGCCGCTGGCGCGAGCGCGCACGGGCGGCGCTCGATCAGGTGGGGCTCGCCGATCTGGCGGGTCGCCAGATCTCGCAGCTCTCGGGCGGTCAGCAGCAGAGGGTGTTCCTCGCCCGCGCCCTCGCCCAGGACGCGCGGCTCTATTTCATGGACGAGCCCTTCGCCGGTGTCGACGCCGCCACCGAGCGGGCGATCGTCGACGTGCTGCGGGACTTTCGCGCCCGAGGCCGAACCGTCGTCGTGGTACATCACGCCCTGGCCACGGTGCCCGAGTACTTCGACGACGTGCTGCTCCTGAACATGCGCATCGTCGCGGCCGGTCCGGTCGAGACCACATTCACGAAAGACAACCTGCGCAAGACCTACGGCGGCCGGTTGACGCTCCTGGACCAGGCCGCGCAGGCGCTGGCTCTGGCCGAGGAACCCCGATAGCCCGGAATGTCGCTCACCGACACATCCATCTCGTTCCCGCCGTGGTCCCAGGTGTTCGACGTGCTGGCGTTCCGGCAGGGGTACAACACCTCCGCGGTGGTGCTGGGCACCACCTTGCTGGGGCTGGCCGCGGGCACCGTCGGGGTCTTCACGCTGCTGCGGCGGCGGGCCCTGATGGGCGACGTGCTGGCGCACGCCACGCTCCCCGGGATCGCGCTGGCGTTCCTGGCCGCGACGGCGCTGGGCATGGAGGGCCGTTCCCTGCCGGTGCTTCTCCTCGGGGCGGCGGCGACGGCGGTTCTCGCCGCCGCCGCGGTGCAGGCCGTCACGCGCCACACGCGCCTGACCGAGGACACCGCGATGGCCGCGGCGCTCTCCGTGTTCTTTGGCGTGGGCGTCGTGCTGCTCATGGTCATCGCGCGGATGCCCGTCGGGAACCAGGGCGGGCTCAAGACGTTCATTCTCGGCCAGACGGCCGCGATGACCGGGCGCGACACGATGCTGATCGGGGGCCTGGCCTTGGCGGCGTTCGTCGTCACCGGGCTGGTCTACAAGGAACTGCGACTGGTCTGCTTCGACGCGGGCTACGCCCGGGCCAGAGGCTGGCCCGTCGGGGCGCTCGATCTGCTGATGATGGCGCTCGTCGTCACCATCACCGTGGTCGGGCTTCAGGCGGTGGGCCTGGTGCTCGTGATCGCCCTGGTCATCATCCCCCCCACCGCCGCGAGATTCTGGACGAGCCAACTCGGCGTAATGCTGCCCGTCTCGGCGGCGATCGGGGCCATCTCGGGGTATCTGGGCGCCGCCGTGTCGGCGCTCATCCCGCGGCTGCCCACGGGCGCCATCATCGTGCTGACCGCCGGCGCGGTGTTCATCGTCTCGATGCTCGCGGCGCCCCACAGGGGCCTGCTGGCCACGGCGCTGCGTGCCCTGGCGCTCCGCCGCCGCACCGCCGAGCACCACGTTCTCCGGGCGCTCTTCGAGTCGCGGGAGACCGGCGCGCCGCCGAGCCTGCGTGAGCTCCGCGGCATCGGCGGCGCGGTGGCCAGGCTCGACCGCCGCGGCCTGCTCACCGGCCGGGGTGCCTCGATGGCCCTGACCGCCCGGGGGCTTTCCCAGGCCGCCCAGATCACCCGCAACCACCGGCTGTGGGAGCAGTTCCTCGTCGACTACGCCGAGCTCGCCCCATCGCACGTCGACTTCTCGGCCGACCGCGTCGAGCACGTTCTCACGCCCGATCTCGTCGCCGAACTCGAGGCCGCCGCCGCCGCCCGCGGCCGACTGCCGACGCCCGCCGGGGCCGAGCTGATCCCCAGCGTGCACCCGCTCCGATCGCCCGACGCCGGAGGCGGGCCATGACGACGCTCGCCCAGCAGTTCTGGACCATGGACGTGCCGGCCGGACTCACGGCGGTTTTCGCCGCGCTCGCCTGCGGGGTGCTCGGCTCTTTTCTCGTGCTCCGCAAGCAGGCGCTCATGGGCGATGCGATCAGCCACGCCGTGCTGCCGGGGATTGTGATCGCGTTCCTGCTGACCGGCTCCCGGGCCACGCTGCCGGTGCTGGTCGGCGCGGCCGTCGCGGGGGTTCTCACGGTCGTGCTCGTCGAGGCCCTCTGCCGGCTCGCGCGCGTCGAGGCCCAGGCGTCGATGGGCGTGGTGTTCTCGTTGCTCTTTGCGCTCGGCGTGATCCTCGTGCGGCGGACCGCCGACCGTGTCGACCTCGATCCCGACTGCGTGCTCTACGGCCAGCTCGAGACGATCTTCTGGGAGCGCCTGACCGGACCCGTCGCCCTGCTCGATCCGACCGTTTGGGCCGATGCGCCCCACCAGCTCGCCAGCACGGGCGCCATCGCGCTGCTCAGTGTCGCGGCCGTGACGATCCTGTTCAAGGAGCTTCGCATCGCCGCGTTCGACCCCGGGCTGGCCACGGCCCAGGGTTTCCGAGCCGGCGTCCTGCACTACGTGCTCATGGTGCTGGTCGCGTGCGCGGTCGTCGCGAGCTTTGAAGCCGTGGGCTCCATCCTTGTCGTGGCGATGCTGGTGTGCCCCGCGGCCTCAGCCCGCCTGCTCACCGACCGGCTTTCGTCTCACGTGTGGCTCAGCGCGCTGATCTCCGCCGCCAGCGCGGCCGCGGGATACGTGATCGCCGGCTTCGGGCCCGCCGCGGTGGCCCGCCTCACCGGATGGGACATCGCCGGCGAAGCCCTCTCGGCGTCGGGCATGATCGCGGCCACTTCGGGGCTGGTGCTCGCGGCCGCGATCTTCCTGGCGCCGTCGCACGGCGTGGTGGCCAGGGCCATCCGACGCCGGCGCCTGCGGGCCCGCATCGACCGGGAAGATCTTCTCGCCAGCCTCTTCCGCGACGAGGAACAGCACCGGCCCTCGGATGCCGCGGTGTTCCGCGCGGCGACAGTCCGGGCTGCACGCCGTCTGGGCCAGGTCGACTTCGAACCCGGCGGAACGCGCATCCGGCTCACCGAGTCTGGCCGCACAGAGGCACGGCGGCTCATCCGCGCCCACCGTCTCTGGGAGGGCTACCTGGTTGATGAGCTGGGGGCCCGGCCCGACCAGGTCCACCGCACCGCCACGGAGCTCGAGCACGTCACCGACGCCGCGATGGACCGTGAGCTGGCGCCCCCCGGCGCCGAACGGCGCGACCAGAGCGGCAAGCCGGTCCCACCCCGCGACTCCTGACGGCGGCACGCCCGCCGGACACTCCGCAAGTGGCTCCGCCGGGATTCGAACCCGGGACCAAGGGATTATGAGTCCCACGCTCTGGACCGCTGAGCTACGGAGCCGCGTTCGGAGCATATCGCCCGGCGGGCGGCGCTGGCCCCAGCCGCTGGTGGATACGCTGCGCCCATGAGACCGGTCACCACACCCGCCGCCCCGACCCCCGCCGGCCACTACGCGCAGGCGATCGAACACGCCGGGCTGGTGTACGTCGCGGGGCAGCTGCCGATAGGGCCCGACGGGACGAAGGTGACCGGCCCGATCGAGGAGCAGACCCGCGCAGCCCTCGACAATCTCCGCGCCATCCTCGAGGCCGCGGGTAGCGGTCTCGAACGTGTGCTGCGCGTGACGGTGTACATCGCCGATATCGGGCTGTGGTCGAGGGTGAATGCCGTGTACAGCGAGTACTTCGGCGCCCACCGTCCCGCCCGGACGGTGATCCCAACGCCGCCTCTTCACTACGGCCTGCTCATCGAGATCGACGCCATCGCCGCCTTGCGCGAGCAGCGTCCGTGAGCGGGCAACAGTCGGGACCGCGCCCCCACCCCGAAGCCCGGGCCAGTGCAGGCTCGCTCGTCTGCCGCGCAACCGGCGAGAGATTCCCGCTCGATGCGCCGATCTGGCGGTCTCCGGCCGGCGGGCTGCTTGACATCGACTGGCCGGGCCGTCTGGATCCCGCGAACCTTGACCCGGCCGATCGCTCGCTGTGGCGGTACGCACCGGCCATCGCCCTGGCACCGGGGGCCGACCGGATCACGCTCGGCGAGGGCCTGACACCGATGGTGCCCGCCCGCCTGCGGGGCATCGACGTGCTCGTGAAGCAGGAGGGCCTGTTCCCCACCGGGTCGTACAAGGATCGTGGCGCGACTGTGCTGATGACCCAGGCGGCGCGGCTCGGCGTTCGCCGCGTCGTGGAGGATTCATCGGGCAACGCCGGCACTTCGATCGCGACCTACGCCGCCCGGGCGGGCATCTCGGCGGACGTCTTCGTCCCCGCCACCACAAGCCCGGGCAAGCTCGTGCAGATCCGCTCCGCAGGCGCCAGGCTGCACCGAGTGCCGGGAGACCGCCAGGCCACCAGCGACGCCGTTTGGGAGGCGGCCCAAAGCTGCTATTACGCCAGCCACTCCTGGAACCCGTTTTTCTTTGAGGGAACCAAGACCTTCGCCTTCGAGGTCTGCGAGCAGCTTGGTTGGCGGGCGCCCGCAAGCGTGATGATTCCCACCGGCAACGGCACGCTGCTCATCGGCGCGTGGCTGGGGTTCTCGGCCCTCGCCCGATGGGGGCTCATCGACAGAGTCCCACGCCTGATCGCGGTTCAGGCCGAACGGTGCGCCCCCCTGCTGCGGGCGTGGCGTCTCGGCCTGCATGAGCCTGCGGACATTGTTCCCGAGCCCACTCTTGGCGAGGGTATCGCGATCGCCCGACCCGTCCGAGGAAGCCAGTGCCTTCAGGCCGTGCGCCAGACCGGCGGCGAGGTGCTCGGGGTCAGTGAGGAAGAGATCGTCTCCGGCCTGCGCGAGACGATGGCAGCGGGCTTTTTCTGCGAACCGACCTGCGCCGCGGCTGTTGCCGCGCTGCCGAAACTGAGCTTGGCCGATGACGGCCCGATCGTGGTGCCCCTGACCGGCCACGGCCTGAAGGCCGCGGACACCATCGGCAAACTCCTCGGCTAGACCGCCGGCCGCGATCGAACGCCGCCGATCACTCGCCCGCTGGAGCCGCTCGGAGTCGGCCCAGGATCTGCGCCGCTGTGGTCCGCACGAGCGCCGACTCGCGGTCCTCTGCGGCGAGGGCCTCGAGGAACCCGCGGAACTCCCGGGCCTCGGATGACGATCCGGCACCCGATCGCTTCCGATCGTCCCAAATGTTGGCCGCGGCGATGAGGGCGTTCCGCTTCAGCATGTCGAGCCGTGCCCGCTTGATGGCCGATCCGCTCAGCGCCCGGCGTCGATCCTCCTCAGTCCAGCGAAGCACCTCGAGCAGGCTGAATCCGGGCTCACGGTCAGGGCGGGCGGCATAACGGGGGTTCGCCGCCGGGGCCGACTGACCCCAGCCTTCCGGGCGGGGCGAGTTGTGCGGACAGACCTCCTGGCACACGTCGCATCCGAACAGCCAGTCACCCATCGACCGGTGCAGGCCCGGATCGATCGGTGACCGGTGCTCAATGGTGAGATAGCTCACGCATCGCGATGCATCCACGGCATACGGCTCGATCGCGCCGGTGGGGCACGCGTCGATGCACCGCGTGCACGAGCCGCAATGGTCCGGCACCGGCAAAGACTCCGAGCCAGACGGCAGATGCAGGGTCGTCGCCACCCCCCCCAGCAGCGTGTAGGACCCCAGCCGCGGGTGGATGAGCAGCGTGTGCTTCCCGATCCATCCGAGCCCGGCCCTCGAGGCATGCTCGCGTTCGAGCACCGGGGCCGTGTCCGAGAAGGCCCGGAACTGATGCTCCGGATGCCGGAGTCGAAGCGCATCCCCCAACTCGTGCAGCCGATGCTTGATGACCCGGTGGTAGTCGTCACCCCGGGCGTACCGGGCCACTTTCCCCACCCCCCACCCCGCCGCGGCCTCGCCGCGTCCGGCCCGGTCCCCCCACTCGGACCCCGCTCCTCCCCCTCTTTCGGGCCGCTCGTAGTACAGATCCGCCACGAGAATCAGCGACCGGCAGCCCGGGAGGAATCGCCCCGGATCACACCTCACCGCGGCGTGCTCAGCCAGCCAACCCATCTCGCCGTGCTTACCAGCACTGAGCCACTCCAGCAGCTCAGGTTGTCGTTCGGAGGGCGCCGCCTCGACCACCCCGGCCAGAGCAAACCCCAAGCGCTCGGTGCAGAGAGCAACGACCTCTCGCGCGACGGCCGACATGCCGCGACAATACCCTAGCGGCAAGCCCGACCTCCGGCACAAAGAGAGCTTTTGGCGTTGACTAGGGCGACCGCGCCCACCGACGACCGATCTCAACGGGCTCGGCGCCTGATCTCAACTGCAGTCCGCTCGAACGGCGCCAAGCCCGACAATCCCACCTGCCACACGGGCCAGAACCTCGCCTCAAGGCGAACCTCGAAGAGATGTTAAGACCCCCCACTAATGGGCAGAGCCGGACTTGAACCGGCGACACCCGCATTTTCAGTGCGGTGCTCTACCAACTGAGCTACCTGCCCGGGCTTTGGGCGAGAGCGTAGCACCGCCGAACCGATCAGGCAAGGGTTGGGCGGCTTGGGCGGGGGAGGGACCCGACCTATCGGTCCTCGGCACTCAAGGGCAGTTGACGCAACAATCAGGGGAATGCGTCGTTCTGCCGTTGCATGTGGGCCATGAGCGACCCCACCTGTCCCGAACCCGATCTCCCCCGGCTGCTGGCGTCCGCCGCGGGTGGCGATGAGCAGGCGTGGCGAGTTCTGCTCGGGTTGTATTCCCGCCGCGTGTACGCGATGGCCAAGTCGCGTTGCCGCAAGGATGACGTCGCTGAGGAGATCACGCAGTCCGTGTTCTGCACCGTCGCGGCCAAGCTGAAGTCCGGGGACTACACCGAACAGGGGCGGTTCGAATCGTGGCTGTTCCGCGTCACGATGAACCGGGTGCGAGACGAAGCCCGCCGGTTGCGGCGCCACGCCGAGCCCACCGACCCGTCGAACTTTGACGGCTGGGTTCAGTCACCCGCGGAGGATGCCGCCGAGCCCCATGACCGTGGCACGCTCGACGGGCTGCGACGCGCCATGCAGGGGCTGAACGATGCGGATCGCGAGGTCGTCGAACTCCGGCACCACGGCGGGCTGAGCTTCAAGTCGATCGCGGAGCTCATCGGCGAGCCGCTGGGAACCGTCTTGGCGCGGCACCATCGGGCGCTCCGGAAACTCAAGGAAGAGATGGAACGTGGGGACGGGGCCGAGGGCCGGGGTACAGATTCGACGGGAGAGATTCGGAGGACCGTGAGATGAACGTCAACCAGCACATGATCCATGACGGCGATCGAACGCCGAACGAGCTTCTGGGGATCGCCTCGGCGCTCGATCGGCTGGCCGCCAGCGACCGCGCCTCGGCCCGGGCCGGGCTCGAGGATCGCCTGCTCATCATGACGCGGCGTGAGCTCTCGACCCGCCGCGATCCCGAGTCGGCCCTCTCGGACCGGGCGTTGGTTGCCGGGAGCATCACTCCGACCAGCGCTTCACGGGCGCCCGCGGCGCGGATGGCCGCATCGGTGGCCGTGCTGATCGGCGGCGGGCTGCTGGCCGCTCTCGCGGCGACGTGGTCCGGGGGTTTCCCGGGTTCCGGCTCCTCGTCGGTGACGCCGGTCGCGGCCAGGGACCTCGGTGAGAAGCTCGACGAGAAGTTCAGCTCGGTCGTCGAGTCGGTCGTCACGTCCGATCCGACCGCCGTGGAACTGCGAACCCGCCTGGCATCGGCCGAGACGGCCGTGTCGGATCTCTGGGGCGGGGTCGATTGGAACGGGGGGAGTGAGGAGCGGGGCTGGTGACCACATCGCGCATGACCACGTGGGTCGTTTCGGCGGCGGCGCTGCTCGGTGCCTGCGGGGCTCTCTCCGCGGCCGACCAGCCGCCCCCCCCACCGCCGGCCGAGCGGCCTGCGGGCGACGAGCCCTCGCGAGCCCGTCCGCCTGTCAGCCAGCCCGCCGAGCAGGAACGCAGTCGGATCCGCGAGCGCATCCAGCGGATGCGTGAGCGACTCGCGGGCGAGCAACGGCGCCTGGAAGAGGCCGAGCGGCTGTTGGATCAGGGGAAACCCCTGGAGGAGCTGCGCCCGCTCCTGCCCAGGCCGGGCCAAGGGCCCGGGTCGATGGGCCCCCGCGACGGCATGGGCCCCGGCCAGCCGCCACCGCCTCCCGACGATCGGCCGCCGGCCATCGAAGGTGTGAGACTGGATCGGCTTCTGGACTACATCGGCGAGCGGAACCCGGAACTGGCCAAGCGGCTGCGTCAGTTCCGCGAGCGCGACCCGGAGGCTTTCCGCGCCATGATGGAGCAGCGCGCGCGGGCGTGGCGCGACATCGTCGATCGGCGCTTCTCCGACCCGGAAGCCAACGAGCTGGCCGTGAAAATGCTCGACCTGGAGCTGCGTGCCGGCGATTCGGCCCGCCTGGCGGCGGAGGCTCAGGGACCGGAACGCGATCGCTCGGTCGGCGAACTGAAGGATCTGGTGGCGCAACAGTTCGACGTCCGGCTTCGGATCTCCGAGCTGGAGGCCAAACAGCTCAGCGAGGGTGTCAAGCGTCTGGAGGAGAACATCGCCAAGCGTCGGGCCGAGCGAGAGCAGGCGATCAGCCGCCGAGTCGACGAGATGCTCTCGAACCGTGGGCGGCCCGAGCGGCGCCCGCCGCCGCCGGATGGCCCCGGCGCGGGTCCGGACGACCGGCCTGGCGGCGGTCCACGCCCGGGCGGCCGGCGCCCGCCCTCGCCCGATCGTCCCTAGCGATCGGCCCCCGCGGTTCGCCCGCGCCCGCCGGGTATCGTTGCGGCCATGGCCGACGGCACGATTTCCGCGATGGATCCCCGCGCCCGCGCGGACTTTCGGCGCGATAACCCGCTGACCCGTTCGGCGGCCGGCGTGATCGGCCTCGCGGTGCTGGGCGTGCTGGTGCTTGTGTGCGTCGGCTCTCTGCCGTGGACGCTCGGCTGGATTGGCGGCAGGGCGGGTGAGTCTGTCCCCTACGACCGGCAGAATCTCTCGGCGTATCTCCTGCCTCCGTCGTGGGCGGGCGAGGCGGCCGACGAGGTGCAGCGGGCCGAGGCCGTGGGCCGTCCGACGGTGCTGATGGGCACGGACAAGCTCGGCCGCGACGTGTTCGTGCGGGTGCTCGCGGGCGGCGGGGTCTCGATCGGCATCGGGCTGGCGGCCGCGGCGATCAGCGTCCTCATCGGCACGGTCTATGGGGCCCTGGCGGCGTACTTGGGGGGTCGAGTCGACTCGGTGATGATGCGGATCGTCGACGTTCTGTACGGGCTGCCCTACATCCTGCTGGTGGTGCTTCTGGCGGTCGCCGGCGACGCGGTGCTCGATTCGTGGGTGTCCAACCAATCGGCGCGGGAGGCCTTTTTGAACGTAGGGGCCCGGGCGGCGCTCATCGCCGAGGGCAAGGCCGCGGGGGCCTCGGAGATCCGGACCTTCCTCGCGTCAGACGCACCGGCGTCGGTTCGGCTGCGCGGCGAGGCCGACGAGCGGCCGGAACTGCGGCCGCGGGAGATCGGCGAAGGGCAACGCCGGTTCTTCGACGTGCTGATCCTCCTCACCGCGATCGGCGGGGTGTCGTGGCTGACCATGGCGCGCGTGATCCGAGGGCAGGTGCTCTCGTTGAAGGCCCAACCGTTCATCGAAGCGGCCCGGGCGATGGGGGTTCCCTTCCACCGGCAGTTCCTCCGGCACCTCCTGCCGAACCTCCTGGGGCCCATCATCGTGTACGCCACGCTCACGGTGCCCCAGGCCATCCTCCAGGAGGCGTTCCTGAGCTTTTTGGGCATCGGCGTCAAACCTCCACTGCCGTCGTGGGGGAATCTGGCCGCCGAGGGGCTGGGCGAGATCAACCCGGTGCGGGTGCGGTGGTGGCTGATCCTCTTCCCATGCCTGATGCTGGCCACAACCCTGCTGGCGCTGAACTTTGTCGGCGAGGGGCTCCGGGAAGCCTTCGACCCCAAGCGTTCCAGAAGATGAACCGGGCATCGGCGGCCCCGGTCGACCGTCGGACCGAGGGGCGGTCGCGCCGACCACGATCGACTAGGATGCCCGTCTCTGTCGCGGGGTGGGGGACGGCCGGGGGCGACGCCGGCGGGAGCTTTCGGCATGGGCAACCGGTTCGGCCTCAAAGACTTCATCGTCATCGTGCTGCTGCTCGCGGTGGGCATCAGCCTGTGGCTGAACATGTTCCAGGAAGACCGGCGGTTCCGCGACACGCGCGCCATCGCCGACCGCGTTCAGTCGCTCGAGAGCCTGCAGTCGCAGACCCAGACGGGGCTCGAGCGGCTTCAGGGTTCGCTCGACGCCGTGCAGCGGCAACTGAACGACGTGGGCAACCGGCTGGAGTCGGGGGTGAAGGCCGTCGCGGCGTTCCCGCACGGCGGCAGCCCGGGTTCAGCGCCGGGGCCCGGCCCGCAGAGCGGAGCGCCCGCCGATCGCGACGAGAGCTGGGCCCGGCCCGGCGGTGTCCCGGTGGTGTGGTCCGGGGGATTCAAGCTCGAGAGCGACCCGCGCGGGCAGGACGGCTTCGCCGAGGGCGGCGAGTTCATCCAGATCTTCGAGGCGCAGCCGCCGATTCTCACGCCGTACCGCTACGCCGACACCTACGGCCGCTACGTGAACGACGAGATCGTCGAGTCTCTGGGCCGCTACAACCCCCGGACGCTGAAGCTTGAGGGCGTGCTGGCCGAGGCGTGGCAGATGGACCCGGAGGGGCGCTGGCTGCGGGTGCTGATCCAGCGGCGTGCCCGCTTCAGCGACGGCGAGCCGGTGAAGGCCGAGGACGTCGTTTGGACGCACAACGAGTTCCTGTACAACGCCGAGATCCAGGCCGATCGGTTCCGCTCGGTGTACAACGCGATGGCCGAGGTGAAGCCCGTGCCGGGCTTCGGCGGCAAGGTGGTGGACATCACCTTCAAGGAACCCCGCTTCGACAACCTGCAGCAGGCCTTCGGCATGCCCATTGTGCCCAAGCACTTCTACTCGAAGTTCTCGGCGGCGCAGATCAACCAGAGCACCGGGCTGACGATGGGCTCGGGCCCCTTCCGGATGGCCAAGCTCGACCCGCAGGACCAGTGGAAGCCTCCGGAAGACCTTGTGCTGGTACGCAACGAGCAGTACTGGGGCCCGCGCCCCGCGCTCGACCGCGTCCGCTTCAAGGTCATCAACGACACGCTCGCCCGCTTCACGGCGTTCCGCAACCGCGTGGGCGACATGGCCCGCCCGAGTTCGCAGCAATTCGACTCGGTCCGCAATGACGCCGAGTTCAACAAGCGTTTCCAGCCGGCCATGTGGTACAACATGCAGGGGGGCTGGGCGTTCGTTGCCTGGCAGTGCGGGCCCCGGAACGGGAAGCTGACCCCGTTCAGCGACAAGCGCGTGCGCCTGGCGATGACGCACCTGATCGACCGCGAGCGGCTGATCCGCGACGTCGACAAGGATCTGGCCCGCATCGCCACCGGCCCTTTCAACAGTGAGACCCCTCAGGCCGACCCGTCGATCAAGGCGTGGCCCTACGACCTGGCCGTCTCCCGCCGGCTGCTCGACGAGGCCGGGTGGAAAGACCGCAACGGCGACGGCGTGCTCGAGAACGACAAGGGCGAGCGGTTCAGCTTCCAGCTCACCTACGCCTCGGGCAACCCCGCGACCGAGCAGCGTGTCACGTACATCAAGGACCAGTGCGCCAAGGTGGGCATCGCCTGCGTGCTCGAGCCCATCGACTGGTCGGTGACCCAGAGCCGCCTCGACAAGCGCGACTTCGACGCGATCACCTTTGCCTGGTCGAGCAGCGCCCCGGAGTCGGACCCCACGCAGCTGTGGGCCATCTCGTCGATCGACGGCACGGGTGACAACTTCGTGCAGTGGCGCAACGAGCAGGCCGACGCCCTGATCAAGGAAGGGCGCAAGACCATCGATTTCGACGCTCGCATGAAGGTGTGGCACCGGCTGCACCGCGTCATCCACGAGGATCAGCCCTACACGCCCATCATGGAGCTCCCGTGGCTGCGGCTGATCAACCGGCGCATCCACAACTTCCAGCCGCACAAGAGCGGCATGGAGATGCACGAGTTCTTCATCCCGCGGGGCATGCAGGCTTCTCCGTGACGGCCAACCGATGCTGAGCTACATCGCCCGACGCCTGCTGCTGATGATCCCGACGCTCATCGGGATCACGTTCCTGATCTTCATGCTCGTGGCGCTCAGCCCCGGCGGGATCGGGGCCGCGCTGCGCGCCGCAGGCGGGACCATGCAGGCCGACGTCGGCAGCCGCGCCGTGCAGGAGGCCTATCTCCAGGATCGCTACGGCCTCGACGACCCCGCCCCGCTCCAGTACATCCGCTGGCTGGGGCGGATCTCGCCGCTCAAGTTCGGCGAGCGCGCCCAGCGGACGCCGCAGGGTGAGATCGTGCTCATCCCCCGGGGCCTGAAAGAGCCGCCGCTGTGGGAGTGGTTCACCGAGCGGCTCCCCGCCGAGCCGTCGGTGCAGCCCGCCGCCCTGGCCGCGGGTGAAAATCCCGAGGCCGAGCGTGCCGCCCGGCTGCGGCAGTTCCAGACGGCCTCCGCCGCCAACGCCCGGGCCCGGCTCCGGTATGTCGGCGAGCGGGCGGGCCTCGAACAGGCGCTGGGCCGATACGCCACGGCGGCGGGGCGTGGGGACCTCGTGGACTTCCGCGGCGTGCCCGACGCCGACGCCCTCGGGCGCCTCAAGCCCGACCGGGCCTCCCCGGCGTGGGCCGAGGCGGAGGAGCAGGGAAAGAAGACCCTGGCGGCCTACGAAGCCGCTCTCGCGTCGCGCGCGGCGCTGCTCGGCGTCATCCGGGCCAAGCCCTTCGAGGAGATCGGCTTTCCGATCATCCCCGGCGTGCTGAGCATCGGGCCTCCGGACTTCGGATCATCGTTCACCCGCGGCCAGCCGGTGGTGGACCTCATCACCTCGGCCCTGCCCGTCACGCTGCTGCTCAACCTCATCGCCTTCCCGCTCATCTATCTCGTCGCGATCCCCACCGGCATACTGGCCGCCACCAAGCAGGGCCGCTGGCAGGACACGGCGATCGGCGGCCTCGTCGTGGCGCTGTGGTCGATCCCCACGGTGTGGGCGGGCGTGCTGTGCATGGGGTACCTCGCGAGCGATCAGTACCTCGGCGCGTTCCCGGTGTCGGGGCTGCACGCCACCGGGTCCGAAGCGTTCACGTTCCTGCCCTCGGCGGCCTCCGGCAAAGCGGGCTGGCACCACGGATACCTCCTCGACGTGCTCTGGCACATCTGCCTGCCGGTGTTCTGCCTCGTGTACGGCGGATTCGCGGTGCTGAGCAAGCAGACCCGCGCCGCGATGCTCGACAACTTCAACGCCGACTACGTCCGCACCGCCAAGGCCAAGGGCGTCGACGGCCGCACCATCGTATTCGCCCATGTCTTCCGCAACTCGCTGCTCCCGCTCATCACGATGTTCGCCACGATCTTCCCGGCCATGCTGTCGGGCTCGGTGGTGATCGAGCGGATCTTCACCGTTCCGGGCATGGGCAGCCTGATCATCGACTCGATCAACCTGCGCGACCGCGAGGTGCTCCTGGCCAACACCCTCATGATCGCCGCGGTCAACCTGCTGGCGCTGCTGCTGGCCGACATCCTGTACGCCGCGGCCGACCCCAGGATTTCCTACAAGTAGCCGCCCGCCCACCACTACCTCCGCATTCACGAGCAATCTCCCCGACGCACCCTTGAGACCCAGCCGCTTGACCGACGAACGCCCTCAACCCGGCCCCGCCTCCGCCCCACGACCGGCGGGTGCGCCCGCGTCCGTGACCGGCGTGCAGCTCATGCAGGGGATCGGCGTGCGCGAGGCACGCGGTTTCTGGGAAGAGGCGTGGGGGCAGGTGCTCAAGCAGCCCCGGGCGGTGCTGTCGCTGGGATGGATCGGGATCGTCGCCTTCTTCGCGATCTTCGCGCCGATCATCGCCAACGGCCACCCGTGGACGATTGTCGAAGTCTCCAGCGGAATCACGTCGTATCCGATGCTGCGGAACCTCGGCCCGGGCGAGATTCTGCTGGTCATCGCGGGCTGCGTGCTCCCGGCCATCCTGCTGTGGCCGTGGCGTAAGCCCGACGGCAAGCGCGTCGGCGCGGGGCCGCGGCTGGGCGTCTGGCTGCTCATGATGGCGCAGGCCTCTCTGGCGGTGCTGCTGGCCGTGGCGGTGCGGTCGTACTTCGAGAGTTCTGAGATCTCCCCCGAGACACGGGCGATCGCCAGCCGGGCCTGGTTCGTGCCGGCGGCTTCGGCGGCGTGCGCCTCGGCGTCGTTCCTCCTCCTGATCTGGCTTCCGGTGTTCCGTTCGTGGGCGGCGAGGATGCTGTTGATGGGCGGCGTCGCGGCCGTGTCGGGCGTGGTGCTCAGCCAGGCGTGGAGCCAGCCGCTGCCCCAGTTCCCCTACCGGGAACTGGAGGCGGCGGGCACCCACCGCGCCGTGTACACCTTGGTCCCCTATTCACCGACCCAGCGGGCCACCGACCTGCGGCTGCTGCCGCCCGGATCGGACCCTCTCACGCCCGAACGTGCGGCCGCGGCCACCGCCGGCCGTCCCTCCCCCGAGCCGCCGCCGGGCTTCACGCCGCACACCTTCGTCGCCGGCACCGACAACATCGGGCAGGATGTGCTCTCGCAGCTGCTGCACGGCTGCCGCCTGTCGATCACCATCGGGCTGGTGTCCACGGGCATCGCGGTGCTCATCGGTGTCACCATCGGCGCGATCATGGGCTACTTCGGCGGGTGGGTCGACATGCTGCTGTTCCGGGTGATCGAGGTCTTCATGGCGATCCCCGTGCTGTTCCTGCTCATCGTCGCCGCGGCGGTGCTGCCGAAGAACACCTACGTGATGATGGCCATCATCGGCTGCGTTACATGGACCGGCGCCGCCCGGTTCACGCGTGCCGAGTTCCTGAAACTGCGGAACCAGGACTTCGTACAGTCGGCCCGCGCCGTCGGACTTCCCCTGCGCAGCATCCTCTTCAAGCACATGCTGCCCAACGGCGTCACACCGGTGCTGGTCGATGCCAGCTTCGCCGTGGCCGCGGCCATCCAGATCGAGGCCGTGCTGTCGTTCCTGGCGCTGAGCCCGCCCGAGCAGGCCTCGTGGGGGCGGCTGCTGGCCTCGGCCACCAACGAGGTCGGCGAGTTCAAGTGGTGGCTGGCGATCTTCCCGGGGCTGGCGATCTTCCTCACGGCTCTGTCGTACAACCTGCTCGGCGAGGCGCTCCGGGACGCCATCGACCCCAAGCTCAAGAAGGCCCGCGTCGCATGACCCCCGCACCCTCACCCGCCCCCTCCGCCGGTTCCCCCCCCTCCCCGACCGGCCCCCCCGCCATGCCCGAGACCGTTCCGCTGCTGCAGTCCGACGCCCTGGCAGCCTCCTCCGCCCAAGGCCGCGGTCCCCGGTTCCAGGCGCCCTAGGGCGCCCGGACCACGAGCTATCCCCCCCATA
>JACVCL010000234.1 GCA_016742075.1 Phycisphaerales bacterium
GGGTCAGGCCGGCTCGCGGGCGAACAGGACGAGGTCGGTGGAGGGGGGCTTGACGCCCAGCCGGCGCAGCATGTTCGCGGCCTGCGCGGCGTGGTAGTGGGCGTGGGTGGCGACGTGCATGCAGATGTCGCCGGCGGGGACGGTGTACTCGGTGTTCCAGAGCCGGCTGAAGCGGCGGACAGGGCGGGCGAGCTCGGCGTCGGTGAGGGCGGCGAGGTAGGCGTCCCAGGCGGCGTCGCTCTCCTTCCACGCGGCGCCGACGGCGTCGAGATCGTGGAAGTTCTCGGCCGAGATGACCACGCTGTCGTGGCGGCCCGAGAGGGCGTCGATCCAGACGCGCTCGGCGGCGTAGAGGTGCACGATGGTGGCGAAGAGGCTGCCCATGCCCATCTCGAAGGGGTGGCGGAGCCGGTCGGGGGGCAGGGCGCGGCAGAGCTCGAGCAGGCGGGCGCGGGTCCAGCGCCGGTGGGCGTGCAGGCGGCGGATGACGTCGGGCCCGGTCATGGCGTGGGGTCCTTGGTGGCCGGTGCGGGTGGGGAGGGCGCGGGGGCGGCGGCGGAGAGGGCCCGGGCCATGTCCTCGGCGATGCGCTGGCCGGAGGGGCCGAACATCACGGTGCCGTGATCGGCGCCCTTGACGATCTCGAAGCGGCCGGCGTGCTGGTCGGGGTCGGGGAGGTAGCCGAGGCGCTGGAGGTCGTCTCGGAGCAGGACGGCGGCGCGTTCGAGGTAGAAGCTGTCGGCGTCGCCGACGTAGAGGCGGATGCGGTCGCGCCAGATGGGGCCGTCGTGCTCGGGGTTCCGGCGGAGGCGGTCGGCGAGGTCGAAGGGTCGGTAGGCCTCGGCGACGGCGCGGTCGATGGCGCCGGTGACGGGGTTGTAGAGCGCGGCGGGTTGGCCGCGCTGGTTGCGCGGGCCGAAGACGGCCTGCCAGCTCGTCCACTGCTGGCCGCTGGTGTTGTCGGGGCCCAGGGCGTTCTCGACGGTGGCCTCCTCGCGGATGGTCATCTTCACGACGCTGCCCTGCTGGCGGTAGCTGGGGGTGTCGCGTGCCGCGCCGCCCTCGGAGCGAGCGAAGAAGTTGTCGTCGCTGTAGATGTTGACCAGTTGCAGGGCGCGGAAATCGACGGGGTCGGGGCCGGTGGCCCAGCAGCCGCCGAAGACGTCGGGGTAGTTGAGTTGGAGCCAGAGGACGCTCCAGCCGCCGGAGGAGTGGCCGCGGAGCAGTCGGCCCGACGGCGCGGAGAACAAGGGGTACTTCTTCTCGAGGGCGGGGATGAGTTCCTCGACCAGGGCCCGGCCGACGGGGCCGTTGTTGGCCGAGTCGGCGAAGAGGTGGTGGCCGTTGGGGCCGTCGGCGTCGAGGTAGATGGCGAAGCCGGATTCGCGGAGGGCAGCGCGCGGGCCGCGAGCGGGCGCGGAGCGCCGGGAGGCACTCAGGGCCTCGCGATGGCTGCCGCCGAAGCCGGGCACGTGGTACACGGCGGGGTACCTCGATCCGTCGCGCAGGCCGGTGGGGGGCACCACACCGGCGCGGAGCATGACGTCGCGCCCGCGGAACTTGGAGAGCAGTTCGGAGCGGATCTCGAAGAGCTCGGCCTTGGCGCCCATGGGCCACGGGGCGGGGCGGACCGCCTCGGTGAGCTTCAGGGCGATGGTCGCGGGCGCCGGCGCGGCCTCGGCCGAGATCGTGAACTCAACGACCTTCGAGTAGAGATTGCCGGGCTCGCGGCGCCAGTCGCTGTTGGTGCGGTCGACGCGGAGCACGGCCTGGGCTCGCCAGGTGCCGGCCGGCAGGTCGGCGAGGGCGATGGGCGCGGCGATCACGGCGGGGGAGTCGTCGACGACCACGGCGCCGCCGGGCTGGAGGGCGCGGACATCGACGCCCAGCACGGGCTGGGGGTCGGAGAAGAAGGGGGCGTCGGCCGGGTCGGAGCCGGCGCGGCCGGGTTCGGACCTGGGGTCGAGGAGATAGATGCGCAGGCGTCCGTCGGCGGGCTCGGCGCGGGCGGCGGGGTCGAGCGTGACGGAGAAGACCACGCGAGGCCGCGCGGCCGGCTGTGGCGCCTTCTGCGCCGCGGGGTCGGGGGCAGGGTGGGGG
>JACVCL010000039.1 GCA_016742075.1 Phycisphaerales bacterium
CTTTGGCGAGGCCGCGGAGGGTGACGGTGTAGGGGGTGGGGCGGGCTCGGGGGGCTCGACGACCTCGAGCCTGCCCTGGATGTTCGTGGGGTCTTCGGGGAGGCGGATGGTGGAGCCGGGGCGGAGGCGGTTGGGGTCGCGCGAGAGGGGCATGGCCCGCTTGATGGCGTCGGCCCAGCGCGGGGAGCCGTAGACGCGCTCGGCGATGCGGCTGAGGGTGTCGCCGGGCTGGACGGTGTACTCGCGGAACCGGGGGGGGACGACCTGGGTGATGGTGGGCCTGGCGGGCGCGGCCTCGCCCGTCGGGGCGACGGGGCCCGGCCTGGGCGGGTGGTTGAGGCGCGGCGGGGCCTCGCCGAAGGTGACGCGAGGCGGGGGCAGCGGGGCCGGGTCGACGGACCAGTAGACCCCGATCCAGATGGCCAGGAGGGCGAGGACCGCGAGAGCCAGACGCGTGGTTCCGCTTCCCATAGGTGCGCTCCGCGGAGGGCGGGGGAACGGTGTCTATCGGCCGGCTGGGCTTCGGCGCTGCACGGTGCTGCGGGAGCGGGGCCGCGGCGGCGCGGGAGATCAGGCGGAGGGGACGAGGGCGCGGTCGGACTCGGCCGACCGCTCGGAGCGGGCGACGGAGGAGGAGGGCGGCGGGGACTTGCGGTCGAAGGCGATGAGCGCGGTGATGGCCCAGGAGGAGTAGGTGCCGACGATGGTGCCGATGATCATGGTGTAGGCGAAGCTGGTGACGCCCTCTCCGCCGTAGAGGAAGAGGACGATGACGGAGATGAGGGTGGTGCCGCCGGTGATGGCGGTGCGGGAGAGGGTCTGGTTGACGGCGTCGTTGGCCATCTTGCGGGTGGTGAAGGCGAGCTTGCCGCGGTTCTCGCGGATGCGGTCGAGGATGACGACCGAGTCGTTGAGCGAGTACCCGATGATGGTGAGGATGGCGGCGACGAGTTCGAGGTCGATCTTGAAGGGGCGGATGCCGAGGTAGGCGGCGCCGGGGATGTTCTGGTAGATCCATTTGCTCATGCCGATGAAGGCGAGGACGACGACGGTGTCGTGGGCGAGGGGGATGACGGCGGCGAGGGAGTAGCGGACGGAGCCGAAGCGGACCCAGATGTACATCATGATCAGCAGGAGGCTGAGCACGACGGCGACGATGGCCTTGGCGCGGAAGTCGGCGGCGACGGCGGGGGAGAAGGTGCTGATGCTGGCGAGGGTGGTGGGGACGGTGAGGGCCTCGCGGACGATGGTCCACTCGGAGGCGGCGAGGTCGCGCTTCCAGCGGGTTTCGTCGTAGATGGTGATGCCGGGGTCGCGGACGACGATGACGGCGGTCTTGACGTCGCGGGTTCCGGGGTAGACCTCGGGGACGACGACGCGGAACTCGCGTTTGAGGGCGAAGCCGGCCTTGTCGGGCTGGGTGCGCATGAAGTTCAGGCGCTGGGTGAGGGTGCGCTCGTCGACGCGCGGGGTGATGTCCTGAAGGACGATGGCGACGCCGTTGATGTAGGAGCTGACGTCTTCGGAGAATTCCTCGCGGCCGATGTTCTTGCCGAGCTTGGCGTCGAGGATCTTGAAGACTGGTGCGGCGTCGACGCCCTCGAACTCGCTGGCGCGGAAGGCGAGTGCGGGGACGGAGTCGACCTCATCCTTGAAGCGGTCGGTGATGGCGCGCTTGAGGGCCTCGGAGTCGGTGATGGTGGTCTTGATGGTGAAGCGGTCGGAGGTGACGCCGTCGGCGGCGGGGTTGATGGCGACGACTTCGGCGTTCTTGAGATCGACGAGGGCGCGCTCGGAGGCCAGGGCCCGCTCGACGGCGTCGCGCTCGGGGCCGGCGGGCATGCCGGCGAGGCGCTGCTGGAGCTCGGCGGCGCGGCGCTCGGCGGCGTAGGCGATGCCGTCGGGCGAACGGGTGATGCGGGCGTCGACCTCGCCGCGGGTGAGGGTGAGAGGCTGCTTGACGCCGCCCTTCTCGACGTCCTTGAGCTGGAGGGTGATGGCGGAGCCGCCGCGGAACTCGGTGTTGAGGATCTCTTCGCCCTGTCGCCACATGAGGAAGAGACCGGCGCTGACCATGACGCAGGAGAGGGGGATGAAGAGCCAGCGGAGGGCGATCCAGTCGACATTGGGGGTGAGGGCCCGCTGGAGGCCGGGCCAGACGATGGGGAGCTGGCGCATGGTGCGGATGCCGGCGTTCTCGATGAGCAGGACGAAGATGATGCGGGTGAAGAGGAGGGCGGAGATCATGGTGCCGACGACGCCGATGCCGAGGGTGATGGCGAAGCCGCGGATCTCGCTGGTGGCGGTGTAGGCGAGAACGACGCAGACGATGAGGTTGGAGAGGTTGGAGTCGATGATGGTGGAGAGCACGCGCTGGAAGGCCAGGCGGACGGAGGTGCGGAGGTCGTTGCCGGCGTTGAGCTCCTCGCGGATGCGCTCGTAGATGAGCACATTGGAGTCGACGGCGGTGCCGAAGGTGAGGATGATGCCGGCGATGCCCGGGAGGGTGAAGGAGGCCTCGACCAGCGACATGGTGCCGAGGATGATGATGGCGTTGCCGAGGAGGGCGACCATGGCGATGGTGCCCATCATGAAGTAGTAGCCGATCATGAAGACGCCGACGATGGCCAGGGCGATGAGGCTGGCGTGGAGGCCCTTGGTGAGGTTGTCGGAGCCGAGCTCGGGGGCGAGGGTGTTGGCGCTGATGGGGCGGTCGCCGAGCTTGGCGGCGAGGGCGCCGGCGGAGAGGGTCTTGATGAGGTAGTTGAGCTCGGCGTCGGAGAAGCGGCCGACGATGATGCCGCTGTTGGAGATGCGGCTGTTGATGTTGGGGGCGGAGTAGACCTGGCCGTCGAGGACGATGGCCATGGGGCGGTTGACGTTTCGTTCGGTGAGGTCGCCCAGCAGCTGGGCGCCCTTGGGGTTCATGGCGAAGTTGACGGCGGGGAAGCCGGAGTTCTGGTCGACGGTGCGGCCGGCGGAGGTGAGGCTCCAGGCGCCCTCGGCCTGGGTGAGGCGGAGGCCGGGCTCGTCGTAGAGCAGGACGTAGTAGCGTCCGGCGTGGAAGTCGCCCACGAGGGCGTGGCTCTGGGCGAAGAAGGCGGCGGGGTCGGCCCTGAGGAACTCGAGGCCCCTGGAGTCGTTGAACCAGTTGGAGATCTTGTTGACCTGGAACCACTTGACGCCCTTGGCCTCGACGCCGTCGGGCCCGCGTTCCTGGAGCTGGCGGCGGAGGCGGGCCTCCTCGGCGGCGCCGCCGGAGACCTCGCCCGGGCGGAGGGCGATCCGGAACTCGAGGACGCCGGAGCCGCGGAGGAGGCGCTCGAGGTCGGCCGGGTCGTCGAGGCCCTTGCGGAGGGCGACGTAGTCCTTGTGGCGGGCCTCGATGGCGTCGAGCAGGGCTGCGCCGCCGGGGAGATCGCCGATCTTGGAGCGGATGTTCTTGAGGGCCTGGCCGCGGGGGCTGTCGAGGGAGACGATCTCGTTGGTGGCCGAGTCGCGGATCTTGGGGGCGTCGTCGGACTCTTCGAGGGCGGTGCGCATGGCCTCGGGGGTGACGACGGAGGCGAGGACGCGGTTGCGGGTTTCGTCGAGCTTGATGGCGGCGTCGGCGGCGGCGGCCTCGAGGGCCGAGGCGTCGTCCGGGCGCATGGGCCCGGCGGGGGGCGTCTCGAAGGCTCGGCGGGCCTCGTCGGCGCTTCGGATGGCGGCGAGGAGGGGCTCGATGAGGGCCTTGCGCGGGGCGGACTCGGCGGCGCGGCCGTCGGGGCCGTTGGTCTGGTAGAGGGCGCGGAGGGCGGCCTCACGGTCGGCGCCGGTGAGGCGCATGGCGCGCTCGAAGGCGGGGAGGTCGATGTCGAAGTCCTCGAGCTTGCGGAGCTCGGCCTTGAAGGCGTCGCGTCGCTCGAGGGTCTTGGCGTCGGGCAGGGGCATCGAGATCTCGATGCGGTCGCGGCCCTGCTGGATGAAGGAGATGTCGAGCGTGCCGCGGGGGTTGATGCGGTCCTTGAGGACCTCGATCGTGCGGCCGACGATGTCGGGGGTGTCGTTGGGGCCCAGGTCGACGCCGTAGACGAGGCTGACGCCGCCGGCGAGGTCTTTGCCGAGGCGGAGGCTGCGCTCGGGCGGGTAAATGGCCCAGGCGCAGAGGAGGAGCAGGGCGAGGGAGATGCAGATGTTTCGGGTCAGGTGACGCATGGGTTCGGGCTCGGAGAGGCGGGCAGGACATTCCTGCGGCGGCGGCCGCGGGGGTGTGCGACTGGGACGGTGGCGGGCCGGGAGCCGGCGGTGCGGGGCGTCAGACGCCCGCGGCGACCTCTTCCTTCTCACGGTCGCGGCGGGAGAGCGAGTCTTCGCGGGCCGACTTGAGCACGGACTGCACGGCGGCCTTGCTGAAGGCGATCTTGGTGTTGGTGGACTCGTCGACGCGGAGGACGACCTCGTCGTCCTTGAGTTCGACGATGGTGCCGATCATGCCGCCGAGGGTCTGGACGCGGTCGTTGCGCTTGAGCGAGGTGAGAAGCTCGGCGCGGCGCTGCTTCTCCTTCTTGCCGGCGCGGAACTGGAGGAAGATCATCAGGGCGAAGAAGCCGAGGATGATGAAGAAGAACTCGAAGCCGAGGCCCGGGGGGGGGGCCTGCTGGGAGCCGGTGCCGAGCTTCTGAGTCTCAGAGCCCGGTGCGCCCGTGACGGTGGCGGTGCCGGACTGGGCCTCGGGACGGCCGGCGACGGGGGCCCCGGCCGAGGGAGGGTCGGCGGCGAGGGTCGAGAAGACGGGGCAGGTGAGCGAGGCCCAAGGGGTCGGGTCGGTCATCGTGGTCGATCCTGGGGGGCGGCAGGGCGAAAGCGACAGCAGGGCCCGAGTCATCGGGCGCCGGGGTCAACCCGGTTCGGGAGGGATCGCCGGGCCGGTAGTAAAGGCCACGGGCCAACGCCGGCCGAACGCGGACCAGCCATCTTCTCGAATTGTCGAGCGGATGTCCACCATGAGGCGCTGGAAATGCCGAACATTATGCAAACTGACGAGGATGGGGCCGAGCATCTCCCGGGCCATGAAGAGGTGCCGGAGATATCCCCGGGAGAAGGGTCGGCCGCCCGGCGTGTCCCATTGGTAAGCGGCGGGCCGGCAGGCGGGGCAGTCGCAGTCGGGGTCGATCGGGCCGGGGTCTTCGGCGTGGACGGCGTTGCGGAGGCGGAGGGGGCCGGCGGGGGTGAAGGCGAAGGCGTTGCGGCCGTTGCGCGTGGGGAGGACGCAGTCGAACATGTCGACGCCGGCGCGGACGGCGGCGACGATGTCGCGCTCGAAGCCGACGCCCATGAGATATCGCGGCCGGGCCTCGGGCAGGAGGGGCGCGGTGTGCTCGACGACGCGGACGATCTCAGAGAAGCCTTCTCCGACGGCGACTCCGCCGATGGCGTAGCCGGGGAGGTCGACGCCGGTGATCTGCGCGGCGGAGCGTGATCGGCGTTCGAGATCGACGCCGCCCTGGACGATGCCGAAGAGGGCCTGCTCGGCGGGCCGGGCGTGGGCGGCGACGCAGCGCAGGAGCCAGCGGATGGTGCGCTCGTTGGCTTCGTCGAGGCGGCGGGTGTGGTCGTAGTCGCGGGCCTTGCGGGCGCGGGCGGACTGCCCGGCGATGCGCTGGCGAGCCTGGTTGAGCGTGCGCGGGTCGACGCTGGGCGGGCAGTCGTCGAAGGCCATGATGATGTCGGCGCCGAGGGTGTTCTGCACCTCGATGGAGCGCTCGGGGGTGAGGTGGACGGAGGAGCCGTCGACGATGGACTTGAAGGTGACGCCGTCGTCGGAGACGGAGTTGATGTCGGACATGGAGTAGGCCTGGTAGCCGCCGGAGTCGGTGAGTATGGGGCGGGACCAGCCCATGAAGGCGTGGAGGCCGCCGAGGCGCGCGACGGTGGCGGCGCCGGGGCGGAGCATGAGGTGGTAGGTGTTGGCGAGGATGATCTGCGCGCCGGCGTCGCGGACGAGCGGCGGCACGAGGCCCTTGACGGTGCCCTGGGTGCCGACGGTCATGAAGGCGGGGGTGTCGAAGTGGCCGTGGGGCGTGTGCACGCGGCCGAGTCGGGCCCGGGAGGAGGGGGAGCGGTGGAGGATGTCGAAGGCGAGGGGGGCGTTCACGGCCTGGCGCCGGGCGGTGGTGGCTGCGACTTGGAGGCGCGCTCGAGGATGCGCCGCTCGGCGTCGGTGAGGCTGGAGAGGCCTTGCCTGTGCACCTTGTCGAGGATGGCGTCGACGCGGGCCTGGCGGTCGGGGCGGGGCCGGGCGGGGGCGGGCGACTTTCGCGAGGAACCGCCGAAGAGGAACTCGTCGAAGAAATCGAGGAGGAGGTGCGGGTACCTGATGAAGAAGAATCCGGCGACCGCGCCGCCGAGGTGCGCGGCCTCGCCGCCGGCGTTCCAGCCGCTGCGGAGGAGCGTGAGCACCGAGATGGCGGCCATGAGGTAGGCGCCGGTGCGGATCTTCATGGGGATGACGAGGAAGACGTACATGGTCTCGCGGCCGGCGACATAGGCACTCGCGAGCAGCACGCCGAAGACGCCGGCGGAGGCGCCGATGAGGGGGGTGTAGAGGTCGATGAAGAGCAGGCCGGGCAGGGGCTTGCCGATGAGGTAGCCGGCGAGGTTGAGGGCGAGGTACATGAGGGCGCCGGCGATGCCGCAGACGAAGTAGAAGGCGAGGAACTGGCGGCGCGAGCCAAGGTGCTGCTCGATAGCCGGCCCGAAGAACCACAGGCCGAGCATGTTCAGCAGGAGGTGGATTTCGTTGACGTGGAGGAACTGGAAGGTGACCAGCCGCCAGACCTGGAGCTCGACGAAGCCCTTGCCGGTGGAGAAGTGGCCGATGGCGGTGAGCGGCTTTTCGATGAACACGCGGCGGAAGCCGACGAGCTGGCCCGACGCGGCGTCGACGATCGGGTGGCCGCCGAAGATGCCGGGGGTGTTCGGGTCGGTGGTGCTGGGAACCGGGGCGAGAACGCCGGTGTTGATCCGGAGATCCTTGCCCCGGGGGTTGAAGCCCTGGTTGAACACGTCGCCGACGTGGATGGACACGGGGTGGAAGTGGCCGGCGACGCGGTCGATCGCGAAGACGGCGACATTGATGATGATGAGCCAGACGACGATGCTCAGCCTCGGGAGCGCGCCGAGAACGCCCGGGCGGGGGCCGGTGGCGCGGGTGTAGTCTCGGTCG
This sequence comes from Phycisphaerales bacterium, assembly GCA_016742075.1. Classification (GTDB taxonomy): domain Bacteria; phylum Planctomycetota; class Phycisphaerae; order Phycisphaerales; family UBA1924; genus JACVCL01. Next base: position 7,208 of record JACVCL010000039.1, read on the forward strand.
GCGAGGCCCATGTGTGGGGCGAGTGTATCGGGCGGTGCGGGGTCAGCGCTGCAAGACGCTCATCAGCTCGGCGGCGACGCCGTCGGCGAAGAGGAAGCCGCGGTCGGTGAGCGTCCATCGGCCGCCGGAGACCCGGAGCAGGCCCTTGCGTTCCTGTCGCTCGGCCTCGCGGCGGAGGGTGTCGCGTGCGCCGAGGGATTCTGCGGCGGCGAGGATCTCGTGCCCGGGGAGCCCCTCGGCGATGCGGACGCCCATCATGAGCCGCTCGGCCAGGGCACGCCGCGGATCGGGCGGCTCGACGTCGGCCGCGGGGGCGTAGCCGCCGGAGCGCTCGACGCCCTGCATCCAGTCGGTGAGACGCGGGACGTTCTTCCAGCGCCAGCCGGCGACGTGCGCCGACGCCGAGGGGCCGGCGGCGAGCCACTGCTGCTGCCGCCAGTAGGCGAGGTTGTGGCGGCTCTCGGCTCCGGGTTGTGCGAAGTTTGAGACCTCGTAGCGGCCGAAGCCTCGCTCGGCGCAGAGTTCGACGGTGCGCTCGTACATGCGGGCCTCGAGGTCGTCGGGGGCCGCGGCGAACTCGCCCCTGGCCAGACGCCGGGTCATCGCGGTGTTGGGCTCGTAGGTGAGCGCATAGCAGGAGATGTGCTCGACCCCCCCACTACCCTCAAGCCCCCCGCTACGCCCGATACCGCGCCCCGCGGGGGTGCAGAGGGACAGGCCTCGGGCGAGGTCGGTCTCCCAGTCGGTGAGCGACTGGCCCGGGATCGCGAAGATGAGGTCGATGGAGCGGCGGGGGATGCCGCCGGCCGCGGCGATCTCGAGGGCGCGGGGGACGTTTTCGGGGTCGTGCCAGCGCTCGAGGGTCTTGAGGTGGGTGGTGTTGAAGGACTGGGCCCCCATGCTCACCCGGTTCACGCCGCCGGCTCGGAGCGTGGCGATGAGCTCGGGGGTGACCGTCTCGGGGTTGCACTCGACGGTGAATTCGAGGCCCGGGGCGGAGAGATCGAAGGCTTCGTTCAGGGCCGCGAGCAGGCGGTGCCACAGGTCGGGACGGAGCAGGCTGGGGGTGCCCCCGCCGACGAACACGGTGTCGAGGGGGGGCCTGGCCGAACCGGGCGAGGCCCGGCGGGCGTGCCGGGCGAGGGTGCGGATTTCGGAGATCAGGGCGTCGGTGAAGGCGGGCTGGCGGTCCTGGGAGTCGACGAAGGAGTAGAAGTCGCAGTAGTGGCACTTGTGAAAGCAGAAGGGTACGTGGGCGTAGAGGCTGCGCACCGGGGTGGAGAGGGCGGAGAGGCCGTCTTCCGAGGTGGCGGGGCGGCTTTGCCCGCCGACGGTGATGGCAGTAGTCTGGTGCATGGAAGGGGAGCGGTTCACCCGCCTTGCTCCGGCCGGACGCGCGGCCAGAAGGGTATGTCGCACGTGGACGTGAAACTGGTGATCTTCCGCCCGGACGGGACCCGCAAGGACATCACCCTCAAGCCGGGGCGGTACGTGGTGGGGCGGAACCAGGACGCGAACCTGCGGATCCCGCTGCCCTCGGTGTCGAGGAAACACTGCGAGATCTCGTACTCGGCGGGGAAGCTCGAGGCGAAGGACCTGGGCTCTTCGAACGGGACGTACTGCAACCACGCCCGGATCACGACGGTGTCGCTGAAGGCGGGGGACGTGCTGGGCATCGGGCCGTGCCTGATGACGGTGCAGATCAACGGCCAGCCGGAGCTGATCGAGCCGCCGGCGCACGTGGGCGGCGCCGACGACGCGAGCATGGCCACGCCGCCGGCGGGGAGCAACGCGATCGTCGAGGGCGGCGGTGCCAAGCCCGGCGCGGGCGGCAAGCCGTTCGACCCGGACGAGACCGTGACCAAGGGGCCGGGTATGGGCTCGATCGTGCCGCCCGGCAGCCGCGAGGACTCGTCGATCTTCGATTTCGACTTTGACTTTGAGGACGACGACAAGCCCAAGAAGGCTTGAGCGGGGGCCGCGGCAGGGGAAGGGGCTTTTGGGGGGGGGTCAGCCGGCGAGGTCGAAGTGCCTGATGGCGGCGAGCTTCTTGCGGAGTTCGGCGCGGAAGTCGGGGTGCGCGAGGGCGATGAGGGCCTCGCCGCGCTCGCGGAGCGTTTTGCCGTGGAGGTTGGCGGCGCCGTACTCGGTGACGATCCAGTGGACGTGACCGCGGGTGGTAACGACACCGGCGCCGTCCTGGAGCTGGGCGGTGATGCGGGAGAGCTTGCCGCCGGCGGCGGTGGCGGGGAGGGCGATGATGGGCTTGCCGCCGGGGGAGAGGGCGGCGCCGCGGATGAAGTCCATCTGGCCGCCTATGCCCGAGAAGATGCGGTGGCCGATGGAGTCGGCGCAGACCTGGCCGGTGAGATCGACCTCGATCGCGGAATTGACGGCGACGACGCGTTCGTTTTTGCGGATGAGGGCGGTGTCGTTGGTGCGGTCGGCGCCGTGGAACTCGACAAGGGGGTTGTCGTCGACGAAATCGAAGATGCGCTGGGTGCCGGCGACGAAGCTGGTGGTGAGACGGCCGGGATGGACGCTCTTGAAGCGGTTGGTGACGACGCCACCCTCGACGAGGTCGGCCATGCGGTCGGAGAACATTTCGGTGTGGACGCCGAGGTCTCGCTTGTCGCCGAGGCGCGCGAGAACGGCGTCGGGGATGCCGCCGATGCCGACCTGGAGGCAGGAGCCGTCTTCGATGAGGCCGGCGACGATCTCGCCGATGCGGGCGTTGACGGGAGACTCGGGCTCGGGCTCGTGGGCGAGCAGAGGCCTATCGCTGTAGAAGCATGTGTGCAGGGCGGAGAAGGGGACTGCGGCGGCGCCGTGGGTGCGCGGGGCGCGGCGGTTGATCTCGGCGATGACCATCGGGGCGCTGTCGGCCGCGGCGCGGGCGACGTCGACGGAGGTGCCGAGGGTGCACAGGCCGTGCTTGTCGGGCGGGGACAGGTGGAGGATGGCCGCGTCGAGCCTGATGACGCCGCTGCGGAACATGGGGGCGATGTCGGAGAGGAAGACGGGCATGTAGTCGGCGCGGGCGTCGCCGACGGCGCCGCGGAGGTTGGCCCCGGTGAACAGCGAGATGGAGCGGAAGCGGCCGGGCGGGGCGTCGAGGTGGGGGAGCGGCCCGGCGAGGTGGAGGTGGTAGAGGCGGACGTTCTCGAGGTCGGTGCGGCGGGCGAGGGCCTCGAGGAGCGGGGTCGAGGTCATGCAGGCGCCGTGGACGAAGACGTTCATCCCGCTGCGGATGGGTGCGACGGCCTCGTCGGCCGAGGTGGCGATGCGGGGGGAGTGACGGCGGGTGGTGGAGGATGAGGGGGACATGGCGCCCGGATGGTACGCGCGGGCGTTTCCGAATCACATGAGGCAGAATCCTCAATCCGGGACATGTGAAAGCGCTCAACTGCGCACGAATTCCGAAGAATCATCCGACACTCGGGCCGCTGCGCGGGTAGTCTGAAGGTGTGGGGAGAGGGGCCCGGACGGGTGTGGCTGAGTGACCTGTTCGGGTGGATGGACAGACCCGACGGCGACGGAGGCCGCGCATGCTCCCTCGCGACTTTGAGACTCTCGTCGAATTTCCGCGGTGCACGGCCGAGCAGTGGCGGGCGCTGGTGGACGCGGACCTGAACGGGGCGAGTTTCGAGAAGAAGCTCGTCACGACGACGTACGAGGGCGTGTCGATTCGCCCGCTGTACACGGAGGGGCCGGCGGGGCTGGCGTCGGATGAGCGTAGCGGCCGCCCGGGCTTCGCCCGCGGGGGGAGGGTGCTGAACAACGCGCTGACCGGCTGGGACATCCGCCAGGAGCGTGCGGAGAGCGACGCGGCGGACGTGAACAAGGCTCTGCTGGAAGACCTGGCCGGCGGGGTAGGGTCGGTGATCATCCGACTGGACGCGGCGGGCCGGGCGGGGATGGATGCCGACGATGCGCGGGCGCCGTCGCTGATCGGCCAGGACGGGGTGAGCCTGTCGTCGCCGGGCGAGTGGCGCCGGGCGTTCGAGGGCGTGCACCTGAACATGATCCTGGTGGGGCTGGAGGCGGGTGCGGCGTTTGTGCCGGCGTCGGCGCAGCTGGCGGCGATGTGGCAGGCCGCGGGGATCCCTGACGAGGCGGCCCGCGGGGCCTTCAACGCCGACCCTCTGGCGGTTCTGGCGAGGGACGGTCGGCTGCCGTATTCGCTGGCGGACGGGCTGCGGCTGGCGGCGGACCTGGCGTCGTGGACCGATGCGCGATTCCCGCGTTCGACGGCGCTGCGGGTGGGCACAGCGCCGTATCACCACGCCGGTGCGACGGCGACGCAGGATCTGGGGTTCTCGATGGCGACGGCGCTGGAGTACTTGCGGGCGATGGAGGGGGCGGGGCTGCCGATCGACCGGGCGGCGCGGCAGATGGTGTTCTCGTACGCGGTGGGGTGCAACTTCTTCCTCGCGATCGCGAAGCTGCGGGCGGCCCGGCGTCTGTGGGGGCGGGTGGTCGAGGCGTGCGGCGGGGCGGCGGACGCTCGGCGGATGGTCATGCACGTGCGGGCGAGCAAGCGGGTGCTGACGGCGCGGGACCCGTGGGTGAACCTCCTGCGGAACACGGTGAGCGTGTTCGCGGCGGGCGTGGCGGGGGCGGAAGCGATCGGGTCGGCGCCGTTCGACAGCGCGCTGGGTCCGCCATCGGCGCTGGCGCGGCGGCTGGCGCGGAACACTCCGCTGATTCTGCAGGAAGAGTGCCACTTGCACCGGATCAGCGATCCTTCGGGCGGGAGCCACTACCTGGAGACTCTCACGGAGGAGCTGGCGGAGAAGGCGTGGGGGATTCTGCAGCAGATCGAGGCCAAGGGGGGCATGGCGGCGTGCCTGACGGGCGGCTGGGTGGCGTCGCAGATCGAGAGCGCGTTCGGGCCACGGGCGAAGAACCTGGCGACGCGGCGGGACGCGATCACGGGCGTGAGCGAGTTCCCCGATGTCGGCGCCGAGCCGCCGGCTCGGGAGGGCCGCGATATGGCCCAGGTCCGCGGTGAGATCCGCAAGCGCCTGGAGACCTATCGGGGCAAGCCCGTCGGACGGGTTGGGCCGATCGCCGTCGGGGGCACGCCGGGCTCGGCGAGCGCCGCGGCGTTCGCGGCGGCGGAGCGCGGGGCAACGATCGGGAAGATTCACGAAGCGATCGCCGTGGGGGCCCACCCGGCGACCGAGCTGGCGGCGCCGATCGCGGTGCATCCGTTCGCCGAGCCTTTCGAGCGCTTGCGGGACGCGAGCGACCGCTACGCCGCGGAGTGCGGGTCGCGGCCGCGGGTGTTCCTGGCGAGCCTGGGGCCGATCGCGACGCACCTGGCGAGGACGAACTACGCCCGCAACTTCTTCGAGGCCGGAGGCTTCGAGGTGATCTCGGACGACGGCCACGCGGAGCCTGCGGCGGCGGCGGCGGCGTTCGCCGCGAGCGGGGCGGGCACGGCCGTGATCTGCTCGAGCGATGCGCTGTACGAGCGGCACGCGGGGGACCTTGCCGCCCGGCTTCACGCGGCCGGCGCGCGGACGGTGGTGCTGGCGGGGCACCCGGGTGAGAACGAGGCTGTGTACCGGGCCGCGGGGATCGACCGGTTCATCTATGTGCGCTGCGACGTGATCCGGACGCTCGCGGAGCTGCTGGAAGCGGAAGGGGTGCACGCGTGAGCAAGATCCCGAACTTCGCCGGGGTTTCGCTGAGGGGATCGTCTTCGCGGCCGAACGGGGCGGACTGGTCGGCGGAGGCCGAGCGCTTGGCCGGACGGCGGCTGGGCGAGCTCGACTGGCTGACGCCCGAGCAGATCCGCGTGAAGCCGGAGTACGTCGCCGGTGATCTGGCGGGGGTGCGGCACCTGGGGACTTATCCGGGGCTGGCGCCGTTCGTCCGGGGGCCGTACGCGACGATGTACGTTCTCAAGCCGTGGACGGTGCGGCAGTACGCGGGCTTCAGCACGGCGGAGGCGAGCAACGCCTTCTACCGGCGGAACCTGGCGGCCGGGCAGAAGGGGCTTTCGATCGCGTTCGATCTGGCGACCCACCGGGGCTACGACAGCGACCACCCCCGGGTGGCGGGCGACGTGGGGATGGCGGGGGTGGCGGTCGACTCGATCCTCGATATGCGTGTGCTGTTCGAGGGCATCCCGCTCGATCAGATCAGCGTGTCGATGACCATGAACGGGGCGGTGCTGCCGGTGCTGGCGATGTACATCGTCGCGGCCGAGGAGCAGGGCGTGAAGCCCGCGCAGCTGGCGGGGACCATCCAGAACGACATTCTCAAGGAGTTCATGGTCCGCAACACGTACATCTACCCGCCGGGGCCGAGCATGCGGATCATCGGCGACGTGTTCGCGTACACGGCGGAGCGGATGCCGAAGTTCAACAGCATCTCGATCAGCGGCTACCACATGCAGGAGGCGGGGGCGACGGCCGACCTGGAGCTGGCGTACACGCTTGCCGACGGGCTGGAGTACCTGCGGACCGGGGTGTCGCGCGGGCTGGACGTGGACGCGTTCGCGCCGCGTCTGAGCTTTTTCTGGGCGATCGGCGAGAACTTCTTCATGGAGGTGGCGAAGATGCGGGCGGCGCGGCTGCTTTGGGCGGGCATCGTCCGCTCGTTTGCGCCGAAGAGCGCCAAGAGCCTCTCGCTCCGCACGCACAGCCAGACCAGCGGCTGGAGCCTGACGGCCCAGGACGTGTACAACAACGTGGTCCGGACATGCATCGAGGCCATGGCGGCCACGCAGGGGCACACTCAGAGCCTGCACACGAACGCGCTCGATGAGGCGCTGGCGCTGCCGACCGAGTTCTCGGCGCGGATCGCCCGCAACACGCAGCTGTTCCTTCAGCAGGAGACCGACACCTGCCGCGTGATCGACCCCTGGGGCGGGTCGTACGCGGTGGAGAAGCTCACCGACGGACTGGCGCGGCGCGCCTGGGGGCACATCCTGGAGGTCGAGGAGCTCGGCGGGATGGCCCGGGCCATCGAGGCGGGGATCCCCAAGATGCGGATCGAGGAGGCGTCGGCGCGGACGCAGGCCCGGATCGACTCGGGCCGGCAGACCGTGGTGGGGGTCAACCGCTTCCGGCCCGAGCGCGACCAGGCCCCGGACGTGCTGAAGATCGACAACACGGCCGTGCGGCACGCGCAGGTGCAGCGGCTGAACGCCCTGCGCTCGCAGCGTGACGGCGCGGCCGTGAGGCGGGCCCTGGCAGCGCTGACCGAGGCGGCGCGTTCCGGCTCGGGTAACCTTCTCGCGTTGAGCGTCGACGCCGCCCGGGCCAAGGCCACCGTCGGAGAGATCTCGATGGCGCTGGAGGACGTGTTCGGCCGTCACGAAGCGACCCCCCGGTCGGTGCGCGGGGTGTACGCGCGGGAGGCGGGTCACGGCGATGCGTCGGCGGTGGAGGAGGTGCGTCGGACGGTGGAGCGGTTCGAGAAGGCCGAGGGGCGCCGGCCGAGGATCCTCATCGCCAAGATGGGGCAGGACGGGCACGACCGCGGCCAGAAAGTGGTGGCGTCGGCGTACGCCGACATGGGCTTCGATGTCGATCTTGGGCCGCTGTTCCAGACCCCGGAAGAGACGGCCCGGCAGGCGGTGGAGAACGACGTGCACGTGGTCGGCGTGTCTTCGCTGGCGGCGGGCCACCTGACGCTGGTGCCGGCGCTGCGCAAGGCCCTGGACGCGGCGGGCCGACCGGACGTGATGATCGTGGTGGGCGGCGTGATCCCGCCGCAGGACTACAAGGAGTTGTACGACGCGGGCGTGAGCGCGATCTTCGGCCCCGGGACGGTGATCCCGCAGGCGGCCCTGAAGCTCATGGCGGCGCTCGCGGCCGCGCGGGGCCACCCGGCTGAAGGGGCCGGGGCGAAGGAGGGCCGATGAGCGGCGACGACCGCCATCGCGCCCGAGGGGTGCCGCGACAAGCGGCGGGGCCCGGTTTCGGGCTCAGCGTGGCGAGGGCGCCGGAATCGGCCGGCGCCGGCGGGCCGGATCCGACGCCGGACGCCTCGGCGCGGCCGGCGCCGGCGGTGCTGTCGCTCGACGAGTACGCGCGGGGGGTGGAGTCCGGTGACCGGGCGGTTCTGGGGCGGGCGATCTCGCTGGTGGAGTCGAACCGGCCCGAGCACCGGGCGATGGCCGACCGGCTCGTCGACCGGCTGCTGCCGCGGACGGGCGGGGCGGTGCGGGTCGGGATCACGGGCGTGCCGGGGGCGGGTAAGTCGACGTTCATCGAACGGATGGGAACGATGCTGACGGCGTCGGGCCTGCGGGTGGCGGTGCTGGCGGTGGATCCGTCGAGCGAGGTGACGGGCGGGTCGATCCTCGGCGACAAGACGCGGATGCCGCGGCTGAGCGCGGACGCTCGGGCGTTCATCCGGCCTTCGCCCACCGGCGGTGCGCTCGGGGGAGTGGCCCGTCACACCCGGGAAGCCCTGCTGCTGTGCGAGGCGGCGGGCTTCGACGTGGTGCTGGTGGAGACCGTGGGGGTCGGGCAGTCGGAGACGGTGGTGGCGGACATGACCGACTTCTTCATCGCGGTGATGATCGCCGGCGCCGGCGACGAGCTGCAGGGCATCAAGCGCGGGCTGCTGGAGCTGGTAGACCTGATCGCGGTGAACAAAGCCGACGGCGACAACACGGCCCGGGCCGCGGCGGCGGCCCGCGAGTACGCGGCGGTGCTGCGGCTGGTCGGCCGGCGCGATGGCGGGGCCGAGCCGGTGGTGCTGGCGTGCAGCGCGCTGACCGGCGCCGGGGTGGGCGAGGTGTGGGAGGCTGCACGCTCGCGGGTGGAGGGAATGCGGGCGTCGGGCCGGCTGGCCGAGCGCCGGCGTGAGCAGGAGCTCCGCTGGATGCACGCGCTGGCGGGCGAGCGTCTCCGGCGGCTGGCCTTCGGCTCGCCGGAGGTGGCCGAGGCCACGGCGAAGGCCGAGGAGGACGTGCGTGCGGGCCGGCTGCGGCCGGGGGAGGCGGCCGGGAAGATCGTGCGGGCGGTTCTGGCCCGGATGCGGGCCGCGAAGGAGGATGGGCCATGATCGCTGCCAGGGCGGTGAATCACATCGGCATCGCGGTGCGCTCGCTGGAGGCCCAGCGCTCGTTCTACGAGGGCGTGCTGGGCGCGCGGTTCGAGGGCGTCGAAGAGGTGCCCGACCAGAAGGTGCGCGTTGCCTTCTACAGCTTGGGCCCCGGCGATGCGCCGGTGCGGCTGGAGGTGCTGGAACCGACGTCGCCCGACTCGCCGATCGCGCAGTTCATCGAGAAGCGAGGCGAGGGGCTGCACCACGTGGCGTACACGGTGGACGGCATCGAGTCGCGGCTCGCGGCCCTCAAGGCTGGGGGCGTGCGGCTCATCGACGAGCGGCCCCGGCCCGGCGCCCACGGCACGCGCATCGCCTTCCTGCACCCCAAGGCGTCGATGGGCGTGCTCACCGAACTGTGCGAGCCCCCGGCGTCGCACCACTCCGTTTAGGCCCCCCCACCGCTCACCCCTCCTGCCCATCGCCACTTCAATCCCGATTCATCTACCTTTCGCCCGATCAACCGACTGAACCGAACCATCCGACGGAGATCCACCCGTGCCCTCGCCCTCCGAATCATCGAAGAAACCGGCCCCCGCCCCCGGGAACACCCCCCCCAGCGCCCCCGGCACCCCCCCCCGCACGGCCCCCCCCCGCCACCGCCCCCCGCCCCGCCGCCCCCCCAAGCGGCGCGCCCCGCCGAGGCCCGGGCTGGGGGGCGCGCCCCAGCGCGGCCAGGGGCGGCGGGCCCAGGGGGGGCGCCCAGCGCCGGAGCCCAAGGACCCCGCGCCGCCCGCCCGGCGGGCCCG